>JAPLGZ010000219.1 GCA_026389895.1 Chloroflexota bacterium | reverse complement strand
GCCGAAGTCCAGGCCGCTACCGGACCAATACAATCATGCGTGCAGACGGGCAAATAATAGGTGTCGGCCAGCGCACAAATTTTGCGCGTCTCGGTGATCCAACCGGTCCACGCCATGTCCGGCATGATAATATCGGCGGCGTTTTTCTCGATCAACTGACGGAAACCAAAGCGCGTGAACAGCCGTTCGCTGGCGCAGATTGGCACCTTTACCGCTTCTTTCAAGCGCACGTAGGCGTCTACGTTGTCGGGCGGAATAATCTCTTCCAGCCACAAGATGTCATACTTTTCCAGCGCACGCCCAATTTCAACTGCCTCGGGTAGATTCCAACGGGCATGGCCTTCAATGGCGATCTCCATCTTGTCACCGACTGTTTTGCGAATGTCTTCCACATACGAAAGACCTTTTTTCATGTTCTCTTTGCTGAGAAAATGGGTCACCGGTCCCACAGCCTCGACCCCGGCCCGGCTGCCAATCGGCCCGCCAAGCGATGTGCCAAATTGGTCGAATGGCCAGATCTTCATCGCCTTGATGCCATTCTTGAGCAGATCGGCGGCCAGTTCACCGGCATGGCCTTCGCGCCAGGTGTGATAATCCTGATATTTGCCATAACTGACACATGTATTGTAAACGGGAATCGCTTCTCGGTTACGCCCGCCCAGCAGATTATAGATTGGCTGCCCGACATGTTGGCCGACAATATCCCACAGCGCCACATCGATTGCACTGATGGCGCGCATCTCGGCCCCTGCGTAGCCAAAGAAATTGACCGTCGAGAACATGTTATTCCAGTGGTTCTCAATGTCGAGCGGGCTGCGTCCCAGTAATAAATTGCCAAAGACATCGTGGATAATGGCGCTGACGGCGCGTGGCACATAATAGGTTTCACCCAGCCCGATCAAACCATCATCCGTATGCAACCGTACCCACATCGTATTGGGCTGCTCGTCGATCCAAACGGTTTCAATGCGCGTAATTTTCATGGTAGCTCCTGAAATCCTACTGATCCCTATTACTTTATCTCATTCACTGGTGAGCGTGGTTTTTCTCCACTCAAAACCCGCACAACTTCCTCGGCACAGCGCGTGCGCAAATCGATCTTGGCCTCTTCGGAATACCACGCAGCATGCGGGGTGATCAGAATACGCTCTTCGCGTAGCAATGGGCTATTGGGATCAATCGGTTCAACGGCTAAGACATCCATGGCGGCGCCGGCGATTTGTTTGGCGCGCACGGCTTGGAGGAGGGCATCTTCATCGATCAACGGCCCGCGTGCGGCGTTGATCAAATAGGCTGTCGGTTTCATCCAGGATAGGAACTGCGCATTGACAATGTGTTTGGTGGAGTCAATCAGCGGGGCATGGAGCGAAATGTAGTCGGATTCGCGGGCCAAAGTTTCCAAATCTACCACACGCACGCCCAGTTTGTCGACAACCGTTTGGTTGGCATAGGGATCGTGGACAATCACCTTTAACCCTAAGCCGCGGCCTTTTTCCGCCGTCGCTTGGCCAATCCGGCCAAAGCCAACAACGCCCAGGGTTTGGTCTTTGAGGCGATAGACTGGCCCCGAAGCCATGTTGTCCCACTTGCCGGCGCGTGTGGTTTGCACCAGTGGCACAATGCCGCGGGCCTGGACCATGAGCAGCGCAATCGCGTGCGCCGACACTTCGTCGATCGAATAATCGGGCACATAGGCCACCCAGATGCCTTTGGCGGTGGCGGTATCGATATCAATCGTATCGAGGCCTGTGCCGGCGCGACTGATCACACGGCAATTTTGCATGCTGTTGATGATCTCGCCGGTGACTTTTTGCAGGGTGACCATCACGGCGTCGGCCTGCTTGACCGCTTCCAACGCGGCGGGCGACGTTAGATCACCCACATGGTTGATGTCCGCATCAATCCGGCTTAAGACATCTTTCTCGACTTCTAGATCGCCGAAGCTTTGGTAGGCAATGACAACTTTTGGTTTCATGGGTATAGCCTCAATTCTGAGTTTTTAAGTAAAAAATATGAGATTTTTGAATAAAGAATAGCCTAGTGTAATTAGTGCAACCGACCTCTCGCCTGGAGGGTTAGGGAGACTGCCAATAAGGTAAGGGCTCGCGTAGGTGCGGTTTTTAACCGCACGATGCGTCGGATACGCCAGCCTTGCGGTTACAAACCGCACCTACCCTCTGCAAAATTCAGTTCCCTTAATCGCCGCGAGAGTTAGAGAGGAGTCTATTGCATTCTATTGTACGCTTAATCGCGCGGGCCTAAGCCGCGTAATTTTCGGTTTAATTCCCACAAGGCAATTTTATTACCATCGTACTTGATCAAGCTCAGCGCCTCATCATAGTTCACCCAACAATGCGCCGTATGCTCATGCGAAAGGACGATCGTTTGTTGGTCGGCTTGTACACCGAAAAAATATTGGGGGATGACATAAACGTCGTCGCCCCACAGATAACTATCCCTAAAATCGGTTACTGGATTCGGACAGACTGTCTCTAACTGTAAAAAAGTGGAAGCTTCTGGAATGCCACTCTCTTCGCGCGTTTCTCGCTTGGCGGCCTCTAGCGGTGTCTCGTTATCTTCACCACCGCCCGCCACTCCTTGCCAATAACCGGCATCCGACCGTTGCAGCAGGGCATATTCAAAGCCATCCCTCGCTTTGCGATATGGGTAAACCAACACTTGAAAGGGCGCTCTTGCCATCCAATGCCTCCGGATTCTTTAGGCGATTTTTGACCCTTCGCTACGCCCACTGCTGCAAATCTTGCTCGGTGGTCACTCGCACGCGCGCATCAGGACGTTGCACCAGTTCGGGGCGCAGCGCGATACCTAATCCAGGACTGTCGCCCAGGGTAAGATAACCTTCTTCGATGCGAATTGGCTGGGTCACCACATCGTTGTACCATCCGCCTTCGCTCCAATAGGCCCGCACGCTTTCCATGATCATGGCATTGGGAATGTGCAACATCAAGTGCGCCGAGGCCCACAGTGCGACTGGCCCAACCGTATCATGCAAGGTGATGGGGAGATAATAGGTGTCGGCCAGCGCGCAAATTTTACGTGTTTCGGTGATGCCGCCACCCCAGGCTACATCTGGCATAATAATATCGGCGACCGGCTTTTCGATCACCTGGCGAAAACCAAAACGGGTGAACAAGCGCTCACTTTGGCAGAGCGGAACGGTCGTGGCGGCTTTCAGACGCACATACGCTTCGATATTATCCGGTGGCATGATCTCTTCCAACCAGAGAATGTCGTAGGATTCCAGAGCCCGCGCAATGCGCGTGGCGGTGGGCAGATCCCAGCGGGCATGGCCTTCGATGGCAATCGCCATCTTGTCACCTACTGCCTGGCGAATATCTGCCACAATTTGCAGACCGCGCTTTAAATCTTCGTTGTCAAGCGAATGGGCCAGCAAGCCGGCGGCAGTCTCACCGCCCCAAATGCGAACTTTCCCGTGTGGGTTGGCTGGCCCGGCCAAAGTCACGCCGAATTGGTCAAAAGGCCAAATTTTCATGGCCTTGATGCCCTGGCGTAACAGACTCTCTGCCAGTTCACCGGCGCGTCCTTCAAGCCAGGCAAAGTCAGGATAATTGCCATAACCGACGCAAGTATTGTAGACTTGGATGCGTTCTCGATTGCGCCCGCCCAGCAAGTTGTAGATCGGTTGGCCCGTGTCTTGACCAACCAAATCCCACAAGGCAATATCAATGGCCGAGAGTGCCCGCATTTCTGCACCAGCAAAACCACAGAAGTTGACCAATGCAAAGAGATTGGCCCAATTATTCTCGATGTCGCGCGCGTTCCTGCCAATCAGCAGCGGCGCATAGACATCATGAATGATCGCACTAATGGCTGAAGGAACATAGTAGGTCTCACCCAGACCGACTAAGCCATTATCCGTGTAGACGCGCACCCAACAATTGTTGGGCAGCGCCTGGCGCGACTGCCCCATCTGCTGTTGCCATGCACCTTTGGGCATTGCTTCAAACCAGATCGTTTCTAACTTCGTAATTCTCATGATGGGCGCGCGTTGTTTGGGTTATTTGTTCGGTCTTTTGCTTTTTTATGCCCAACTATCTTGTCGGGCCGTGATTGTAACTACGTGAGTGCTGACTGCTTATGACTGGGGAGGCCGCAGCACGGCTCGGCTGGATGCTCTCACCGGAGCATCGACGTTGGAAAAATGGTTGTAGCGACCAGCGCCAGCCAATTCTCGTACGTCATAAAGGTGCCGATCACGCATTTCGTATATTGTATACCAAAATTTGACAATGTGTCAATCTTACATTTAAAATTAATGTAGTGCTAATTGTCCCAGCTACAAGATAATTTTCCCAGTATTGTAAAATTTATAGAGCAATTTGACCTGTGCCAACTGCCATGACTGATGATGGGCAGTTGCTCTCTCTGTGTGATGATTTCGCTTACGATTCGTAAACGTCCCACATTGTCTAGATTTTTAGTATAACTAGGGTAAGCCCCCATTCACTGTTGTACACCCTGATAAGTTGTACACCCGACGAAAGACTAGCCGCCAAGCCGTCTCTTACTGAGTTCACCGCGCTGATCCGGGGCACGGTTTCCCCTCGACTCATTTCACTGAACCGGAGCATTTTAAAGCAATTTTGGAAGGAGAGAATTGTCATGACGACCCAAAAATCCCCACAAATTAGTCGCCGCCGACTTCTCAAGGCCACGGCCTTGATTGGCGCCGGCGCCGCATTGGCCGCGTGTGCCGCGCCGGCCGCTGGCCCTGCTGGCTCGAATGCCCCTGCCGTTAATAAGGGCGCTAAGCAGACGGTCCGTTATCTCTCTTGGTGGTTCGAAGAAGGCAACCGCGGCAAGACCTGGAATGCCTTTATCAAGGAATTTAACGATTCGCAGAAAGATATCGAAATCAAGGCCGAGAATATCCCTTTTGACGCCTACACCACCAAGACAATCGTGGCCGCCCAATCCGGCAAACTAGACGGCGATATCTTGCAAGCCACGCCTGAACTGGCGCCCCGCCTGATCAAGGCAGATCTGCTCTTGCCGCTGGATGATGTGCTCGTGCGCAACAATATTACGGATCTGAGCTCAGCCCACAACGCTTTGCGCAAAGATGGCAAATTGTATGGGCTGGACATGGTGACGGTCGCCTTTGGCATTCTCTATAATAAGCAGCGCTACGAGGAGGCAAAAATCACCCCGGCGAAGACACCAGAAGAGTGGATTGAGGTCAGTAAGGCTTTGACTGATCGCGATGCTCAGAAGTATGGCTTCTGGTCCAGTCATTTGGTCAACGAAGCGTCGGATTTCTGGTTTACCCTCGAAGAGTGGGCCATGCCGTATGACGGCGTGTGGGCCAAAGACAAGACACCGCTGTTGACTTCTGATCCCATCATCAAGGGGCTTAAACTATTTAAAGAGATGTATGATGTCGCGATGCCGCAGGGCGCTGATGGCCCTACCGGGCAACGTCTGTTTGGGACGGGCGCAATTGCGCAAGGGCTCTACGTCTCGGCCGCGGTTGGCGGCTTAAAGCCAACGTATCCAGATCTCTATCCCCAACTGCGTAGCGCCCCAATTCCGTGGGCCAGCAACAAATCGATCGCCCGCATCCACCCGATGATGATCAATAAGGATTCCGCGGTCAAGGAAGCAGCGCTTGAATTTGTGACGTACATGTATAAGCCAGATAACTACCGGCGCATGGTGGAAGGCTGCGAAGATGTGATCTTCGCCCAACCGTCGGCTGCCCGCAAGGAATATCTGGACAAGTTGGAATGGTTGAAACCCGGTTTTGATGGCGTCAGCTATGTGACCCCATTTGATGTGGTGGGTGACTTTGTCTACAACTTCCAAGAATTCGGCCAAATCGTGATCACCAACTTCGCCGACGTGCTCAACGCCGGTAAATCGGTCGAAGACGCGATGGCCAAAGCGCAGACCGAAGCGGAAGCGTTGGCGGATCGCATTAAGTAAATCCATTTTATATGATGCAGAAAAGCGGTTACACAGAGTACACGGAGAAGGCACAGAGATTCACAGAGAGAAAATCCATTTTCGCTATGGCTGTTTTCTGTGAATCTCTGTGCCGGCTTTCCCTCTGCGTATTCTGTGTAACCGCTTTTTCTGCTGGATGCGCAATCTGAGTAGTAAACAGTTGTTAAATTGGCCCATAAATTCTGAGGAAATTGATATGTCTAAAAAGATCGTCTTTTCTGTACTCAGCGCCTTATTGATCCTGAGTTTCGTGCTTACGGCCTGCGGGGCTGGCGCTCCACCAGCTGCAGGACCGGCGGGTGTGCAGACCGATAAGAATGCGTCGATTGAAGTCTGGATTGACGCTGCCCGTGAGGAATCGGCTGGCAAATTTATCAAGGCTTTCCCCGATAAGGGCAAGCTGGTATCGTTGACCACCACAGACTATGGGCAACTGCCACAGAAGATCCTGTTCTGGAATAATGTCGGCGGCGGCTGGCCGGATGCCTCCTTTGGCGGCCCCAACATCGTCCCCGTGATCAACGACGCAGCCCATAACTACCTCGGCGATTTGGCCCCCTATATCGATCCAAAGATCATTGAAGGCTTTGCGCCCGGCTCGTTGCAGAACTGCTGGGATGGCACCAAACTGTATTGTGTGCGCAATGACCTGGCCCACTTTGTGCTCTGGTACAATGCGACGAAGGTGAAGGAATTAGGGATTAAAGTTCCCGAGACCTACGAAGAATTGGCCGATACCTGTGCCTCGCTCAAGCAGTCGCACCCCGAAATCCAGTGCGCGCTCGGCCAGGAGATCACCTCTTTCTTTAATATCCTGGTTTCGAATAAATGTCCCTTCCAGCAGATTCTGAGCGCTGGGCAGATCCGCATTAATGCCACCCACGAAAATTGCGTAAAGGCCGCCCAGTGGCTGGATAAGATGAGCAAGGATGGCTATTACAAGCTCACCAACATGTTTGCGGCAGAGACCTCGGACCTGGTCAAAAGTGATAATTGGCTCTTCATGCCGTCGTCCTCTTGGTTTGGCGATTATGTGATCAAGGGCACCTATTATGATGCTGCCGATCCTAAATTCCAAGGCAAGATCGGCGTCGCACCTATGCCAAAATGGCAGGGTCAGGACCATGCTTGGGTCTTCTGGTGGGGTGGTGCGGCCTGGGTCATGTCGCGTCACACCAAGAATCCTCAATTGACCGCCGATTTCTTGACGTATATGACCACCGACGTGATCAAAGAACAAGGCACCTATCCGGCCTATATGCCGGCAGCTGAGGAATGGCTGAAGACCCGGATGCCTACCCTCACCTACCTGGAAGATACGACAAAAGCCGGTGAAGTCTTGAAGTCAGAAGCCGGCCATATGTGGACCATGGCGACCGAAGGTCCTGTCGATATCAACGCCCTTTTCGGACCGATATCGGCCAAGATCAATGCAGGCGAACTGACCTACGAAGCTTCACTTACCGAAATGCAGAAAGTTTTGGTAGATGGCGCTGGCAAGCTTGGTTACACGCCGGTCACCACAGGCTTGGATGATTTTAAATAACCTAGATTTGCCCTGACGATAGTACGCAGATGTTTGTCGTCTGCGTACTATCGTTTTTTTTGGTAATACGGAGCCTCACCCCCGCGCCCTACGGGCGCCCCCTCTCCTGAACTTAGCCCTACCGTTCACGGTAGGGACGCAAGGGTGAGGCTCCTTGTTATTTTCTTGGAGGTTTACAATCCACATGGCTCTAGCAGCAGCGAGTAAAGCAACAAAGCGGCGGCGGTTCCAGTTTAATAGTGCCATCCTGCTCGGCATTCCCTATATTGGCTTTATGATCGTCTTCGGGATCGTGCCCATGATCCTGGCCATCATCTTTAGTTTTTCGAAATATGGGAATTACCAGCCTGAATACTTCGCCGCCGGACTATCGAATTACGCCTCGATTTTGCAAGATCCCCAATTGCTGATCAGCTTTGGGAATATTTTGAAGTTTGGGGTGATCATGTTGCCGGTCAGCTTTATCGGCGCCTTGGGTATCGCGCTGATCCTCGATCTGGCCGATGATCGCCTGGGTGGCTTTATGCGCACCATCTATTTCGTGCCGGGCGCGATTACCTTGCCGGCCGTTGCGTTGATCGCGATCTTTATGTTTGACCCAGGGATCAGCCCGTTTGGCTTCTTGCTCAAACTGACCGGCGCCAGGGTGGCTGGTGATATCCTAAACAACAAGACCTTGATCTATTTCATGGTGCTCTTGCGGTTTTTTGCCAGCTCTGGCGGGTGGATTGCCGTTTTTTATGGCGCATTGACCGGGATTAATCGCGAAGTGATTGAAGCCGGGCTAATTGACGGCTGTAGCCCCTGGCAATTGGCTTATCACATCAAGCGGCCTTTAATCATGGGCTATGCGTTGTTCATGTTAATTAACTTGACGATTCAAAGCCTGCAACTTTTTGCCGAACCATTTATCCTGCAAACCAGTTTGCAAACGGCCTCGCCGATTGATCCCTACTGGTCGCCCAATATGTGGAGCGCCTTTATCACCATTCGTACGGGTGATTTTGGGAAATCGGCGGTCATCTCGTTGATCATGTTGCTGATCAGTCTTGTGGCGGCGGTCTTTATTGTGACCCGCACGGGGATGTTTAAAACTGATGTGGTCAGAAACTAATCTTTACCGTAATTTTAGTGCGTGGCGCTCTGTTGTCTACAACGGCTGCGCACTCTCTTCCTTGAGGAGTAAAGCCTGATGGCGCAAGTATCGCAAATCTCCCCACCCGCTTTTTCATTGAAAAGAGTCTATACCAACTGGCGTTATCGCGTTGGGTTAGACCCGGTCTCTTATCTGTTTCGTCTGGCCATTCTTGTGCTACTTTTGCTCTATTTCGGGGTGCCGGTTCTCTGGCTGTTCATCACCCCCACCAAAGCGCACAAGCAATTGACCGAACTTCCGCCGTTGGCTTTTGGTAATTTGCAAAATGTGGTCGATTCTTGGCATCGCCTGATGAATTATAACAATGGCATTGTCATGACTTGGGCCTGGAACTCGGTCTGGTATGTGGCCTTTGCATTGACGCTCTGTTTGGTGATCACCATTCCTGCGGGCTATTTGTTGGCCAATGTCAACATCCGGGGGCGCAAATTATTGCTGTGGGCAACCTTGATCTTGATGTTGCTGCCCAGTGATGCCGCCGTCTTGCCGATGTATATGGAGTTGTACCTGCTGCGCTTGATCAACTCTCCTTGGGCCGTGATCCTACCCGCGGGCTTTGCGCCGTTTGCGGTCTATCTTACCTATACCTATTACAAGACGGTCATGCCCAGGGATATTGTGGATGCGGCCAAGGTGGACGGTTGCTCTGATCTGACCATGTTCTGGCATATTGGGTTGCCGCTGGCACAGAGTGTGATCGCCATGCTGCTCTTTACCCAGTTTGCCGCGCTGTGGAACGGCTTTTTTGCCGCTTCGATCTTTCTCGAGAGTGATCGCCTCAAGACCTTACCCGTTGGGATCTGGGTAATGGCGCAACAGACTGGCGCGCTGAATCCTAATCCAAGCGCCTATGGCAAGGTTCTGCTCCTCCGCCCTGACATGGCGACGATCAGTGTCATTACCGTGCTGCCAGTGATCATTATCTTTTTGTTGTCCCAGCGTTTTATTGTGCGGGCCGCGACGGCTGGCGCGATCCAGGGCGAATAGTAGCCCCAGAATTTACTGATTTGGATTATACCGATACTTGGCACCCCTACGCTTTATTGACATGCATCTGTTTTACGCAAGTCCTATGCAAATACTGCCTGTTTATGAGCACAAACCAACGACCTAACCTACTCTACATTCACACCGACCAACATAACCCCTATGTGGTCGGCTGTTATGGTGATCCATTGGTGCAGACACCCAATTTGGATCGATTAGCCGCCAATGGGGCGCTCTTTGAAAATACCTACTGCACCTCGCCGATCTGTGTGCCCTCACGCATGTCCATGCTGACGGGACTGCATCCCTATCAGAATGAGGTGTGGACGAATAGTCACGTCTTAGATTCGGGTATTCCCACATTGGCGCATGCGATGGGCGCGGCAAACTACCGCCCGGTCATCATTGGGCGGATGCATTTGGTCGGCCCCGATCAGTTGCATGGCTACGCCGAACGGTTGGTGGGTGATCACGGACCCAACTATATTGGTGGGGGTGACGCAGGCCGTGGCGTGCTGGATGGCACAGCCGGTCCGGACCGCATCAGCCTTGTCAAGTCGGGCGCGGGCCAATCCGCCTATCAGGTGCATGACGAATATGTCGTGGCGGCAACGGTGGATTATTTGAACCGGTTTGGGGTTGAGAAGAAGAGCACCGGCAAGCTCGCTCCCTTTAGTCTCACCGTGGGCTTTATGTTGCCCCATCCACCCTACGTAGCCCGGCAAGAAGATTTTGCAATCTATGCCGCGCAAATGACCATGCCCAAGAAACCCGTGCCCTTTGACCAAGTCAAGCATCCCTTTTTGCGCGCATGGCGCGAACATACGGGGATTGTCGAGGTGCCAGACGCTGAAATTCTGCGTTCACGCGCCGCCTATTGGGCGCTCGTGCATCGCGTGGACATCATGATCGGCCAGATTTTGCACGCCCTGGAAGCGAATGACCTGGCGAAGAACACTTTGATCGTCTACACCTCTGATCATGGCGATATGGAAGGTGAGCATGGACTCTGGTGGAAGCACGTCTTTCATGAAGAGTCCGTCAAGGTGCCACTTATCCTCAACTGGCCCGGTGTGATTGAAGGGGGGCAGCGTTGTACAGAGGTGGTAAGTGCGCTCGATGTCAACGCCACCCTGCTCGATGCCCTAGACGCACCATCCTTGCCGAATTCACCAGGGCGTAGCTTTCTGGGTTTGATTTCTGATCTACGCACGCCGCCTGTGTGGGAAAATATCGCCTTCTCTGAATATTGCGCCGATGAATACGTGCCCCAAATTATCGACAATGGCAAGACGTATCAACGCATGTTGCGCCAAGGCGATTGGAAACTTGTCTATTACCAAGACCTAGCGCCACAACTTTTTAATTTGAACGAAGACCCAGGTGAACTAGTGGATCGGGCGCAAGATCCAACTTGTCAGGCCGTCCGTGAGCAATTGCTTGCCCGTCTGTTGGCCGATTGGGATCCCGCCGCGGTCGCGGCTAAGATGGCGACTAAACGGGCTGATAATGCTGTGCTGCGAGCCTGGGCGCGCCAAACCCATCCGCCCGACCAACATCGCTGGAATCTTCGACCGGAGATGAACTTCCTTGACAACCAAGAATAACTATCCATCAGGTACGAGCGGCGCAACGAGCCGCATCCATCAAGCGCAAAAGCCGCCCCGCGCCCGTCTGCGGTTGTTGCCTTATGCGTTGGCGTTGCCGATTATTCTTTATGAACTGGCGTTGGTCGTCTATCCCATTGCGCAGGGCATTTACGGCAGTTTTCAACAGATCGAACTGGCCGCTAATAGCCCGCCCACTTGGGTTGGGTTGAAAAACTATCAGCGTATGTTCAGCGATCCCGACTTCTGGAAGGTGATGCAGACCACGCTGATCTTCACCGGCTTGGTGATCATTGTCGCAATTGGCGTTGGTTTGGCGACGGCGTTGCTCTTCAACCGCCCGTTTCGCTTTCGACCGTTGGCACGCGCCATGCTGATGCTGCCGTGGGCCTTCCCTGAAGTGCCAGTGGTGATGATCTTTGTCTGGATCCTCAGCCCACAGTTTGGCGTGGTCAATCTACTGGTGCGTTGGATCCCTGGTGTCACGACCAACCCCCAATGGTTGCAGGTGCCAGTGTTGGCGATGGGGTGGGTGGTGTTGATCGCTTCTTGGAAGGCTTTCCCTTTTTACAGCCTGGTCATTTTGGCCGCCTTGCAGTCGGTGCCCCAAGAGATCTATGAAGCAGCCAAAGTGGATGGCGCCAATTCGTTACAACTGTTCTGGCGCATCACCGTTCCCAGCATTCGCACCACCCTGGAATTGCTGGTGGTATTGGCGTCGATCTTCTCGTTCAAACAATTCACTATCATCTACTTGATGACCGGTGGTGGTCCATCCGGTGCGACGGAAACCATTGTGATGCGGATTTTCAACACAGCCTTCCGCTTCTATGACTATTCCTATGCCACGGCCCTGGGGGTGGCAGGCTTTGTGGTCTCACTGGTTATTGCATTTTTCTTTATCATTCTGCAATCTCGCCGGGCGCAGGAGAACAGTTAATATGACAAATATGGCGGTAAGCCCAGGCGCAACCCCCAAGAAATCTAAAGTAGGACAGACACTCAGCACAATTGTCCTTTATGTGACGGTGTCGGTGGTCTCGGTGATGACGGTCTTCCCGATCTATTGGATGCTGGTCAGCACCTTTCAGCCCAGCAAATATACGCTGCACTATCCACCGCCTTTGATCCCCAAAGAGATCACGTTCTATCAATTTTCCGAACTGTTTGCGAATCACCCCGTGGCGCTTTGGCTGCGTAACTCATTTTTGATTGCCATGATGGCGATGCTGCTCTGTACGGCTTTGACTGTGTTGGGCGCCTATACACTCTCTAGCCTACGTTGGAAAGGGCGCACCACATTCGGCCTGTTTCTACTTGTGACGCAGATGTTGCCGGAAATTCTGATTTTGATTCCGCTTTATAAGATTTACCAGCAGTTGAACATGCTGGATAGCCTGCCTGCACTCTCGCTGGTTGATACTGCGTTCGCCTTGCCGATCTGTATCTGGATTCTGAAAGGCGTCTTTGATACTGTCCCTACTGAAGTTTTGGACGCTGCCGTAGTCGATGGCTGCACTGAGCTAAGTGTGCTTTGGCATATTGTCCTGCCGCTCTCCACGCCTGGGCTGGTTGCCGTTGCCGTGGTCTCTTTCTTCTCGGCCTGGAATGAGTTTCTATTCGCCGTGATCATGCTGACCAGCGCAGAATTTCAACCGGCCTCGGTGGGGTTGACCACGCTCAAGGCGACCGGGTTTACACCAGTAGAACAGTATATGGCCGCCGGGTTGATCTTCTCGATTTTGCCGGTGCTCTTCTATCTGATCATGCAGCGCTACATTATTTCGGGGTTGACTGCTGGCGCGGTGAAGGGCTAAGCATTCAACTATATTTATATCCAGCATGAGAACCGAACTTTTGATCAAAAGTTCGGTTCTCAACGTGATCTTAGTATCCCACGTTTGCCACTGATAATTTCATTAATCCGCCGTTGCCCTAAGCCCCAGCCTTGGCCCAATTTCTCAACTTGCGCCCGCATCTACAAAAAGAGTACAATTTCTCTGTTCCCAATCGCCACGCAAAACGAAAGGAAAAGTAGATGCCCTATCAATTTCAACCCGGCAGCATGTATCGCATGCCGACGCATTTTGGGCCGACCATGGGGCCAAGACAAGGGCCGGATGGCCGCAAATTTGCCTGCAAAGACAATCCCAAAGTGACGACCCTGGCCGTCAGTTTTCTCACGAATCAGGCGCAGCTTGCCGCGCTCTTGCCAGATCGCTTCGAATTGGCTGGCGAACCGGTTGTCACTGTTTACGCCAGTTACATGACCGAGATTGAGTGGTTGGCCGGTCGCGGCTACAACGTGTTGGGCGTCGCCTTTCCGGCTACTTTTTGGGGAGAACAAGAGACGGTGACTGGCAGCTTCTTAACCGTGCTCTGGGAAAATCTGACCGATCCGATCATCAGTGGCCGTGAGGAATTAGGCTTTTCCAAAGTTTACTGTGAATT
>JAPLGZ010000647.1 GCA_026389895.1 Chloroflexota bacterium | reverse complement strand
CTGGGAAATGCGGGGTGTACCGTTGCGTCTGGAAATTGGCCCGCGCGATGCCGAGCAAAATATGGTGGTGTTGGCACGGCGTGATCTGCTTGGTAAGCCGGGGAAACAACTGGTTGGCCAAGAGACTTTAGCGCCAACGGTGCAAGAGCTTTTGGATACGATCCAACAGAATCTTTTATCGCGCGCCACCAAATTCCGCGATGAGCATACCCTAACGGCGGCAAACTATGCCGAATTCAAGGAACGTGTCGCCACCGGTTTTGTGCGCGCCTGGTGGGCTGGCAGTGATGAGGACGAAAAGCGGATACAACAAGAGACCAAAGCCACCCATCGCTGTTATCCGCTCGACCAACCAGGTGGTGAAGGGCGCTGTTTTTACACTGGCAAACCGGCCACGCACATGGCAATTTTTGCGCGGGCCTATTAATAGCGCGCCTTAACATTGATGCAGTTACACAGAGCGCGCGGAGGAGATATAGCGATCACGGAGACCGACAATCGAGCAGTTTTGCTTTTCTCCGTGACCTCTGTGTAACCGCTTTTTCTCGTCTTATTAGTGTCAAAGAGTTTGGACAAAACGAAGTGCAAGAGCCTAATTTTCCTTATTACAACGTCGTTGATCAGATTTACCATGCCGAATGGACAACCCAAAAATTAGCGCGCCAGGAATTGCTGCGTGCATCGATCCAAACCTTGTGGCCGAACGGTCACCCAACGCAATTGATTCATGTGGCTGGCACTGGCGGTAAGGGTTCGACCTGTCGCTTTTTAGAGATGGGATTCTCTTGCGCCGGGAAGGCGGGCGCGTTTATGAGCCCGCATTTGTTCGATTATCGCGAACGTTTTAGCATCAATGGCGAGTTTGTCAGCCAGGCTGATGTTGCCTGGGCCTGGGAAACGCGCATTCGGCCACATTGTGTGCGACTGACTTTGAACAATTCTGATCATGTCCACACCTTTCCTGAAATCTCGATCTTAATCGCATTGGCGCTGTTCGAGAAACATGAAGTGAAATGGGCTGCGCTAGAAGCAAGCGTAGGCGGACGGTATGATCAGACGCGTGCTTTGGATGTCGCGGCGACGGTGTTGACCAACGTTGGATCAGATCATGCGCATATGCTCGGCCAGGAGCAGTGGCAACGTGTATTGGATAAAGCCGGCATTGCGCGGCCAGGGGTGCCTTTCTTTACCAGTGATCGCAATCCCGCCAATTTGGAGATCATCCAGGCGGTCTGTCAGGATGTAAACGCACCCCTTTATCAGACCGAGCAGGCCCAGGTTGACGAATTAAAAGAGCGAGTGGCAACACCACTGGTGGCTGAAGCACTTTTGAGCGCGACTTATCAAAAATGGAATGCCGCGCTCAGCCTTGCCGTGATTCGCCATCTCTGCCCGCAGGTAGACGAACCGTCTGTTTTGGAGAAATTTGCCGCAGCCCGCCTTGTGGGTCGTTTACGCCAGGTTGAAGACCGTGTATATATTGATATTGCCCATAATGCGGAAAAGATCACAGCTTTAGTTGGTGAACTTGAGGTAAGATTTCCTGCCCAGGGCAAGATCCTTGTGGTGGGGTTGTCTGGGCAGCGCGCGCCACGTCAAGTGTTTGCGGCCTTGGCCAAGGTGGCAAAATCGATTGTCGTCACCGGCGCCTCGTATAAAGGGCAGGATCCAGGCAAATTGCAAGGTGAAATTGCCGCACTGGCTGGCAATACGCCTACACTGTTGGTCTCTGACCCGCGCCAGGCGTATCAAGTCGCCCGTTCGATGCAAGGTGCCGACGAAATTGTGATCGTGACTGGCTCAACCTATACGATTGAGCAAATTTTCAACCCTGATCCCTATTTGCGCTATTTGAGTGCGAG
>JAPLGZ010000900.1 GCA_026389895.1 Chloroflexota bacterium | reverse complement strand
TTGGCGACGTTCGGATCAAATTGCATCGTCCGATCTGCGCCACGATCAAAACGCTGACCATTCAACGGGATGCGGTTGGAAACTTCTATGCTTGTTTCTCTTGTGCGCCCAGTGGGCACCCGCAGACACAACCGATGGAATCCACGCCGAACGTAGTCGGTATTGATTTGGGCTTGACCACCTTTGCCTATTTCAGCAACGGTCAGAAGATCGAGCGCCAACGTTGGATGAAGCAAGACGCCGCTGACATTGCCAGACTGCAACGCAAGAAAGAACGTTTTGCGAAGGGTAGTCCAGAACGTAAGAAGGTGATCAAGACACTTTGTCACGCCTACGATCGAGCGGCCAACCGTCGCCGCAACTTCGCTCACCAGGAATCTCGCAAGCTGGTCAACGAATACCAGATTATCGCTTTTGAAAAACTTGACATTCAGGATATGCAAGGCTCGGATTTGAAGACAATCACCCGCGGCATCGCTGACGTAGCCTGGGGTCAATTCGTACAGTTCACGTCCTACAAAGCTGCAAACGCTGGTCGGATAGTGGTACAAGTTGATCCCCGTGGTACGACGCAGATGTGTTCCGGTTGTCATGCGATTGTTCCTAAAAACTTGTCTGTACGTATCCATGATTGCCCACACTGCGGATTGAAATTAAGCCGAGATCACAACGCGGCATTGAACATTTTGGCCCGCGGACTAGCTGGCCTCAAGGCTGACACTGTTGGCCCTGTAGAAGCCCACGACTTTTAGTCGTGGGAGTAGTCACCTCTAAATTCGTTTTAGCACTGAGTAAGACAGTGAGTAAATAGCAAGGACTGTTCCACTGACCTGACGTCCCTCTACCTTACCGCCTGTTCCTAGGGAAAATAAACTTGCTTCTGTCCTTGCGTCTGCTCTGTCCCATCAATTTTTTTAATCACCCGCGCCGGCACACCCCCAACAACGGTATACGGCGGTACATCTTTGGTCACAACTGCCCCTGCTGCCACCACAGCTCCTTGGCCAATCCGCACGCCATCTGTGATCACGGCGCCTGCACCGATCCAGACATCATCCTCAATTGTAATACCCTCAGCCGTGATGCCTTGGTCGATGATCGGCCGTGTTGGATCGCTATAAACGTGATTTACGGCCAGCATTTGTACCAAAGGCGCCGTATAAACCCGATTGCCAATTGTGATACCACCCTGGCCGCGCAAAACATTCAGCTCGCCAATCAGGCTATTGGCCCCAATTCGGATAAAGGCATGAGGTAGGTCGCGGAAGTTATAGACATGGAGCACAGAACCGTGCATGACAAAACTGTTATCGCCAATCTCAATGCCCTGTGGGCAGGCGTGTAAATAGACCCCATGATCCAGATAGACATTCCGACCCAGGCGAATTTGGTCGGCAAACCGCAAACGTACACCGTTTTCAATGGCGACGATGCCATCTAATTTCATGATCAGTCGATATAACAAGGCGCGTAGACCGATGCCAATGACCGTCGGCACCCAGCCAATGAGCGCCAATAACAGTTGTTCCACCCAGTAGCGCACCAAGCTACTGGCTTGGCGGCTGATGTAGAGTTGCAGACCCCCAATTGTCGGCTCGGTTGGCGTAGTCGCAGCCGATAATCGAGGGTGCATGCCAAACTGTGGTTCTGAATTGCCTGGCGATAGACTACTTTGCATGACGCCTTTGACCCCATAAAATGTGAGTTTTGCTTACCCTGTAGTTTAGCCTGGCTCGCAGCCTGGCTCGCTGTTTGCTCTGCGGCTCTCTATCTGTGCAAGGCTGTTACGTGCCTTTATGATACGGGGTTTTGCGAAAAGAAGGTGTTACAAAGTGCTTACAGGGCGATCATTACGAATGGCCGTACGTGGAAAATAGAGATGCCCGAGTACTGTGTAAAAAGGGTATTGGGCATTCTTTGCCAACTCTTCTAGGTTGGATAATGACTATTTGCATTGTTGGTAAAAATTGTTTAGAATGTGCATCTACCAGCTTGATCTCCTCATCGATGCTTGTATTCTGTGACAAAATCTTTTGCCAGACGAAATACTTGGCTTGTTTACAAGTCGGGATGCAGTTTGGTCACAAATACAGGTACAAATGATGTCGGCCCTGGGCCTTGCTGCAATATACATGTTGTGCTGCCACAAGGATCAATTATAAGTCACTGATTTGCCTGAAAGGAGATGAGCGTCGATCATCCCGATATATCCTAGGTATTCTATGCCCCGCTTATAGCTTTAAATTTTATTTGCCCAAAATTTTACTCAATTGTGTTAACCACAGGAGGCTCATTTGAATAAGTTTCGTAATGCCCCAGTTTCGCTCCTTTCTGTCTTGATCGTGCTTTCACTCTTGCTGGCGGCCTGTCCCGCGCCAGGTGCGGCTCCCGCAGCCCAAGCGCCCGCAGCCACCGAAGCAACCACGGTGGTAACCGATACGACACCAGCCGCCGCCGCTTCTGGTGACGCCATGACCACTGTCTTCGGCACAAAATTGCCTGATGACGCTGCTCCATATGATGAGCAAATCTACACAACCGCCTGTAGCAATACCGCCAATATGACCACCATGGATTTCGCCGTGTCGGTCTACACCCGCTATTGCTTGTCGGATCTCTTCCAAGACACCCTGATCGACTTGGACAAGGATTTTAATGTCAAGCCAGCTTCTGCCGAGAAGTGGGAAGTCGCCGCTGACGGTCTAACCTGGACCTTTCACATTAAGCCAGGCTTGGTGTGGTCCGACGGTACACCGGTGACGGCGCATGACTGGGTCGCCACTTATCAGTATGAAGCTGACCCGAAGCATGCTTGGGATTTCACCTGGTTCTACGCTGGTGTGATCAAGAACTGGGATGAGGTTGTTGCTGGTGAAGTACCATCCACCACGCTCGGCATCACCGCCCCCGATGATTTGAGCTTGCAGATTGTCACCACGAAGCCTTTCCCGCCGCTGCCTGGCATGATGAAATTCTCGTTCTTGATGCAGAAGGCGGCGTTGGAAAAATATGGCCCCTTCTACAACAACGACCCAAAGACATCAGTTTCTGCAGGCCCCTTTAAGCTGGTATCGCTTGAACCCGGCAAGAAAATTGTGCTGACCGCTAACGAGACGTATAAGGGTTTTCGCCAGCCGCGCCTCAAAGGCTATGTTGGGATTTTTATGGATCTCTCACAGGCTTTTGAGTCATTCAAGAAGGGCGAAATTAACGATATCGGTTATGAGACCCTCACCCCAGCCGACTTCGAACTGATTCAGAAGGACCCTGTGCTGAGCAAGAACTACTTGCGCGGCTTTGGTGACTTCCGCACCGACTATCTGCTCTTTGACACCTTCAACCCGCCTTTCAACGATCTAAACGTCCGCAAGGCTTTTGCGCATGCGGTAGACCGTGAGGCGATTGTCAAGAACGTCTATGGCGAAATCAAAGCGATGCCAGCCTATGCGATGTTGATGCCGGGCTTCCCGTCGTCGGATACCAAGGGTGATTTGAAGCAATATCAGAACTATGATTGCGCCGCCGCTCAAAAATATCTGGCTGATGCTGGCTTTGCTGAAGGCAAGGGTTTCCCTTCACTGGAACTCTGGCTGCGCAATGAGCAACCGGCGCTTCAAGCCGTCTTCCAAGCGGTAGCCGCTTCGATTGCTGATTGTTTGAAGGTGCAAATTGAGGTTTCCAATAAAGATCAGAAGGTCTATATGGATTCGCTCAATGCCAAACCGACGAAAATCACAATCGGCGCCATCTCCTATGGTATGGATTATCTGGACCCGACCAATATGTTGGGCATCTGGGTTTCCACCGGTCGCCATTCCTGGAAGAATGAAGAGTTTGACAAGTTGATTGCCGAGGCTACCCCGTTGGTCGGTGATGCAGCCAAACGCGATCAGATGTTCCGCGATGCGGAGAAAATTCTGGTTGACGATGTCGGTGGTGTCTTCATCGACCACCGCTGGCAGGGCACGCTTTATCAACCGTATGTCCAGGGTGATAGCATTCGTGTTCCGGATTCCAATGGCATCAGTGGCCCGCACTGGGGCAATGATTGGGTCAACGGCAATATCTATATTGCCAAGCATTAATTAATGTAGGAAGTAGGGAGTAGGGAGCAGGGCGTAGATATGTTTGATCTATGCCCTGCTCCCTACTCCCTATTCCTTGATGAAGAGGTCTCTTGTTATGACTCGCTACATTTTAGGGCGTCTATTATCCTTGCTGTTTGTCCTGCTGATGGTCTCGATGATCACCTTTTCTTTGATGCATGCCGTACCGGGTGGACCATTTGATGAGGAGAAGCAGCCTTTACCGCCCACCGCCAAGGCCAATATTATGCGTAAATATGGCCTGGATCAGCCCTATTGGGTGCAGTACACAAAATATATGTGGAATGTTGTGCATTTAGATTTTGGCATTCCCTATCAACAGCCCACCACAACCGTCACCGCCTTGATCAGCAGTAATTGGCAGATTACAGCGCAGGTGGGGCTTATGACCATTCTATTTGCCTTTAGCACCGGCATTACGCTCGGGATTGTTGCCGCGTATAACCAAAATTCTTGGATTGACAATGTGGTCACTTTTACGGCTATGCTGGGGATTACGTTGCCCAATTTTGTGGTTGGTTCGCTCTTGATCTTCATTTTCGCCGTGCGGTTGGATTGGGTGCCGATGGGCGGTTGGGGGGATGGAAGCTGTCTGGCGGGTCGTTATTTTTGTTCGGATTGGGTTCTGCCAGTTATCGCCTATGCACTCACCCCGATGACGGTGATCGCGCGTTATACTCGTGCCAGTGTGCTTGATGTGATTCGCTCCGATTTCGTCCGTACGGCGCGCGCCAAGGGCCTCAGTGAACGGATTGTGATGACGCGTCATGTCCTTCGCAATGCACTCATCCCGATGGTGACCGTCTTGGGACCGATCATTCCAGACTTGATCACGGGAAGTATCTTTATTGAGTCGATCTTCCGCATTCCAGGCCTTGGAAAATATTTTGTCACCAGCACCTTTAATCGTGACTATCCCATGATTATGGCGATTGCTTTACTGATCGCGTTGCTCTGGGGGCTCGTCTATTTGTTGACCGACATTATGTATACCTTGGTTGATCCTCGGGTACGCCTTGGCTCAGAAGGGGGCAGATAGTGGAAAACGCCAATCGCGCCGGCTTGCCTGTTGCGCTTCAGCCCAGCGTAAAAACCCCTGTTGCTGCGCAAAAGTATCGGACTTTATGGCAAGATGCGATGCGTCGCTTTTTGCGTAATCGGCTGGCCGTATTTGGATTGATCATTGTCCTCTTTTTCTTGTTTTTGGCGGTCTTTGCGAATTTAATTGCGCCATACCCCTACGACAAAGCTAATTTTGCGCAGGTGCGGATGTTCCCTTTTAAAAATTGGGCGCATCCTTTAGGAACTGATGAAATTGGGCGTGACTATCTGAGCCGCCTGATCTATGGCGCGCGCACATCCATGACCGTTGGCATTATCATTCAACTGATTGCGCTCTCCATCGGCGTTCCGATGGGGGGCTTGGCTGGCTATTTGGGCGGCAAAGTTGACTTTGTCGTCACACGTTTGATCGAAGTGATGACGGCTTTCCCTGGGCTTTTGTTTGCCATTTTGATCGTATCAGTCTGGGGCGGCGGTTTTTGGAAGGTCATCCTGGCGCTTAGCATCACCAGTTGGATTGGTATTGCACGCCTGGTGCGTGGGCAAGTGCTCTCTTTGCGTGAAAAAGAGTATGTCGAAGCGGCGCGTTCACTTGGCGCCACCAGCCGCAATATTCTGTTTCGCCACCTGGTGCCCAATGCCCTTTCGCCTTTGCTGGTCGCTGTGAGCTTTGGCATTCCGGGCGCAATTTTTGGTGAGGCGGGTCTCAGCTTTTTAGGCATCGGCATCAACGATCCGATTGCCAGCTGGGGCAAAATGGTGGGCATCAGTGGCGCGTATGCCAAGGTCTATTGGCATCTCGCGCTCTTTCCTACATTGGCCATTGCCTTGTTGATGTTGGGTTTTTCTTTTGTGGGCGATGGCTTGCGTGATGCATTGGATCCGAAATTTATTGAGTAATAAACCGTAACTGACAACAAGATCAATAGAGTTAGTATGAGCGATTAATCATAATCTCAGAGGCTATATGAAACTAAGAATTGTAGCATTTCAACTACCTGTCTTTGCAATCGTCTGCTGCTTACTCTTATTGATCGCTGCTTGCGGCAATAATGCCAATTCGACCAGTGGCGACTCTACGGACAGCTCTGCTGGAAATTCGGATCAACCGGTGGTGGCTACCATGCCTCCCGCCCAGTTTACCGCCGTTGCCAATCAATCAGTTACGAAAACAATGGGTGTCACAACTACAGAGGTCGTGACCGCGCCTGCGTCCGCTGCGCAAGCCAGTGACGCTGATCTGCAACGCGGTCTGCTGATCTATACTAAAAATAAATGCAGCGGTTGTCACGGCGAAAAAGGTGAAGGTGTCGCTGGCAAAGCCACTAAAACGATTGCTGGGACAACGCTGACCAAAGAGGAATTCGACAAGTTCTTGCGCACCGGTGGTGGCCAGGGTAATGACCACATTTTTGGCCCATCGGCTATTAGTCCTGGCGGGATGGAAGCGCTCCGTGCTTATGTGAAGTCGCTTGCCGCTCAGTAAAACTTTTGTTTGACCCACGACCTTAGACAATCCAGATGGTAAGTTTATATCGCCTAAGGTCGTGGGTCAATATTTAAATCAGGCTAATCCAGCAGTATTGTAGCCTGTTTGATCACCTGGATAGACAACCTTAAGCCCCTCGATCTATTTGCGGCCCCCTTTGTTCTATAGTAAGATATTCTTGAAAATCAAGAACCGCAGAAAACATTGCTTATCGTGGATGATCTCCTGTGACCCACGGCGGCTGTTCTGTGGTTTTGCTCGTTTGATGCATTAAGAGCCCGCGGAGAGCGCAACAGCGATGGAAGAGACCCCACAGCAGATAGGCCCTTATCAAATTATCGAAGAGATCGGCCGCGGCGACATTGCCATCGTCTATCGCGCCACCGATACCATCTATCAACGTCCGGTTGCCCTCAAAGTATTGCCTGCCTATTTTGCCCATAATCTGGCCTTCATTCGTTATTTTGTTTCCGAAGGCCGCGATGCCATGCGTCTGCAACACCCCAACATTGTGCCAGTATTCGATGCTGGCCATGCCGATAATTTTAATTATATTGCCCAAGAATTAATGCCCGCTGGCACATTGGCCGATCTAATTAAGGCGCAGGGGGGCGCTTTACCGTATGAGATGACAGTGGCGATTGTCGAACAGATTGCTGCTGGCCTCGACTATGCCCACCACCAACAGTATACGCACCGCAACCTGAACTTTCACAATGTTTTGTTTGCTGACCAGGGTAAAGTGAAAATCGGGGATTTTAGCCGCGGCAATCCACCGCGCGGCATGGTGCCAAGTAACTACCATGTTGGTTCGTTGGCCTTTATGGCCCCCGAACAGGCGCGCGGTGATGAGTCAGTCGACGCCTATGCCGATATCTATAGCTTAGGCGTACTCACCTATCTAATGTTGACCGGCCGCCTGCCATTTGAGGCTGACAACCCGCTGGTCTTGTTGCGCAAAATTATGGAAGATCCGCCGCCACTGGTTGAGAATTTTAACCCGGCTGTCCCGTTTGGCGCGGCTTATGCTGTCCACCAGGCGCTTTCCAAACAGGCAAGCTTGCGGCATACCACGGCGGCGGCCTTTGCCCAAGCGTTAGGGCAAACCAAAGCCGCGGTTGCTACTATCCCGGTTGAAGGCAAGCCAGAGTTACCCAGCGTGATTCCGGTTCCACCAACGGGGGAAATTGTGCCCGAGGCCGCGCCAGATGTGGTCGCTGGACCGACGCCTACTCTGCTTAGAACGCGGGCCAGGAGATCCGTTTGGCTGGAGCGACCAATTGTTTCTATGTTCGCCGGCGCCATTCTAACCACGCTCGTCGCCATCTTTTTAATTGCGATCGTGCAAGCCCGCTCAACCTTTTTGGACATTTTGATCGAACAGAATGATCCCAAATTACCGGCCGTTGTGGCCGTGCCCACGCTGACACGCGCCACCGTGACACCAGCCCAGACGCCTGGCAATGTCCAAGCTCAGATTGTCGCGCCGGCCACGGGTGTAACTAATCAAAAATTGCAGAGTGTCGCTTTTGTCGATACCCCAGCCCCAACCATCGTGCTCTCGCCTGTCGTTATTTTGACCACACCAACCGAGCTACCTACAGAGACCGAAACGCCCACCGCCCTCGCGACAGAGACGCTTACGCCAACCGCCGAAGCGACTGTTGCGCCGGTTGCGGCTCTGGCTGGCAAACCGACGGGCCGCATCGCCTATTCGGTCTGGAATCCGCACACAGATCGTTATGACGTGCGAATTTATAATCTCACAACCGGGGTAAGTTGGCCGCAAATTCCCGACAAGCGTCAGCCAGATTTCAGCCCTACGAATATGCTCGCAGCCAACAGCGAAGGGGGCGATATCGATAATCTCGTGCAGATGGGGCCCGGCGGCGAAGGACCACTGGCGATTGGTATTTATGCCCAGGATAGCCGCCCCCATTGGGCGCCTTCGGGCCGGGCTATTGTGTATGATTCCGATTTAGTCGGCAATGGCCGCTATCGGATCTACTTATTGCCCGATACAGAGTTCGGGCACACGGTCGGGCCAATGCGCTATGATGCCTGGGAATTGTTGGGGCGCTATCCCGTCTTCCTCGGTGATGGGCGCATTGCGTACAATGGCTGTAATGTGTGGGAAAATGGTAGCTCTTGTGGGCTCTATGTCGTGGACACTAGTGGTGGAAAACCGGCAAACGTGACTAATTGGCCGGGCGATTTGCCCACCGATAATCTGGGCGCGCAAGTATTGGTTATGTCTAACCGTGATGGCAATTGGAACGTCTATCTGATCAATCCAAACGGCAACACCGTGCAACAATTGACCCAAACTACGGGGCATAATGGCCTCGCCACCGCTTCTCCCGATGGCAATTATATCGCCTTTGCCACCGACCGCGACAAGAAATGGTCGGTCTATGTCATGCGCGTTGACGGTAGCGAAACCCATAAGCTCTTTGATTTAGAAGAGGGCTATGCCGGCGGCGATC
This sequence comes from Chloroflexota bacterium, assembly GCA_026389895.1. GTDB lineage: Bacteria > Chloroflexota > Anaerolineae > Caldilineales > Caldilineaceae > JAPLGZ01. Next base: position 318 of record JAPLGZ010000900.1, on the reverse strand, counting down.
ATGATTGGATTGAAGAGCGCCTGAGTTGGGGGCAATAAATAGAATATTCGTTGGGTTTAAGCACCAACAGGTCAAAAACCCTACAAATCAAGTAGCTTAAAATAGGCAAACGCCTAGCCATAACTGATCTGTCGCCAGGTAACAGATAAAACCATTTAACCGCAGAGCACGCAGAGAGGATTTCTCTGCGTGCTCTGCGGTTAAACAAGCTTTAGTTGTTGCTGCCTACTTGGTATTATGCGCGGTAAATTGGGGACGAGTAACGCTTGATTAACCATGTGCATGGCTAAATTGAACGAAACCCTGGCTGGCGAAGTT
>JAPLGZ010000898.1 GCA_026389895.1 Chloroflexota bacterium | reverse complement strand
AAATTTTTAGGCACATTTAAAAATAGTGGGGCAATGATAGATCTTCAGATTACGCAGGTTACGTAGATTCGCAAAATTCCCGCCACGCAAAATGCACATTCGCTGGTTTCATAAGGGCTCCTGGGGGTATTCGTAGGTGCTCGCTTCCGGCGTGGCGAGCTGCGGTAGCCCTATCATGTGGGGCAATAACAATGGCTGTCACGCCAGAAGCAAGCACCTACGAATTATCCTAAACTCATGTACCGCAGAAAGCAGCGTTACCCAGAGGCCCAACAAAAGTTTGCTGGGTTGGTTGCCACAGGGCAGGAGCCCCACCCTAACCCTCCCCCAGGGAGGGAACTGATGGGTGAAGGTAGAAAGTAACTCGTTCTGTCCACCCATCAGTTATCCTCTATCCCATTTTTCATAGTGTCTGCGCAACGTGAGTATCTAGCTTAGCCAACGCTGGGCGCGTCCCACTTAGCAAGGTGACTTCGACCGGTTTGGCGGCGCGGCTTGGCGGTGCCCATTGCACCGTTTGCATCGTCAACTCGATCCGCCAGCCTTGTTTTTCTAGATGCGCGGCAAAGTCGAGCGCTTGGGGTCGTCCTGGGTCACTCAGCAGCAAACGTCCATCTGGCGCCAGGTTGTGACTAAAAATATGCGTCAGATCCGCATACAGTGCGCGCTCGTACAGGATATCGGCCCCCAGCAAAAGATCATAAGACTGGGGGTGCGTCCACGTACGCCAATCGGCCACAAAATGCGCAATGCCGGCCACACCATTTTGTTGTGCGTTCAACATGGCCAAGTGGAGGGCGGACGATTGATGGTCAGTCTGCCAGACGCTGGCGCCCAGGCTATGCGCCACCAAGCCCGGCAAGCCCACGCCAGCGCCTAGTTCCAATATCCGTTTGCCACGCACTTGCTCGGCTTGTGCGACCAACTGTTCGGCCAGCGCCAGCGCCGAATCCCAGAGCAAAAAACCGTAAGGGCCATGTTCTAGCTGGTCCGCCACGGCAAGCAAGGCCACCTGATCATGCACCGCCGTGATCTGCCAGGTGCGCCCACCGATCATAATGGGCAGAGTTTCTACAGGCAATGGGGTAGACAATGGCGCGTTGGCCATTACACCACCCATCCGAATCGATTCATCACTTTAGCCTTGCGCGCTCGAGACAAATGGATCAAGGTCAACTTGGTTCACGTTGAGTTCTGGGAATGGCGGAAGAGCGGACAGGCGTCCGGTGCGCGCGCCCTCTGCCAGTTCACTGAGTTCAGCCTGCAACTGGTCCATATAGACCAGCACAATGCTCAAATCGCGCAGAATTTGGGGTAACAGATAGGCGGCTTTGATCTGCTCTAGATCGGCCAGGACAGCGATAAAGCGAATGCGCGCTTGTGCGATTAGGGTTAATGCCTGGTTCAGTTGCGGAGCAATTTTTTCACCGTTCGCCAGCCGGTATTGTTCTACGGCGCGCACCAACAGGGCAAATGTCTCCCATACGCCAATATACTTGTCACACTCGGCACGATACTGTTCCAAAAGCGGATCATGCGCCTGTTGATTCGCTTGGGCAAAGAGATCGCGAGCGGTGCGGGCGTGGGCGGCGGCGCTGTTCAAGGCACCACGCAGCCGCATATGCTCGTCCAATAAATCACTCAACACGGTGAACGGGTAATGACCGCGCCGCCGCGCATTGGGATAGGTGTGCCAGTAGTAGAGCAGCGATGCCATGACGGAGCCCGTCCAGGGCATCTCATCAAAAACCTGGTCGTACTTCGCAAAGGCTTCCACGGCTAGCGCAGGACCCAGCCAACGTTCTAGCTGGGCGCGGGCATAGCGGCTTTTAAATTGATAGAGATCGTCGCCGCTGCTTTGGTTCCAACTATATTGCGCCAGGCAGGCATAGTTACGGTCAAAGGCGCTGTCATAGATGCAATAGATATCCGCCCCTTCGGCCCCCGCGCGTTGACCATGCAGCAACATAGGATAAATATTAGCGGTATACCCTTGATTAAAAAGATTCGACCAGTAACCGCCCATTGGTGTCACCCAGGCGCGCAGATCGAGTTCCTGGCGTGGCACCAGTGCGGGTTCGTTATAACGCCACCATTGGACAATCACATTCTCGCGCACACCGGCTGCGGTCAGCATCCCAACCAGCGTTTCGTTAAGTGCACCCAGGCTATCCAATGCATCATTCCAAAGGGTGATATGGTTGATGCCCTGGGCCTTGAGGTGGGTGCAGACGCGCACGGTATATTCCTGCAATTGCTGCCCATGATCTCGGTCGCGACATTGCGGGCATTGACACCACGGTGCAGTCATTTCAAAAGGGCGCTTTGGATCGATTCCCAGATAACCGGTGACTTCATCCAGGCCGATGTGAAACCAATCGATGCCATGTGGACGCAGATAACGTTCAATCACGCTGTCATATAGTTCAAAGAGCAGTTCATACGAACGAGGATTTGAGAGACAGAACCCATAACCGATGGGTGTACCATCTGGATATTGGGCCGATACATCTGGATAGGCGCGGGGAATCAGTGTGTTATGGCCGGGCGAATTAAAGTGTGGCCGCACCGTGATATTATTTTCACTGGCGTAGGCCACAACGTCACCAAAAAAATCCTCGGTAGCCATGCGCGGCAGATAATCGAGCGTCTGCCAGGCTTGCGCAGCGGGCGAGTAATAGCGCAGGGTCTTGGGCGTTTTCAAGGCAGGGTGCTCCGGAAAAGGCAACATCATAAATTCAGTCGTCTGGTTGCCATATTGCACGACCCAACAACCATAGACCCCGATGCCCAAGCTATTAAATTTGAGCGCTGCCATATAGTCGATTAGTGCTTTCCAATCATCCAGCGTCATCAAATCTGGGCCCCACTTGGATTCGACGTAAAATCCACGATAGCGAAAATCAGGCCAATCGACAATCTGGAGTGGCGGCAATGTGGCCGGTTGGTCCTGGAAAAGTTGCCTGATCGTCTGACAGCCCACAAAAATCCCCGCGGCGCTGGCGGCGGTCAACTGGCCGCCAGTTTCGGTTAGTTCGAGGCTATAGGCTTCGGCTGGCGTGGCGCATTGAGTCCAAAGTAAGCTATCGGGAGCGATTTGCAGCGTAATAGGATACTGGGGCGCAGGCGATGATGCGGTCGGGAACAAGGCTAGGGCACGCGTCACCAGTGGCAGAGAATGGTCAGAAGCCACTAGCTGAACAGTACGATTCGCCAGGTTGATGGCGCCGTGCTGGGTAACGAGTTTTTGTGGTTGGGGAAAGAGATCTTGCAGAGCCATAAAGTTCACTTTCTATTGATGATCGCGATGGAACAGCGCCTAGAGGGCAAGCGCGAGTATAGTGTACTTACGAAATCAACGCAAGTAAGTTAAAATTCAAGCGAAGGAACCATCGAACCGAATCAGCTTGGAAGCCGGGCTTCTGACCCTGATTCACCATTCACCGTTGCTCATCTGTACAAAGTGCGAGTTCCTGCCCGTTTTCGTCAGGAAGCCAATCGCTCGCTCACACTTTGGGCGGATGAACGTTCACGATTCGTGAGGGGATTATTATGCACGCACTCGCTACACTCCAAGTGCCCACTGGCGCGGTTGCCATTCACTGGTTTGAACAGAGCACCTATGCGCTCAAAGACGATCAGGGAATTACGGTGCAGATTGACCCGTATTACCCACATAACCGCCCGCCCGAAAACTTTATTCACACCAAGCCGCCGTTGGATGAAGCAACCCTACCCACAGATTATGTGTTGCTCACCCACGATCACGGCGACCACACCTGGCCCGAATCGCTGGCGCGTATCTGGCAGAGTTTTCCGCATGCCAAGTTTATTGGGCCGGCAGAGAGCATTCGGCGCATTCTGGCCGAAACAAAAATTGACCCGCACCATACGATCACGATTGGGGCTGGCGATACGGTGGAGTTGGGGCCGATCAAAGTCCATGCCGTCTATGCCAAGCCACCCAACGGCGATCCCGAAGCAGGGATCAAGCCGCCGGATGTGACACACCTGGGCTATGTGGTTGAGATGAGTGGACACAAGCTCTACTTTACAGGTGACCCGCTCCACACCTTTGCCGATCGCGATGATCTGATTGCGCCCGTGGCCGCGCTAAAGCCTGAAATCGGCTTTCTGACGAATCATCCCAACGAAGGCGAATTCCCTTTCTTCGCGGGCTCGGCCAAAATGGCCCAGCGGATTGGACTGAAACAGGCCGTCCCGGCACATTATCAATGTTTTGTGAAGCGTAACTACGATCCAAAGGAATGGGCAGCAGAATTTCCGACCGGTGGCCCGCGGCCGCTGATCATTCCCTACAATTCATCGATCATTTATACGGGGTAGTTTAGGGGTTTACAGATTTCAGGTGCGCAAGGGTTAAAACCCGCGCCCAGCGGGCTCCCGTGACAGGTTGAGGAAGTCGCCGCAGCGACTAGGCGTTTAGTGCCTGAGGGCACTTCCTGAACCTGTCAGCCGAGCATTTTAATGCTCCAGGCCAATTCTAGGTAACTCTGGGTCACCGTTTTTCCTGGCCTGTGCATAACATGAGCGGTTAAAAGAAACGCCGCGCCTTGCGGGCCGTTACAATCTCCGTGTTCATACCCACCCAATGCAAACTGCCGCTGTAGCGTCCATGCTCCATCTTCACACAACGATCAATTACCACCTTTAACCCCGCCGCTTCGGCAAGTTTGGCAGCCTCTAAATTGACAATCCGCAACTGCATCCAAATGGATTTGGCTTGCTTTGCAATCGCCTGCTGCACAATTTCCATACAAGCCGCGGCTGGACGAAAAATGTCAACCATATCGATTGGCTCTGGAATGCTCAGCAGATCTGGATAACAACGCTCGCCCAAAATTTCGGTCGCCGTTGGATTGACCGGAATCACTCGATAGCCCTCATATTTTAAATAAGATGCGACAAAATAGCTAGGTCGTTGAGGATCCTTAGATAAGCCGACCAGGGCAATTGTTTTTGTGTCGGCCAAGATTGAACGGATGAGCGCCGGATTTTGATATTGGCCCTGCAACTCCGCCGGCAGGACGGAATTCATACGAATGTCACAGGCCAATGCTGTCTGATCAAGCATCATAGCTCCTACAGGAATTCAATCACGAAAAAAAACTTTACCCACAACCAAAACCTCAGCGCCTTTACTTACTTTCTAGAATCTGTCTAAATTGGTTGATGCGCTCATTTTATCATCAAGTGAATGAGGCATGTTAATCAGGTTGGCGTGTGTAATCACGCGCCGTGACCATTAACCGGTTCATTACATAGGTGTCCGATTCAGTTTCGTAAGCTAGATAACCTACTTATACGGGACTTAGACTACGTCATTTACCTCTCGACAGCCTGGATTCTGCCCTGTATGATCATGCAGCATCAGAGTCACACTCGGCTTCGTACTCAGTACAAACGCTTGATTCAGAAAAGCGCGGATACGGCGCCTGGCTACTTAATTGCCATGTTGCTGGCTGGGATCTCCGTATGCTTTGCCTACGCCATCTATCGATTAATTTCCCTACTCTACTTTGGCCCAGAGCACAAGTTGGCTGAGTACAGGGTAGAAACCATATGATTTAATACGATTTATCAATGCTTCATCGCCTATATAGCAAGGTTAACAAGGAAATTACTATGAGTCACTTAGATACAAAATTTCACGTTTTGCCAACTCACGCTGTCATTAGCGTATTCGCTACCAAAGCCGCTGTGGATAGTCTGTTGACCGACTTAAAAGCGGCCGGCTTTGACGATGACAAAATTCAGCAACGATATGGCGCAGAAGGTCTACAACTGGTCGATCCGGATGGTTCACATCATGGATTTTGGGCCAAGATTTTACGCGGCTATCAACGACTATCGGGTATGGAGGCCCGCTTGCTTGACGAAGTTGAAACCGCCCTCAAGGCCAATCAATACGCACTACGTGTCGATACAGATAGTAGCGAAGCGCAACAAAGCGCCGTCCTCACTGCCATGCTAGCCCACACGGACAAAAGTGTCTTCTATGTTGGCCACGGTACAATTACTGTGCTACATGTAGGCAAGAACTACTATAATGCTCAAGCGGATGGCTAAAATGAGAACCAACGATAAAGGACAATAAAACTGTTGTCCTTTATGATAGGTGTAAGGGAGCATAGCTTTGGGCGTACTTGTTCACGCGATTACACTCAAAGCTTGTTCCAGATCCCACAATAAATCCTCTACGGTCTCCAATCCAATCGAGAGACGAATCATTCCTGGACCGACCCCCCCTTTTTGCAACTCTTCATCCGATAATTGTTGGTGCGTCGTCGAAGCCGGATGGATTACCAAGCTGCGCGCATCACCCACATTAGCCAGATGAGAGAAGAGATGGAGCGATTCAATAAATTGCTGGCCGGCGTGCCGGGGATTAGCAGCTTTTAGCCCAAAGGTAAAGACAGCGCCGGGACCTTTGGGCAGATATTTCTGCGCCAGTTCATAGGATGGATTATCCGCCAGACCCGCGTAGGCCACCCAATCGACGCGCGGGTGATCATGCAAAAATTGTGCAATCTGGCGAGCATTCGTTATATGCCGGTCCATCCGTAATGATAGCGTTTCCAACCCTTGGATCAACAGAAAGGCATTAAACGGCGACAGACAGCCACCGGTGTCACGCAGGGTTTCGGCGCGTGCTTTCATTAAGAAGCCGTAGTGACCAAAGGTCTCATAAAATTTTAGATCGTGATAGGAAGGTGATGGGTCGGCAATGGTGGCAAAGTGGCTGAAATCAAACTTGCCGGAATCGACAATCACGCCGCCAATTGAATTGCCGTGGCCGCCAATAAATTTAGTCGCAGAATGCAAAACAATATCGGCCCCAAAATCAATGGGCCGGCAGAGATAGGGCGTGGCAAAGGTGTTGTCGACAATCAGCGGGATGCGATGTTGGTGGGCTAGCTCGGCCAGCGCGCTGATGTCTAAAATGCTGCCCTGAGGATTGCCAATGGTCTCGCCATAGAGCGCGCGCGTTTTGGGGGTGATCGCCTGCGCCCAATGTTCAATCTGCGTCGGATCGACAAAATGCACTTTGACGGAGAGCTTCTTGAAGGTATGCGTAAACTGTGTAACTGTGCCGCCATATAGATGGGCGGAAGCCACCACTTCGTCGCCGGGTTCGAGCAGGGTCATCATGGTGATAAATTGGGCGGCCATCCCACTGGCGGTTGCCACAGCGCCGGTGCCATTTTCCAACGACGCAATACGCTCTTCAAAAACGGCCGTGGTCGGATTGTTGATGCGCGTATAGATATTGCCGTATTGTTTTAACTCAAAAAGCTGCGCGGCATAATCGGTGTTATCGAAAACGTACGAAGTTGTCTGATAAATTGGGACCGCCCGCGCCCCGGTCACCGCATCCGGGATGTGACCGGCGTGTAACATGCGGGTTTCAAAGCCAAACTGGCGCTTAGAAGCTTGCATAAAATTCTTTCTCAATTCATTGGTCAATTATCTGGGGTTGATTGGGCGTCATAGATCGCTTAACTTGCTGGCAATGTAACACAAACAACGGTTGGATGCAACTACTACGTATTTATCCCGTTGG
>JAPLGZ010000131.1 GCA_026389895.1 Chloroflexota bacterium | reverse complement strand
AGATCTGCAATCGGTAGTTATCTGGGTCAAGCTGAAGCGCTTGCTCAAAATGTCCCAACGCGGCCGCAGGTTGCCCTGTATACAGGGCAATCCGCCCTAACCCAAAATGGGCCGCACTGCAAGTGACATCGATTTTTATGGCTTGCTGATAAAAGCTGGACGCCTGCGCCAGCTTGCCTTTTGCAAACCAGGCATTGGCAAGTTGGACAGGTATATGGCTCTGTTGTTGTATATTCATTGGCTGTTCGCTTACACACGTTTCTACCATAAAGAGTCTCCAACGTCCCCTGAGCCTGTCGAAGGGGGTGGAGACTCTTTATTCATCTCTATCCCTAGGTGACAATTTGCGAAAAGAGAGTCAGGAGTTTGCGGTTGACCTCTGGCGAATCGATCGTATCCGCGCGAAGTCCTTCCCCTAAATTTGCCAACGCAGCACGGTAATCCCCCTGCGCCAAATACATCTGCGCCAGTTTGATGGCTTGCGCGGCCACAGCCTCGCGCGCTTGTTGGGTTAGCCCCGCGCCCAGATCGGTAGGCAGATAGCAGCTGGCAATCTCAATGGCGGCTAACGCATGAGCAAGGGGTAGGCCAGATGAATAACACTGATAGTTGATGGCATGTGGCTTGTCGGCGGTGTGGGCCAGCGTTTGCGGTTCATACCAAACGCAGCCCTGCTGGGCAATACGTTGACCCATCTCCCATGTGGCAGCCGAGCCGGCCGCCAGGCAAAAGCCCCCGACCTGTTCGTAGACCGTGCGCTTGACAACCAGGGCAGACAACGCGACCCGATCCTGGACGGCGATACGCGGCAGCCAGTCCACAAGCGGTCCGGCCGTCGCACATTCCAAAGGGGCAAGCACGCGTTGCCCAGCACGACTATTTTCCCCATCAACATTTTTTCCATCAACATTTTTATAGTCGAAGCGACAGAACGCGCCCCCCATCTCTGGGGCTCGTTCAATCCCCGCGGCCAGCGCCTTATAAAAACCAGGCGAAAGCCAGTCGTCCCCCGCTAAAAGGTGAACCCACTGCCCTTGCGCCCGCTCTATACAAAGCGTCAGTAGACCGGAATGGCCTAAATAACGGCTTGACTCATGCACCTGCACGCGCGCATCAGCGATTTGGGCCACAAGCTTGGCAATCTCAGACGCGATGTGCTGGCTTGTTCGATCATAAACAATTTCGATCTGAACCTCTTCCGCCTGGGAGAATTGGGCCGCCACGCTCTGCAGTGTACGCCCTAGTGCTTGGCTGTGCTCATCAACTGCAATCATCACCGACCAGAAGGGACGTAAAATCGTGCTCGACAGGGGTGCAATGGGTGGGAAGTAATGATCCTTTGGCGGTAATGAGTGTGCAGCCGCTTGGCAGCTCCCTTGGATAATCCCCAATCGCGCTAATTGCATACTATTTTCAAAACGGACGGAATGCAGTGGGTCATAGAGGGTGAGCGCCTCATCAGCGGCCAGTTGGCTGGCATAGATCTGATAGGCTGCCGCTTGACGAGCATGCTCCTTGCGCATGACTTCCTGCTTCACATAGCCGGCGAAGGAAGAGAAATATTTAAAATGGAGCAACGCCCCGCGTTGGTTCGATATCTCGTCCAGTGGACGTTTAATCCAATGTTGCCCGCTGGTCAGGACATCGTCTGCCCGATAGATAAAGAGCGGCACTTTATTGAGCAGATAGCCACTATGGTTGCCGCCAAAGACGCGTGTCCGCACGCCGCCCCAGTAATTGGTCATATTCTCAAAGGGGCCGTCAAAGGGGCGCTTTAAATGATAATATTGGCGATCAAAGTAAGGGCAGACCGCGAGGAAATCTGTCCCTGGTCGATAATGGGTCGCTTCAATTGGTTGGTCACTATACATATCCAACATGATGGCCTTATACGCGGATTTGCCTTCTGCCGCCAGTTCCGCGCATAAGTGCGCCAGCGTGCGCTCTTCGCACAGGGGATAGTAGAGCAGTTCATCTGCATCGACCACGAGCACCCAATGCCCAACGCCATAGCTGCGCAGCAGCAGTTCCCACCAGGCCGCACCACAGTTGGCCTGTTTGAAGGAAGTGGTGGAATGCCATGTATAAACATCACTTTGCGTCAGCAGATAAGCCAGCGTACCATCTGTCGAGTCATTATCAATGATGAAGAACTTGGCAATCCCCTGGCGCCGGTAATAGTCGAGAAAATAGGGCAAACGCATGGCTTCGTTGCGCATGACCGCGCAACAGAGCAGATCGTCTGGCGCAAGATCGATGGTGTTCCGATCTTGGCGGATGAGCTGATAAGCAGCAAAGGCCGCCGCAATGCCACTTTGCTGCACCAAGGCATTGATATAAAGTTTATGGACTTCATTGCTGTAGCCATGCATGGAGTTTTCGGGAAATTCGGCCAGCCACGCCTGGCAGGCATCCGCCACAGCAGCCCAATCACCCTGCGCCATCAACAGATCGGCAAGTTCGACAAAGACCTCTTTTTTGCTGGGCACAACCGTCAGAATTTTGCGATAATAGCTTACCGCCTGCGCAATATTGCCCTTTTTGTACCACACCCGCGCTAGACGCCAGAGTGCTTCCATCGACGGTTGGGATTGGTTCGCGTTTTGACTAATCATCGTAATGCCCAAGCGCAATTGAAACATCATTGACCCTAGTAATTCCATTGGCCTTTACCAATCGATCGCAAGCGCGCCCCGCAAGCGTCGCAGCTAGGTTGTCCGCCATATTTTGTAATGGGATGTTATCTGGGGCGAGGGTCAGGGCCTGCACCGCATAGGACCGGGCCTCCACGAAGCGGCCATTTTCTTGCAGAATGTAGGCGAGCCGCAGATAGGCGGGCAAACATTGGGGGTCCAACTCGATGATTTTTTCATAATAGGCCAGCACTCGTTGGAGATCTCCTTTCACAAACCAAGTTTCAGCAAGCTTGATATAGGCAGTAATCTGTGTGCGCCGCATCAACAGCTTCGTCCTGGATTCTTGTGGATTATCATCGGCCGGCTGGCGCTGCATGATCCCCAACTCAATAAGTTGGTGGCTATCTTGAAAGCGTAACGATTGCGCAGGATCATACAGGGTCAAGGCCTGCTCGTCTGCGATGGCAGCCGCGTAGTGGCGATACTCAAGCGCGTCTCCGGCATGTTCCTGGCGGATCGCCTCTGTTGCCGCATAGGAGAGGAACGATGAAAAAAACTTAAAATGTAAGACACAACCTCGATCTGACGAAATTTTGTCGCTGGGATAGTTGGTGGCATGTTGCCCGCCGGTGAGGACGCACGCTGGGCTGTAATAGAGCAGCGGCACCTTGTTCAGACAATATGACCACTGGGTTCCTCCAAAAACACGCCTGCGCACACCGCCTGAATATCCAATCTGATTCATATGGGGGTCTTGAAAGAGCGCTTGAACGTGATAATATCGACGGTCAAAGTAAGGGCACACAGAGAGAAAATCTTCGCCCTTTGTATAATGGGTCTCACGAATGGCTTTATCGGAATACATATCGAGCAGAATCGCGCGATACGCCTTTACATCTTGGCGCCTTAACTCGTCGCACAACTGCAGCAGGCTCGTTTGTTCACACCCTGGGTAATAGAGCAACTCATCGGCATCAACCAGCAGCACCCAATGCCCAATGCCATAGCGCTGCAAGAGCAGTTCGAACCACGCCGCGCCAAAATTGGCAGCTTTGAATGAATATGTAGAAGACCAGACATAGACATCTGCTTGCGCTAACAGATAAGCCAGCGTCTCATCCGTCGAGCCATTATCGACGATCAAGAAGCGTGTCACACCTTTTTGGCGATAGTAGGCAAGAAAGTAGGGCAGCCGTAATGCTTCATTGCGGACCACAACACAACAGAGCAACTCGCCAGCGCTGATGGCAGGCGCTTTGCGATCCTGGCGGACCAGTTGATAGGCGGAAAACGCCGCCTCCAAAGAGCCCTGTTCGATCAACGCATGAATCAGGTGTTTGTGAACTTGGTTGGCATAGGGGTGATAGGAATTATTGGGATAAACAATAAGCCACTGCTGGCACGCATCAACCACGGCATCCCACTGCTGTTCGGCTTCGAGCAACGCCAATCGTTGGACAAACCCATCTAACTGTTTAGGCATCACCGCTCCCTCCGCCAGCCGCCAGTAACCGTAGAATGGTGTCTGGAATCGCGCTTAGATCAGAACCAAGTTCAAGCTGATAACAGGGCAGTTGCCGCACCAGTTGCCCCATATGCAGGAAAGAACGCTGGGCACTTCCTGGCAACTGAAACAGCGACGTCGGCGCCAGTGCTCTGAGGGCTAGCCCCGCGGTAATAGGTGTCAGCTTTGTTGCCACGTTGCCAGTCACGCAAGGGAGCAAAATGGCCTTCAGCGGGAAACCTGGCCGCAGCTTATGCGCCATGTGGCGTGCTAAAAACATCATCAGCTTTTCTTGGCCCAGTTGATCCGCGTTATGAATCATTGGCAGAAATTGGGGTTGACGTTGCAAATCGCGCAAGCCATTGAGTTTGGCGGTATTGTAGAGACTATATACGTAAGGTCTTGGCTCGTTTGTAAAGAGACAATAATCATCGCTGACGTAGAGTAACTCAGAAGCCAGGCAAGCCAGCGCCGTCGTGGACTTGCCCGAGCCGCCTTTGCCCGTGAGGAGAACGCCGCCCTCGGCTGTCCCCACGGCCCCAGCATGAACACACTGAAAGTTGTGACCGCTCAACCACCAGTTGAGAATGGTGCGTAAGGGTGCGCCCTGCTCATAGTAAGGCAATGCAGTGGCATCATGCACCCAATAGACCGCAATACCTTGCTGGGTGTCAAGCATACTCAGGACACCGGCCCCCATTTCAAAGGCGGCCGGCACGCGCGCATTGCTCAGCGTGCGGATCTCTTGGCGTGGAGAAAGATGCTCCAAGGGCCGCATCCGAATCGATTGGCATAACCAAGTGAGCAGGGGGGCCGGAGGCGTGTTCGTAGAAACAGTATCCCACAAACAGATCGTCAAGTCTGGCACAGGGGTGGGTGCGATGCACAGGTGAGCGAGGGCCGGGCTTATATAGGGCCGCAATCCGTCGCCAGCAAAGCGCAAGCAGACCGTAAATTCTCCGATTTTGATGTATTGATCGAGACTGCCCCCCACGGCGTCGCAAGCCCGTTGGAAGCCACCCAATAGCAGATCAAAGCCAGCTAGCTCTTCGCGATTCTCACTACTGCTTGCTGGCATGCGGCCATCCCAAGTCGTCCACTTCATGGACAGGATCGAGTAAAAGCAAATCCTGCATATCGACAAATTTATGCAAGATGACACCTTCAAACGGCTGTTTCTGGTTCTGCGCAGAACGAGCTGGCGTGTTATTGGCGGGGCCAGATTTTGCCATCATAGAACGGGCCGTGTGACCTGGCACAATCAGCCCCTCATTCAGTAATTGCCCGATCAGATCATAAACATTCTTTTCAATCTCACCTGTATCGCCAGAATATTGCCCGGATAGGGTCTGAACAATTTCGCCTACGCTCTGCCCTTGATCAATCTGTTGCCAAATCGTGACCCCAACTTTCTCTGTACTATAGTAGGCGCCCGATTCAAGGTTGACGAGCACGACATCGTCATAGACAATGTCGCAGACAACACTAGGGCTATTCAATTGAAACCAATCGGATCGTTCGATCATCTTTTTACACCTTATTTTGTTACTATTTGTATTTATTGGTTGTTATTCGGTATTTATTGGTTATTATTCGTATTTAATCATCTGGAAAGCCGTTACAATAAGATGTTGCGTATGCGATAAAAGTAAGTCCTCTACTTCTTTCGTACGCTGCGAATCAATTAAATTGTCGCGTTTCATCGCAGCAAATAGCTCCTTTAATAGCGAGCAAAGCGCAAAGACGTCGAAAAAGGTTGCCCCTTGATCGATGCGGCCATACTTCCTGAAGTTAAAAAAGAGCTGAATTAACTGGGGATCAACCGCTCTATTCAGGATTCTTTCTGCATATTCATGCCCCACTCGTTTGATATGCGATTCCCAATAAAGCGACTTTTCCTCTTGTTTCTGGGCTGACATCCGATAATAAACAAGCACTTCATCCAGGTTTACCATTCTGGTTACAAAGGCCAGCTTGGTCCATAGGTGCATATCTTCGTTCGCGTAAGCAGGATCATAGCCCTTGACGGCGCGCAGACAGGCGGGGCGCATCATCGTTGACGGATGGCATAACGGTGTAGCATAGAGCAAGTGCCACACCAGACAAGCCGGCGATGTGGATTGTTCCCAATAGTGCTGCGGCGCAAGGTGGCCATCGTCATCGATAGTACGCGTCTGTGTGCCCACAACCCCAACCTCGGGGTGAGCATCTAAAAATTCAACCTGACGTTCAAAGCGCTGTGGCAGTGAAAGATCATCGCTATCCATACGGGCAATGTATTCACCGTTGGCCAGATCAAGTGCACGGTTTAGGGTGTGCGCAATCCCCAGATTCTGGCCATTTCGATGGACCTGAATGCGCGCATCTTGGGCTCGGTAACCTGCCAAAATACGGGCAGTGTCGTCCGTTGAATGATCATCTATGATAATAAATTCAAAATCTCGATAGGTCTGGTCCAAAATTGATTCAATGGCCGCGGGGAGATAACGCGCCGCATTATAGACCGGCATCAGCACCGATATTTTTGTACGCTTATCCATCAGAATCCTTCTGCCGCCGTCGCCTGATGACATCGCCTAAAAGACGAGCATAATCACTGCGGGCAGCGCGCTTTTCGAGGCTCATATTGGTGCCGTGCAAGCGGCGCAGCATAAGAACTTGTGGCAAGACCTGCATCTTTAGTTTCTGCTCTTGCGCACGGGCATACCAGTCAATAAATTGTCCCACTTGCGGGTCGGCGCGAAACCGGCCAATTCGCCGAAAGGTAGTCTGCCGGATCAGCATTGTGCCCGGATGACAGCCAACGAGCGGCGCGTCTGGCAAGACAATGCGCCGTCGGGTTTCCTCATCAAGCTCCGGGCTATGAAATTGGCTGACATGGCCGAACGAGATATCTAAACTCGGGTCATCCATCAATGCGCAAAGTTGCAAATCCAACTTGTTTGGAACCCACAAATCATCTGCATCTAGAAAGGCCAAAAATTCGCCCTGGGCTAGAGTCACGCCCAGGTTGCGCGTCGCCCCCAATCCCGCATTGGGTTGATAGTGATACCGTACCGGCGGCCCAAACTGTTGACTAAGCTTAGCGCTGCCGTCTGTTGAACCATCGTCCACCACAATAATTTCAATGGGACGATGGGCCTGGGCAAGCACGCTCGCGATCGCTTGGCCCAGGTAGCGTTCGCCATTATAGACAGGAATCACGACGCTGATC
The DNA here is from genome assembly GCA_026389895.1 of Chloroflexota bacterium. Taxonomy (GTDB): domain Bacteria; phylum Chloroflexota; class Anaerolineae; order Caldilineales; family Caldilineaceae; genus JAPLGZ01. Next base: position 5,050 of record JAPLGZ010000131.1, on the reverse strand, counting down.
AGACTTTTAGTTTTCACGGTTTTCCTAGAATTGGTGGCGCGCTAAAATAAGAAAAACAGGCCGCTCACCTTTTTAAACAGGTTTCTGGTGGCGCCGCCGAATCACCTCACCCAGCACGCGCGCATAGTCCAGACGCCGATGGGGCTCAGTTAGGCCGATATTCGTATTGTGCAGTCGCCGCAGCATCAAAATGTCAGGCATTGTTTGCAGCTTCAGCTCTTTCTCTACAGCCCGCGCATACCACTCAATAAAATATCCACCCGCGATATCGGCTCTAAACATGCCCACCCTTAGAAATGTGGCAAGCCTGAGCAACATGCACCCTGGATGAAATCCGCGCAAAAGGGTATCAGGGCACTTAATGCGGCGCTTCGTTTCATCATCCAGGTCAGGGCTGTGAAACTGGCTAACGTGACCAAAAACAATATCCAGGTCAACATCAGCGGTCAATGTAGCAACTTGTTGGGTCAATTTATCCTGGACCCACAAATCGTCGGCATCTAAAAAGGCTAAAAACTCACCTTGCGCGCATTCGACCCCAAGATTCCGGGCGCTTGATACCCCGGCGTGGGCCTGATAATGATAGCGAACGACAGAACCAAACGCTTGGGCCACCTTTGCACTGCCGTCGGTTGAACCGTCATCTACCACGATGATCTCTAACGGCCGGTAATCTTGGCTAAGCACGCTGTTGATGGCTTCTGCTAAATAGCGTTCGCCATTATAGACAGGAATCACGACACTGATCAGCCCCTGATTTTTCAGCATGGGGCTTGCCCTGTAAACAGATCCAGCTTGGCAATGGCGCTCAGGGGTTGGAATATCAGCGGTTTACGTCTGATTAAAACTGGGCACAAAATATCTGCGCCTGGCAGCCTACGCGTCAGATAGAATACGAAGCAGGTTCCTCTGGCGTATAGTGCTAGCCATCGCAGTGAAAGCCTCTGGTAAGTGGCTTGGCATTCATTGGTCATAAGGATTTCGGTCATAAGGATTGTAGAGACTATATGATAAGATGTAGGTCACCGCTGATATTTGATAGAAGTTATCACGCATAAAGCTATTATAACATTACAACAACATTTCATTACAGAGCATTTCCTTACAATTTGCTTATCTTTTCTTTGCGAACTAATCGATTTAACCGTTGACCGTGTGGATAAACTTACGGCACAAACTCCCGCACAAATGCGGCAGCAACGCAAAGTATTGTGGGCCTGGGCATGAATATGGAATGAACTTGTGGCCTATCTGTAGACTGCCTAGGTAAGGCGTTCAAGGAGTGGTGCAAAGTGATTGCGTCTAAAATTTCGTAGATCCGGCTTCGGCGTGAGCGTTCGACTAAGCTCACGCCGAAGTCTCAGTCGAACGGTTTGTAACCGGACAAGGGCCGTTGACCTACGCTTTTGTCAGCCCACGGATGCTGTTTGGCGCGGCTTGTCACGCTTGCAGCGTGACCTACAAATGACTACGTAATACCGAAACACTTTGTTTACACTGGATTGAACGCGCCCCCGACAAGTAGGGAGACGAGGGATTTATCCTTACAAAAAAGTCACCAATCCTCTAAGAAGCGTTAAATAACCGAAGGATTCACATTGACAGCGTACAATGAGGCAATTATACTTGGCGCGCAAGAATGATTTGGTTAGAGGTTATTACCCTATATTCACCATGAGTAACATCAATATCCTAACCCAAACGCCTTGTGTGGCGCTTCAACCCTTTGTGCGGCGATTTCTTGTTGTTGAGTCCACCACCGCGCACCGGGATGCCCATTTGCCCGACACCGGACTTGTTGCGGCGTTTCGTTTTCAAGGTGATTGCCGGTTGGACAGTGGTCTGCAAGCGCCGCGCGCCGCGCTGACGGGGCTTTGGGACACGGTGCGCACGCATGTCCACAGTCAGGATCATGCCGTCGTCATCGTCTCGTTCACGACCACCGGCGCGGCCGCATGGTTGCGCCAGCCGCTCCATGAATTTGCCAACACCACGACAGACCTCGCCGCCGTGCTCGGCGATTCGGCTCAGTTGGATCAGCTCCACGACAATCTAGCCACGGCAGCCAACCACGAACAGCGCATCCGGTTGGTTGAGGATCTCCTGCTCAGTCACGCCGACAATCGCCAACTGGATCTTGCGATTGCTGGCGCAGTGGCGTTGATCGAGCAGGCCCAAGCCATGCTGCGCATTGAGGATCTCGCCCAGGAGATTGGCCTCAGCCAGAGCGCGCTTGAACGGCGCTTCCGCTGCCATGTGGGCGTCTCGCCGCGCAAATTCGCCTCCCTTGTCCGCTTAAAAAACGTGCTCAAACTCCATGCCAGGGGCGCCGACCTCACGACTATCGCGCATGGCGCCGGCTATTATGACCAAGCGCATTTCATCAAGGATTTCAAACGCTTCACTGGACTCGCCCCTGGATCGTTCTTCGCCCGTTCTTCCGCCAACTGAAACGCCGAATTTTTACAAGTCACCGTGCAAGCTTGGTGCTATGATGAGCACATGAATAACCCACAAAACCTGGGCGGCCCCGTCCAGGCATGAACGAAAGGTAAGTACAGGATGATCAGCGCGGCGTTTCCCTATCAAAAGCAGGTTCAACGGATTCTGGGGTTAGAGATGGCGTATGTGGACGAGGGCCAGGGTGACCCAATTGTCTTTCTGCACGGCAACCCTACTTCGTCCTACATCTGGCGCAATATAATGCCCCATGTGCAGGCGCTGGGTCGCTGTATTGCCCCAGACCTCATCGGCATGGGCGATTCGCAGAAACTGCCGGCTAGCGGCCCTGATGCTTATACCTTTGTCGAGCATCGCCGCTACCTGGATGCGCTGCTCGATGCGCTGGGCGTACGTGAACGGGTCACCTTTGTGGTGCATGATTGGGGATCGGCATTGGGCTTCGACTGGGCCAAGCGCCACCCAACGGGCGTAAAAGGCATTGCCTACATGGAGGCGATTGTCAAGCCATCCACCTGGCGCGAATACCCGGAAGCCGCCCGCAAGATCTTTCAGACGCTACGATCGTCAGCCGGTGAGCAGTTGGTGCTGGAACAAAATTCCTTCATCGAGTTCAATTTGCCCGCGGGGATCCAGCGGTCCTTGACCGCGGAAGAGATGAATATCTATCGCCGGCCGTTTGCCGAACCGGGCGAAGCGCGGCGCCCCACCCTCACCTGGCCCCGTCAACTGCCAGTCGATGGCGAGCCCACCGATGTAAGTGAAATCGTCATGGCCTACGGCGAATGGCTGGCCAACAGTGCTGTGCCCAAATTATACATTCAGGGCGAGCCCGGCCGATTGCAAGCCAGTCAGCATGAATTCTGCCGCACCTGGCCGGCGCAAAATGCGGTAATCGTGCGCGGGTTGCATAATCTCCAAGAGGATTCGCCGGATGAGATCGGGCAGGCGATTGCGGATTGGCTGCAAACACTTGGGGCATAGTATCCGACAATGTATCGGCTAATCTTGACCAAGGCGCACCAGCTTGACTTATTGCCCGCTTGTCGCCACCAGGCCACCGTGGCTTGGATGGCTGCTGGCAGCGCCGTAGCCTGCTGGCCAAAAGCCTGCGTAAATTTACTGGCGTCCACGACGAATGGCTCCTCAAACTGGTAGACCATCTCTGCCACCTCGCGGATATCGGCGTTGAACAACCCCAGCAATTGCAGCACAAACTTGGGCACGGTTTGGATTTTCACTGGTTTACCAATCGCCTCACCCACCAACTTAAGAAATTGGCGGGACGTAACAGTGGCCGCGCTGGGGATATGCCAGACCTGTCCCAATGCCTCCTCGCGTTCCCCCAAGATGGCCAGCGCCTTGCCAATGTCGGGCATGTAGGTGTAGGTGTGCGGCAGATCCGGGTTGCCCATCAACTGAACAGATTTGCCAGCCAACGCTACTGGAAAAATACGCTCGCCCATCGCGGAGACCCTAACCCGTGGCCCGTAAAAGTCAGCAGCCCGGCCAGTGGCGACGCGCACTTTGCCTTGGCGATGCGCGGTCAGTAAGGCTTCGGCCATGGCGGCGCGCACCTGGCCTTTGCGGGTCTGGGCGGCGTAGGGCAGGGTTTCGACCAACGGCTTGCCGCCGGTTGAACCATACATGTAGAGATTTTCCATCGAAATTAACTTGGCGCCATTGGCGGCGGCGCCTTCCAGCACACCGGCTTGCAACGGTGGAAAGCGCTCGGCCCACTCGGTGTAGGGTGGATTCGAGCACTGGTAGACCACCGCAGCGCCGGCACAGATCTGTCGTGTAAAAATCGGATCGGTTGCGTCGCCAGAGGCAACTTCAACCCCAGCCGGTACGGACGCCCGTCCGCTGCGATTAATCATGCGCACCCGCTTGCCACGCGTCACGAGTTCGTCCATCACCGCCAGCCCAACCGGACCAGTCCCAAAGATCACATGCAATTCGTTGTTCATATTTGATTCGTTTGTCATGATTGCCCTTGCGTTATTCTGATTGGCTCTAGATAATGAATGTTATTGTTGCGTCACCTGCGTGACTGAGATGAGCGTCAAGCCCAAGTTGCGAATTTTGTTGAGGATACCGTGTAGGGCCGCTTGATCGGCCACCAGCCCGGTGAGCACGGTCACGCCTTCGGGTCGATGGGTCAAGGTGAAATCGTCGAACCATTCTGCCCAATCCAGGTCAAGCTGGCCCTGCACACAAATTTCATAGCCTTGCATCATTTTACCGAGCCTGTGTGCCTACAGTAGCAACTTTCAGGCTCGTTTGAGCCACTGGTGCCGGGCGAAAACGGAAGAGGGCGACCCCCAGCACAATCATCCAGACCAGCCAGAGCAGGCTACCAATCAACCCGGCCATCGGCACTTCAGGGAAACCAGGGATGACGGTGGCCAACAGTTCGCTTTGCGCCAGAAAGAAGACCAGCGCCGCTACCAAACCCAACCAGCCCTGCCAGGCCCGGAACAGCGCCGAGCGCAACATCATCCCACTGATCAGCGCCATCCAGACCACGGTCATGAACTGGCTGATATGTTCCCCGATCACGACGCCGCCATACTGGTGAATGGCCTGA
>JAPLGZ010000307.1 GCA_026389895.1 Chloroflexota bacterium | reverse complement strand
CGATATAGCATATTTGGCTATTTTCACCTATACTACACGGGCACGCTTGATTATCGCATAGGCAAGTTCTCAGCTTGCTTCCACCATGTGCAAACCAGAACGCGCCACTGCGCAATTCTTGGCAGCGCCAACAATCTGGCCCCAATCATTCTCAATTATGACAGGGAGGAACTGAAGATGAATTTTAAGCGCTTGTATTTGGGCTTGGCGCTGGTGTCAATCACCGCGCTGATCCTGGCCGCCTGTGTTACGCCGCAAGCAGCACCCAGCGGTGGTGCGCAAACCGGCAGCGCCCAGCCAGTCAAGTTAAACCTGGGTTACTCGGTCTGGGTCGGCTATGGACCACTTTTTATTGCGCGTGAAAAAGGCTATTTTAAAGACGAAGGATTAGATGTCACGCTCACCAAGGTCGAAGATCCCAAAGACCGGTTTACGGCGCTGGCGGGCCAACAACTCGACGGTCTAGTCTCGACGCTAGACACGATGACCCTCTACTGGAAAGCCGAGACACCGTTTGTAGCGATTCTCGGGCTGGATGATTCGTCGGGTGGTGACGGCATTTTGGTGCTAAAAGATAAGAATATCGCTTCCGTCAAAGATTTGAAGGGCCATACGATTGGCGTCAATGTCGGTTCGGTTTCGCACTTTATGCTCGACTTTTTGTTGCAGCAGAATGGCCTTTCCGACGCCGATGTATCGCTGGTGAAGATGAAACAAGGCGATGTACCTGCCGCGATGGCGGCCGCCCGCGTGGATGCCGGCGTGACTTGGGAGCCCAATTTGTCCAAGGCAGCAGAGGCAGAAAACGTGGCAATTTTGACCACGTCCAAAGAGACGCCAGGCCTGATTGTCGATGTCATGATTCTGCGCAAAGATATCTTGACGGCCAACAAAGAGGTCGGGACAAAACTGGCGCGCGCCTGGGATAAGGCTGTCGAATATGCCAAAAACAATCCAGACGACGCCGCCAAGCTGATGCAAGAGGGGCTTGGTGGTTTCTACGAAAAGCCCGACGATATTAAGGCCGATCTCAAGGGCGTGACACTCTATGACAAGGCACGCAATGCCACTTTCTTCACCGGCGATGGCACCGGCACTGCGATCGGCACGACCAAGTTTGCGATTGATCTGTGGACCAAACTCGGCCAGATCACTACGCCGATTAAGGCGGAGGATTTGGTGGACCGGTCGTATTTAGAAAAATAGAGAAACGTGAGGCGTGATAAGTGATACGTGAAGGTTGACCAAGTACTCAGTCCTATCTCACTTATCACTTATCACGCCTCACGCATCATTTTATTACCCACTGGACACCGATGACCGAATTAACCGCGCGCCGCAAATTTAGACTCAGCGATGACCTGCGACCCCAGGAGCCGATCCCGCGCACGCATTATGCCGCGATTGTGATCTTCAGCCTGACGCTGCTCTTTGGCATCTGGGCTGTGCTGAGTTATGGCGGCTTTGTGAAGCCATCGTACTTTCTACCAACACCGACCGCGGTCTTAAGCGCAGCCGTGCGCATGATCGCCAGCGGTGAATTGTTGGAAAACGCCTGGGCCAGCACCAGCGTAATCCTGATCGGTTGGGCAGTGGCGGCGGTGTTGGCCGTGCCATTGGGGATTTTGATGGGCAGCTTTAAGTTTTTTGAAGCGCTCTTTGAGCCCGTCGTCGATTTTATCCGCTACTTGCCCGTCAGCGCGATGATTCCCTTGTTAATCCTCTACATTGGCCTGGGCATCGAAGAGAAGATCGCCGTGATCTTCATCGGCACCTTTTTCCAGTTGATTTTGTTGGTGGCCGATGTGGCTGCGCATGTACCCAAAGACCTCCTCGACAGCGCCTATACCTTGGGCACGTCACGGTTGCGCGTCGTCACCCACGTGTTGATCCCCGCAACGCTGCCCGGCGTCATGGACAATTTGCGCATCACGATTGGCTGGGCCTGGACCTATCTGGTCGTGGCCGAATTGGTGGCCGCCGAAAAAGGTTTGGGCATTATGATCCTTGAATCGCAGCGCGGGTTGCGCACCGATAAAATATTTGTCGGCCTGGTCACGATTGGTTTCCTGGGCTTTGTGAGCGACATTGTCTTTAAGTGGCTGCATCGGATGGTGCTGCCGTGGTCGCCGCGTATTCGTTAAAAACTATTTTGCAACGAATTGCATGCATAAAACACTGGCTTTATTTTCGTGTAATTCGTGTAATCCTTGCCAGGCTTTCGTAGTTCACTTCTCGCCTAAACCTTATGCAGACACCGAAATTAAGCGTCTCTAATATCACGATGAAGTTCCGCACACGGCGCGGTGCAGAGGTTACCGCGGTGGATAACCTGTCGCTCGAAGTGGCCGACCGCGAGTTTGTCAGCATTGTCGGGCCGAGTGGCTGTGGGAAATCTACCCTATTGCGCGTGATTGCGGGTCTGGTCGAACCGAATGCGGGAGAAGTGCGGCTGGATGGGCGGCAGATTGACGGGCCGAGTGCGGCGCGCGGGATGGTCTTTCAAACGTACACGCTTTTTCCCTGGCTGACGGTGCGCGGCAACGTCGAATTTGGCTCGCGGTTGCGGCTGATGCCCGCGGCGGAACGCACCCAAGTGGCGCAAAATTACATTGAAATGATCGGCCTCAAGAATTTTGAACATCACTATCCCAAAGAATTATCCGGCGGCATGATGCAACGTGTGGCGATTGCACGCGCCCTGGCCAATGACCCCGAAGTGCTGCTGATGGATGAGCCTTTTGGTGCGTTGGATGCCCAAACACGCATCATTATGCAAGAATTGTTGGTCAATTTGTGGCAGCGCACGCCCAAGACGATTATTTTTGTCACGCATGATATTGACGAAGCGATCTTTCTCAGCGAGCGCGTCTACATTATGACCGCGCGACCAGGCCGGATTAAACAGGTGCTAACCGTAGATCTGCCCCGCCCGCGCAACCTCGACCTGATCACCTTGCCGATCTTTCTCGACATGAAACGGGCCGTGCTGGATTCGATCAAGGAAGAGGGCTTGAAGGCGATCAATATGCTGAACAGTGAACGCTAGGCTAGTAACCGCCGACCTAGGCACCCCTACGTACTATCAAGTATGAAATGAAAACGGTTGACCAGTAACGGTGGATGACTTATACTAATGCCCGATGAATTTAAACTTACACCGCAAATGCTTGCTCAGGCACGTGTAATTGCGAAAGGGAATCGAATCCGTGATATTGAGCGTTTAGTGGCCGATTATGGAGGTAGACCATCCTGGTGGATCAAGAAAAGCAGTCCTCGTTTTGAGATTGGAGGAAGACAGTTTGAGTATCATTGGTACGAACACCCAGGGATTGGTCGCGTTGAAATAAAGCAAAAACAGGTGAACTGATGATTATCAAATTACGCGCTAAAAATGAGCAATATCCTGACCTTTCAGCAGATCAGGCGTATGTTGTGATTGGGATTGAGGCCAATGATTTCCGTATCTTGAACGACCAGGGACGCCCTTACCTCTATCCATATCATCTCTTCGACCTCATCGATCCGCGCGAACCAAGTGACTGGATTCATGAATTGGGCGATGATGGCGAACGTTATGCGTATCCACCCTCGCTCAATCATTCCGGTTTCTTTGAAGATTTTTTTGATGCCAGACAAGAGGCGGTGGCTACTTTCTGGCATGTTGTCAACCAGCGCCTTGCCCTGGCCGTTGCCTAAAGATTAAAAACACTTTACTATTGGAGATTTTTGTTATGTCTACAGCATCTAGTAAACTCGCCATTGATGGTGGCACACCCGCCGTCACCCAACCTCTGCCGCCCATGTTTCCCGGCGGCATGCGCATTGGCGCCGAAGAAGAGGCGTCTGTCGTTGAGGTGTTGCGCAGCAAGCGCCTTTTTCGTTATTATGGGCCAAATCCTGGCGAATCCAAAGTGGCCCTCTTCGAGCAGGCTTTTGCCAAGCTTATGGGTGTCCCCTATAGTGCGGCGCTTTCATCGGGCACAGCATCCTTGATGTGCGGATTAGCCGGGCTCGGCGTTGGCCCTGGCGATGAAGTGATTGTGCCAGCATACACCTGGATCGCCACCGCTTCGGCTGTGGTTGCCATGGGCGCGGTGCCGATCATTGCCGAAGTTGACGAGTCACTCACGCTCGATCCGCTGGATGTCGAACGCAAAATCTCACCGTACACGCGCGCGATTGCCGTTGTCCATATGCGCGGCGGGCCTTCTCGCATGGCGGAATTGCAAGCCATCGCGCAAAAGCACAATCTTAAGATATTAGAAGATGTCGCGCAGGCGGCTGGCGCCAGCTACCAGGGCAAACGTCTGGGCACAATTGGCGATGCGGGCGCCTTCAGCCTGCAATTCAACAAGATCATCACCAGCGGCGAAGGTGGCGTGGTCATCACCAGCGACCAAAAGGTCTATGATCGCGTCCTCATGTACAATGATGTCGTCGGTGGCACACGCAACAATATTCCGACCGAGGAGATCTTGCCGGGCATTAACTTCCGGATGGGTGAGCTCGCCGGCGCGGTTGCGCTGGTGCAGTTGCAACGGTTAGATGATTTGTTGACGACGATGCGCCAGAACAAACGAACCCTGACCGCCAGTATGGCTGATGTGGCGCGCCAGAAGGGGTTCACCTTCCGCGATATTCCAGACGTCGAAGGTGACGCCGCCATCTCGCTGATCTTCTTTGCGCCGACCGCGGCCCAAGCGGATACGGTCAAGAAAGCTTTGAACGCCGAAGGGGTCGGCACATCGGTGCTTTATTACCCTGAACGCAGTGATTATCATATTTACCGCCACTGGGCGCCGATTCTCAATAAGCGCACCTGGTCGGAACGGGGTGGACCGTGGCGCACACATGGCCGGGAAGTTGAATATGCGCCCGATATGTGCCCGCGCTCGCTGGATCTGTTAGGGCGCGCCGTGCAGATTGATGTCAGCCCAGAGCTGAGCGGCTCTCAAATCGAAGAAGTGGCCGAAGCCTTAAATAAGGTGCTTGGTTCATTATAATTCCTAGGCAACTAACGGTATGCGCTCTTGTGTAGCTCCCTATCAAAGGCGCAATCTATTCATTCATCGTAACGCGGAGCCTCACCCCCGCCCCCTCTTCTGAACGCGCCCGAGGGGCACCCGGCTGTTTCAGGGGAGGGGGACGCTTCAGTAGAAGCGGCGCACAGCAACCACATGTCTACCCAGCCGTGAACTTAGCCCACTCGTTCACGGCTGGGTGCGGCGGTGAGGCGCCCGCGTTACCATCAAAAGAACAAGGAGAAGACCAGTGGAAATCATGGGGATCGACATCGGGGGTAGCGGCATCAAGGGCGCACCGGTGGATGTAGACAAAGGCGAGTTTATGGCTGAGCGCGAACGGTTTGATACGCCCCAACCTTCAACACCAGCCGCCGTGGCCGAGGCGGTTAAAGCATTGATCAAGCATTTTAACTGGACCGGCCCGATTGGCTGCACATTTCCGGCGGTTGTCCTACACGGGGTAACCCTCACGGCCGCCAATGTAGACCAAGCGTGGATTAATACGGATGCCGAAGCGCTCTTTCGCCAGGCGACGAATTGTCCGGTGCGCGTTTTGAATGATGCGGACGCCGCCGGCATTGCCGAAATGACCTTTGGCGCGGGCAAGGATTACAAGAGCGGCGTCGTCATCTTGTTGACCTTTGGCACCGGGATTGGCAGTGCAATCTTTACGGAAGGCGTTTTGTTGCCCAATACTGAATTCGGTCACGTCGAGTTGCGCGGCAAGGATGCCGAACACCGCGCCGCCGCCCGTGTTAAAACCGAAAAAGATTTGAGTTGGAAACAGTGGGGCGGGCGGGTCAATGCCTACTTGCAATATATGGAGAAGCTCTTCACACCGGATTTGTTCATTATTGGCGGTGGTGTGAGTAAAAAGTTTGAAAAATTTTCACCCTATCTGCAGACGCGGGCCCAAATCGTCCCAGCCCAGTTACAAAATGATGCGGGCATCGTGGGCGCAGCGATGGCAGCCAAAGTGTTAGTCTAACGTTAAAAAACAAGGCTAAATTTCTTAAGCTTTCGATCATCAAAATGTGAAATCATCGGGGCAGCTCGTTCATATGCCCCACCAACCATCAAGCGAATTGTTATTGACAGTGGGCTTAAAGACTGCAGGCGGCGTCAAATATGAATGGTTCACTCATATTTGACGCCGCTTATTGCGACAGTCCAGCCATAAACGAAAAATCATTGAACAATGTCGTTCGGTCGCGCAAAGGGGCGAAGAAGCTAAAAACTGGGCCATCTGACCCAGTGACCAATCATAAAGCCAGCTTCACGTTGACGCAGACAGGAGAACGCATGTCAGACTATGAATATGATTTACTCGTGATTGGCTCTGGCCCAGCTGGACAACGCGCGGCCATTCAATCGGCCAAGTTGAATAAACGGGTGGGGATTGTGGAGCGCAAAGCGGTGCTAGGCGGGGTCTGCATTAACACAGGCACCATTCCCAGCAAAACCCTGCGCGAAGCGGTGTTACACCTTTCTGGCTATCGGGAGCGCGGTCTATATGGCGCCTCTTATACTGTCAAGCAACATATCACGATGGACGATCTGGTCTTTCGCACCGAGCATGTGATCCGCCACGAAATTGACGTGACCCGACATCAGCTGATGCGCAACCAGGTGGAACTGCTTGCGGCCGAAGCGGCTTTTGTCGATCCACATACGATTCGCCTCTATTACGTCGATGGCCGCGGCTATCGGGATGTGACGACGGGCGCAGTTGTGATCGCCACAGGCACCAGCGCCACCAAAGATGCCCATATCACCTTTGATGGCCAACACATTCTGATCAGTGATGATATCCTCAACCTTAAACATTTGCCACGCACCATGACGGTGGTGGGGGCCGGTGTGATCGGGATCGAGTATGCCTGTATCTTCGCAGCGTTGGGGGTTCGTGTCACGGTGATCGATAAACGCCAGCGCTTACTCCCATTTGTCGATGCCGAAATCATTGATGCTTTGGCCTATCACATGCGTTCTAGTCGCGTGACATTACGGTTGGGAGAAGAAGTCAAAGGCTTCGAGGTGGTCGATGATGTCAAGCGCGGCAAACGTGTCCATATTCATCTCGCCAGCGGCAAACATATTATTACGGAAGCAGCGCTGCACAGTATTGGTCGCACCGGCGCAACCGATAAATTAAATTTGCAAGCCGCCGGTCTCTGCACCGATACGCGCGGGCGTTTGCAGGTCAATGCACAATACCAGACCGAAGTGCCCCACATCTATGCGGCGGGCGATGTGATTGGTTTCCCTAGTCTGGCCTCCACGTCGATGGAGCAAGGCCGGCTGGCGGCCTGTCACGCGCATGGGGTTGATGCCACGAGTGTGCCCGAATTGTTTCCTTATGGCATCTATACCATTCCAGAAATTTCGACGGTGGGGCGCAACGAAGAAGAATTAACGGCGCAAGGGATTCCCTATGAAGTAGGCAAAGCACACTATCGCGAGATCGCCCGCGGCCAGATTATTGGGGACAGCACGGGCATGCTCAAACTGATCTTTCATATGGAAACCCACGAACTTTTGGGGGTCCACATCATTGGTGAAGGCGCCACCGAGTTGATCCATATCGGGCAAGCGGTGATGGCCTTTGGCGGCAAAGTTGATTATTTTGTCAACACCGTCTTTAACTATCCAACCCTGGCTGAATGTTATAAAACCGCGGCGTTTGACGGGATCAATCGGTTGGGATGAAATAGGTTGGACTTTAATTTGAAATAATGTAGAGAGATAACGAGCAAACAACCCCACCCTAACCCTCCCCTGGTAAGGGAGGGAGTTGTTTGGTGGACATAATGACCAATTTCTTCTATCCACCAATCGGTCCCCTCCCTTACCAGGGGAGGGTTAGGGTGGGGTTGCTGCTACTCAAAAAGGAAACAAGCATGACAATCGGCATTGGCATTATCGGCGGTGGTGGGATTGCGGCGGAAGGTCACATTCGTGGCTATCAGACCGACGCGCGTTGTGAAGTTTTGGCGATCTATGACGTAGATGCGGACAAAGCGCAGGAACAAGCAGAGCGGCTTGGCGTCCCCCAGGTATACGGAGCGCTGGATGAGTTTTTAGCGCGACCCGATATTCAGGCGGTTTCGATCTGTTCACCGGATCATTTGCATGGCGAACAAGTCCACGCCGCGTTGCGGGCCGGCAAGCATGTGCTGTGCGAAAAGCCCATGTGTACCACGCGCGAAGATGCCGCACGCATTGTGCAGGATGTACGCGAGACCGGTTTAACCTTCTTGGGCGGCCATGTCTATCACTTCCGACCCGATTACCAAGCGATGGCCACGGCCTACCAAACCGGCGAAATTGGCGAAGTCTGGCTAGCGGAGGGTGATTACATTTCCGACCTGCGCTCCGTTTACGGCCCGAACAGCCAAACCCCGTGGCGCACGAATGCACAAGCGGCTCAAGATATTCTACTGGGTGGTGGCTGTCATCCACTGGGTTTGATGTTGTGGGCATTGCAGACCCAAGTGACTCAGGTGTTTGCCTTTGCCAACCACAAAGCCGAACCAATCTTACCCTTAAATGATTGTTATGTAGTTTCCCTAACCTTTGCCAACGGTGCGATCGGCAAATTAATTGCGGCATCGGGCAACCGGGGTTATGCCCCAACTGGTGGACATTTGACGCTTTACGGCACCGAAGGCACGTTATGGGGCGGCAAGCTCTATCGCAACAACCGCGAAGAGCATCGCACCGAAATTATCCACGATTATCGCGAGCAGTTCAAAGACCACAAACCGCGTGTCCACGACACGCGCCAGGTGCACCATTTTGCCGAGCAATGCGAACATTTCTTAGATTGTATTGAAGGCAAAGCGCAACCGCAGATGTCGGCGATTGATGCAGCGCGCGTGATCGCGGCGCTCGTGGCCGGCATCGAGTCGGCGCGCACCGGGCAGATGGTGCCGGTTGATAATAATTTTTAAGTAAAAAGCGACCTCACCCCCCCCGCCCCCTCTTCTGAACTCAGCCTTTCGATTCAGGAGAGGGGGGTCGGGGGTGAGGCCGCTTTTTCACACGCTTGACAACCCTCAATCTGACCAGTATACTGGATTAACAAATTGATATTGCACCACGCAAGCTTTCTACTTAATATTTTGTTCACACTACACAACAACTAAATTTTCTATCCCATCCTCATCACAAAGGAGCGACGCATGTTTCAGCCAATCGCCAAGCGAAGCACAGGGCGTGTCTTGTGCTTGCTGCTATTTGTCATGGTGCTTTTTAGTAGCTGTGCCCCTGTGACCGCGCCAGCGGGTCAGGCAACCACTGGTGCGGCGGCGGGTCCCGTCGAAATTCGCCTGGCTTCTTATGGTCTGGGTGACGCCTGGAATAAGGCGTTGGAAGATACCCTCAAACCGTTTGAGGCTGCGAATCCCAATATCAAAGTGAAAGTTGAATTCCGTCCCATTGATGGCTATTGGGACAAATTGCAGACCGAATATGCGGGCGGCCAAGCGCCAGACATTACGATCAACCAGATGAACTGGGTGGTGCCAGGCGCCGCGCGCGGCATGTTTGTCGATTTGAAACCATTTATCGATCGCGATAAACTCGACATGAGTGCCTACTTCTATCCGATGGAACCAGAGTGGGGTTGGCAAGGTGGCATGTACGGCGGTCTGCTCTATGCCGGCGGTCAAGCACTCTATATCAACAAAGATTTGCTGAAGGCAACCGGTCTGGATTTCCCCAAAGATGATTGGACCTGGGACGATCTGCTGGCCTATGCGCAGAAGATGACTGATCCGGCCACCAATCAATGGGGCATCCACATGGGCATTATCAACCCGCCTTATTGGAGCACCTCTTTTATTCATGGCACGGGCGGCACGGTGCTCAACGCGGCTGGCGACAAGTGCACGTTGACCGATCCCAAAGCGCAGGCTGGTCTACAATTTGTGGCAGATCTGATCCAGAAGTACAAGGTCATGCCGCCGCCTAGCTCGTTAGAAGGCCAGACCAATCCCTTCCTTTCAGGCAAAGTCGGCATCTATTTTGGCGGCACCTGGGAAGAGAGTGCCATTCGCGAGGCCGGCTTTGATTGGGATTTTGCCCACATGCCGATCAACAAAGACACGGGCACGCGCAGTGTCCAGATGGGTTCAAATGCCTGGTCGTTGCTCAGCACCAGCAAAAATCAGGAACAGGCCTGGAAAGTGATTGAATTTCTGATGGGCGAAGGGGGCCAGCGCGGCATGATGAAAAATGGCGTGCCCGGCTTAAAAAGCGTGGTTGACAGTCAGGAATATCGGGATCTGCACAAGCCACAAAATGTCGACGTATTGTGGAATGACTTTGCCCAATATGGTCACGACTATTACCCCACGCCCGATACCGATGAATGGTGGGCGGCGGTCAGCCAAGAGACTTCGGCCATTTGGTCGGGCGAAGCCACCGTCGCCGAAGCAACTGAACGCGCCTGCAAAGCGGTCGACGAAATCTTTGCCCGCCGTCCCGCGGAATGGAAGCGCTAGGAATTGGTCGAGGTAGGGCCCTACCTTGACCTAATTCGGGAAAACCGAGTGCAACGCACGGTGGCGACCAATCATCCATACTCATCATTATCGTCCACCGTGCGTTGCACTCGGTTTGATTCGTTTATCACCTTTTTTAGGTTAAATTGTTAATGGCCACGTTCCCTTCTGCTCGTAAATCTAAATCGCCAGTGGCGCAGCGTGAGGCACTTGAGGGTTATCTTTTTATTCTGCCCTGGCTGCTCGGTCTGCTGATCTTTATCTTGGTGCCGATTATTGCCTCGTTTTATTTTAGCCTGACCAGCTTTGAAGTGGTCAAGCCACCGATTTTTGTCGGGCTGGAAAATTATGTCCGGCTGATCCACGACCAGCTATTCTGGCAAGCCCTGAAAGTCACCTGTATCTACGTGGTCACCAGCACGCCGCTAGGTTTGATCCTCTCGTTTGCCATTGCGCTGCTGATGAACCAGAAGGTGCGCTTCGTCAGTCTCTGGCGCACGATCTTTTATATGCCCACCCTGGTGCCAGTCATTGCCAGCACTATGCTCTGGTTATGGATTTTTAATCCCCAGTTTGGCCTACTCAACACGCTACTGCGTTATGTTGGCATTGAGGGGCCACTCTGGCTAGGCCACAGCCAATGGGCGCTGCCTTCGCTGATCATCATGAGTTTGTGGACGGTTGGTGGGCCGATGTTGATCTATCTGGCCGGCTTGCAGGGCATTCCCACCGATTTGTATGAAGCCGCCGAAGTGGACGGAGCAGGGGCCTGGGCCAAATTTTGGGCCGTCACACTGCCAATGATGACCCCGGTGATCTTCTTTAATTTGATCATGAATATGATCTTCGCTTTCCAGGTCTTCACCCAGGCGTTTATCATGACCCAAGGCGGACCGCGTTATGCGACGCTCTTCTATGTGCTCTATCTCTATCAGAATGCCTTCAAATTTTTCCGCATGGGCTACGCAGCCGCGCTGGCCTGGGTGCTTTTTCTGGCTATTCTGCTCATGACGGCGCTGGTCTTTCGTTCGTCGGCGATCTGGGTCTTCTATGAAGGCGAGGTTCGCAAGAGGTAACATGACGCCAACCAATTCACCCAATCGCCTGACTACCGTGCGGCGTAAAGCGTCGTTGCAACCAGGGTGGTTCAACCGCTATCGCACCTATGCCCGGCTAAAACAGGCCTTCATCTATCTTGTGATCCTGGCTGGCTCGGCGGTCATGCTCTTTCCGCTGCTCTGGTTGCTTTCGTCTAGCTTCAAAGACCAGGCCAAAATTTTTATCTTTCCACCGCAATGGATCCCGCAACCCTGGCGTTTTGATAACTATACCCTGGTCTTCGACCGCATCCCTTTTGTGCGATTTTATGCGAACACAATTCTGGTGACGGGGTTGGCCATGGTCGGCCAGATTGCGGCGGCCAGCCTGGTGGCGTTTGGCTTTGCACGCCTACGCTTTCCCGGTCGCGATCTGCTCTTTCTGGTCTTGCTCAGCACGATCATGATCCCCTACCAAGTCACGTTGATCCCCACTTTTGTGCTCTTTCGCATCTTAGGTTGGCTGGATACCTATGCGCCACTCATTTTGCCCTATTGGCTGGGCGGTGGCGCCTTTTATGTCTTTATGTTACGTCAATTTTACATGCGGCTCCCCGTAGACCTGGACGATGCCGCCCGCATCGACGGCGCCAGCACCTTTGGCATCTACTGGCGCATCATTCTGCCCCAGGCGCGGCCAGCCCTGGGCGTGATGGCGGTGCTGACCTTTCTCGGCCATTGGAACGACTTTTTTAACCCGCTGATCTATTTGAATACGACGGAAAAATATACCCTGGCCTTGGGCATCAACCTCTTCCGTAGCTTTCAGACCACCCAATGGAATCTGCTCATGGCCGCCAGCGTCATGGTGACTTTGCCGTGCATCCTGCTCTATGCCTTTGCGCAACGTTATTTTATTCAAGGGATTGTGTTTACGGGTTTGAAGGGTTGATGCACGGTGACTACATACGTTACCCAGTCAATGCGGACCAAGGCACCGCCACGATCTTTTCATCAAGCCGCTTGATCGTCGCGCCACAGTGGATCAGCAATCCGCCAGTTGCATGAGGATGAGCCTGCAAGAATTTGCGTAAGCCATCCACATGGCGATAGCCAGGGTTGTCGGTCATTTTAATCTCAATCGCCAACAGACGACGGCCATGCTCGACGACAATGTCAGGTTCATCACCGGTTTGCGTACGCCAAAAATAGAGTCGCGCGCGCGGGATCAACAAACTAGTCAACACGCGTAAATGGAGATAGATCATCGTTTCAAAGTAACTGCCCAATTCACGACTATTACGCAGGCTCTCCTGGTCAAAATAACCAGCAAGAAAGACAGCCAGTCCTGGATCCGTCCAAAAGGCTTTCGGCGCTTTGAGCAGACGAGTCGTGTGGCTAGCGGTATAAGCCGGCAGGCGGTCAAAAAGATGCGTAGTTTCTAACAGGTTCAGATAGCGATGAACCGTAGACTGCGAAAGCCTGGCATCACGCCCCAAATCGGATTGGTTCACCAATTGTCCGGTGCGCAGGGCGAGCAATTCCATCAACCGGCGAAAGTCTACCAATGCGTCAATTTGCGCCACCTGGCGTAAATCGCGTTCTAGATAAGTGGCGACATAACCTTCCCACCATTGTGGCCAAGCTTCTGCACGCTCCAGCGTTAAAAGGCGCGGCAAGAATCCGCGTAAAAGCAGTGGCGTCGTGTCAGGTAACGATTGCGCCAGGTCAGCCTCAGCAGGCCATTGCCCCGCCAGCGCAGCAGTCAATAACACAGGTGGCGGTTGACCGTGAATTTCACCAAGCGTCATTGGATTTAAAATAAAATAAACGGCGCGCCCGGCCAAACTTTCACTGACCTGCTGCATTAAAAGTAAATGGGCTGAGCCAGAAAGGACAAAGTGCATAGGCGGCTGACGCTCGTCTACCGCTTTTTTGACGGCAGCAATTAACTTAGGCGCTTTTTGCACCTCATCTAGTACAAGCGCATCCGTGCCTGCCCATAAACTTTGGGGATCTTCTGTCGCTTGACGCAAGCTATCAAAATCGTCCATCGTGTGGTAACGCCAGGAACGAAACGGTTCGGCGTGGCGCAATAATGTGCTCTTGCCCACTTGGCGCGCGCCGGTCAACACGATAACAGGATGCTCAGTGCTGGCCGTTTGAAGCAGAGGTGTCAGCCAGCGCTCATAGTACGATGCTTGCTCTGAATGTTTATTATTCATGAGGTGAATAATAATTCATAATTTTTCCTGCTACAAATTCGTGTTATTATCTATTTGTATAGAGATGAAGGTGTGTGAAGAAGATTGCTCGGAATATAACTAGACACGTAGCTCTGAATGCAACGCACAGATCAGCCCGCTGCAGAAAGGTCATTTGTGATCTTAACCTGTGCATCGCACACTAGTTTTATGTACCAACTCAACCTTTTTAACCGCTTCTTAGCCAGCAAAAGTCATCAAGTTCCGTACATTGGCTACGAAAGCACCTGAATAGTTCGATCCATGCGAGCCAATAAAACATAACAGGAATTTCTATGTTACTGATTCACGCTAAAAACGATCCCCATAGTCTTTATAGCCATTACCTGGCCGAGATTTTACAGTTGGAAGGCTTTGCCGATTTTACGGAACTTGACCTGGCCGAGATCCAGGCGACAACGCTAACGCAACAGGATCTGGTCATTCTGCCCAGGCTCAGTGCGACCCAGGCTGAGGCGGAATTGCTCTACGATTATGTAGCGCAGGGCGGGCGATTGTTGGCCTTTTTGCCCGACGCTAAATTGGCCCGGCGCTTTGGGTTAACCGCGAATTGGCAGGGCATTGATCAGGGTTGGCTGCACCCCAACCCTGAAGATCCGGTCTTGCAGGGGTTATGCGTTGAGCCGGTACAGATCATTGTGCCGGCGGTGGGATGGTCGCTCGCCGCCGATGCAGCGGTGACCGTAATGGCGCAGGTTCGCCCTGGCAAAACTGAGACGACGACCGAGCGTCAGCCGGGCATCGTCTTGAGCAGAATCGGCGATGGTGAGGCGATCTTTTTTGCCTACGATCTGCCACACGCCATTGCTCGCTTACGTCAAGGCAATCCCGAGCATGCCGATCTCTCCTACGCCGGGCTAGATGGCATCTATCGGCCCAGCGAACTCTTTGTGGGGCAACTGGATGTGGATCAGATGTTATTGCCCCAGGCCGACTTACAGACCGCCTTATTGGCGCGCCTGATCGAAAGGCTCGCACCGCGGCCACGGCTTTGGTATTACCCGGAAGCCAGCCAACACAGTGTCGTGATTATGACAAGCGACGACGATTGGTCGACAATCGAGCAGTTTGAGGCGCTACTGGCTGGTTTGCGCAAACGCCAGGCACATGCCACTTTTTATGTCGTGCCCGAAACAAAGATCAATCAAAAATTGATGGACGCATGGGCAGCGGAAGGGCATACATTTTCGGTGCATCCGGCTTTGGATTCCGATGTCCACGCCGAGCTTGCCACCCAAGACCCGCAAAGCAGATTGGTGGCCGGTATGTTGCAAACGAATGTAGCGCGCCATAGCCGCGATTATGGGCATACACCGCAGACGATCCGCCAACATGCCGTACGATGGCTGGGTTATGTTGACGCAGCGCGCTTGTTGACTGATTTAGGAATTGAGATGGAGTTGAACTATATCAGCGTCCATCCTTTCTCGTTGGGCTACATGTCTGGTTCTGGCCGGCCACTACGCTTTGTTGATACAGATGGTGAGATTATCAACTGTTATCAGCAACCTACATTGTGGACCGAAGAAGTGTTGATCCACCCGCGCTTTGTCTTCAGTTTTAAGTGGACGGTGGAACGTGCGCTGCTTGAAACGGACAAGATCATTCAACGCGCGGCGCGCGAATTTTATACGCCGATCATCTTCAACTCGCACCCCGTCAGCTTCGCCACCTATTCCAGTCCACTGATCGAAGGTTGCTGGGACACGGCGCTGGCCGAAGGCATGCAAATTGTTTCCGCCGATGAATGGTTGGCCTGGACCAAGGCGCGCAACAGTATCCAAATTGAGCAGGATGCCGATGGCTACACAGTTTACACGCCCCAATCCATCCCTGCGCTGACCCTTTTGCTCCCCAATCAAATAGCCCCACAAGCTGACCATGCGACGGTGAGTCGCCAGCAGTTGTGGGGCCAGGACTATATTGTGATCACGCTCAACAACCTAGCGGCAGGTGAGCGTCGAAAAATTATTACCGCGCCTAAAGGGTAGAGCAAAGAACCCCCACCCAGCCTCCCCCTGGTAAGGGGAGGAGCCGTTTGGTGGACAGAACGCGTCATTTCGGCCTTCCACCAATCAGTCCCCTCCCTTACCAGGGGAGCGGGAGCCCTTTGGGCGCGGGTAGGGTTCCTGCTGTTACCCTTAATTGACAAAACCACGGTCAGCGGATTCGGGGAGCGGATTGAGCGGATTGCTTGCGCCCTAATCTGTGGCTATACACGACCAAGAACGGATTCTCCACTTCCATCCGTTCAATCCGTTCCCAAAATCCGTTGACAACGGCTACTATTGTCCCCATTCCATCGGCCAGGGCGCGGGGAAATCTGACGTTACATCCACCGGCTTGCCCTGTTTGTACGATTCCACAATGGCACAGCAGATTTCTACGACATGTGCGGCCTGTGCGCCGGTGGCCCGTTGTGGGCGTCCTTCGGCAATCGCATCGGCGATTTCGGCCACGGAGCGGCCCCATTCGATGCCCTGGAACGGCTCGCGAACATAGGGCACGGGCGCATAAGTTTTGCCAAACTCGGCAAATTCGACCGGCGCGTGGAAATCCTGGAAGCTGCCAATCCAGAGCGAGCCGAGATCACCGTGGAACTCCAAGCCCTTCTGTTTGCCATGATGGCCGACATAAAAATTCGTGGTCAGCCGCACGACGGTGCCATTGGCCAACTCGACCGCCGCCACCACCCAATCTGGCGTATCAATATGAAATTTGACGCCTTCTTTTGTCACCCGATCTGGATGGAGCACTTTGCCAAAGGCCGTCACACGGCGCGCCGGACCAAAGAAAGTGGTCACCAGGGTGAGCGGGTATACACCCACGTCAAAGAGCGCCCCGACATCATAGAATGGCCCTGGATTGGGATGCCACGCTTCGATCCGCCCCCAGTTTACCTCGGCATAGACAACACGCACCTGCCCCGCTTGCCCATCGCGAATTGCCTTCCAGATTGTCTGTTGCGCCTCACCCATGTAGGTGATCGGTGAGCAGCTCAGGCGTAAGCCCTTTTCCTGGGCCAGTGCGACCAACTTTTGAGCATCCTCGACCGACATTGCCAGTGGCTTTTCGCTGTGGACATGCTTGCCCGCATTCAGACACTGGGTGATCACAGCGGGATGGGCATGGTGGATGGTCAGGTTGACAATCAGATCGATGGCCGGATCAGCCAACATTTCTTCGATCGAGGCATATACTTTGCCGCCGTATTGATCAACCAAAGCCTGGGCGCGCTCCAGCATGACATCAGTCGCGCCCATAAATTCCAATTGGGGAAAGGGTTTAATGGTTTTTGCATAGGGGCCGGCAATATTTCCGCAACCCACAATGCCAACGCGCAATTTTTCAGTCGTCATAGTCTCTCCAAATGAGAATGGTGAAGAAATTTATAAAAATTCTTTCTAGATTTTGCTCCTATTTACTGGGGCAACCAAGAGCTAGCTGGAACAATACCACTGATAGGCGTGAACGTCAACCAGATTTTGGTGAGCATTGGACCCAAACTCGATGCCGATTGCATGCCTTAAAACTATCTCTCATCCGTCCATGCAGGCTAGTGACAAAGATGTACCGCAGGTTATACCTGAACTCATATATCAGGATCATTGAATGGTTTGCCTATCTGGATTAAGGTGAAGAAAAGGAGGCTTGATATGCCACAATCTAGCAATGAACAAGTAGTCGAAAAGGTGGCCGCGGTGCTGAACAAGCATGCCAGCGGCGCCAATAAAAGTGAAGCTATGGTACCCAACCGTGATTTCACCGCCTTGCAAGAGACGGCTTGGCGGCTTAGCCGAGAAATTATCGAGATGACCACCAAAGCGGGTTCCGGTCATCCCTCGAGTTCGTTATCCATGATCGATATTTTGACGGCGCTCTATTTTGGCGGCGTGATGCGCTATAACCCGCAAGAGCCGCACTGGGAAGAGCGCGATCGGTTTATTTTGAGCAAAGGTCATGGTGCGCCAGGGCTCTATGCCGTATTGGCCGAGGCTGGTTATTTTAACCCAGCCTTGCTCGACACATTACGCCAGACCGATAGCCCGGTCGAAGGCCACCCGATCATGAACCGCTTGCCGGGTATTGAAGCCTCAACTGGTTCTTTGGGCCAAGGTTTGTCGATTGGGCTTGGCCATGCGTTAGCGGCGCGCCTCGACAAACGCGATTATCGCGTCTATGTGATCATCGGCGACGGCGAAAGTGATGAAGGCCAGATTTGGGAAGCAGCGATGGCGGCGGCGAAATATCAAGCGGATAACTTGACCTGTATTCTCGATCTGAACCAGTTTCAACAAACCGGCTCAGTCAACAAAGTGATGCCCAGCCTGGAGCCAGTCGTTGATAAGTGGGAAGCGTTTGGTTGGCATGTGCGCGAAATTGACGGGCACGACATGGAAGCAGTGCTAGAGGCGCTGCGGGCGGTTAAGACCGTCACACAGCAACCACAAATGATCGTCGCCCATACCTTAAAAGGCCGTGGGCTTTCCCCCTTTGAAAAGAACGATGTCAACCGCAAACATGGCGAAGCACTTAAACCCGAAGAAGCCGAAATTGCCCTGGCCGAACTGGATGAGCAGCGAACCTGGGCAGTCTACGATCCGGCGGGGTCCCGTTTACCCAACAACGAACGATCGGCCAATCGACTGGCCAAAGAGATCGTAACTCGGCAAGGTGAAACTGGCAAGCCGATGGAGAATAAATCATGACGACAGCGAAATCTACTCAGACTAAATCGACCGAGCAAGCACTGGGGCTCAAAGAAGGGCCAGCCACGCGTGATGCCTTTGGCGAAGCGCTCCGTGAACTAGGGCGCACCAATGCGAAGATTGTTGTCGTCGATGGCGATGTGAGCAATTCCACCCGCACGGAATATTTTGCCAAAGATTTCCCGGAACGCTTTTTCAACATGGGGATTGCCGAGAGCAATTTGGTCAGCGTGGCGAGTGGTCTGGCGGCAGCCGGTAAAACGCCAGTCGCGGCCAGTTTTGCCGTTTTCCTGCTCTGCAACGCCTACGATCAGATCCGGATGGGCGTCGCTTTCCCCAAGCTCGATGTCAAACTCGTCGGTTCACACAGTGGGATCAGCATTGGGGAAGATGGCCCCAGCCAAATGGCCATTGAAGATCTGGCGCTGGCGACCTCTTTTCCTAATTTTACCGTGATTGTGCCCGCCGATGCCCCCTCTACCAAAGCGGCAACACGGGCCATGTTTGAGTATGAAGGACCGGTCTATTTGCGGACTGGCCGCCCGAAAACCGCCATTATCTATGCGAATGACGGCACAAATGGCAGCACCGAAGAGATTCCATTTGAGATCGGTAAGGCCAATCAACTGCGGGAAGGCAATGCCGTCACGATTATTGCGTGTGGGATTATGGTCGCGATGGCCTTGGAAGCCGCGCATACATTGAGCCAAAACGGCATCGAAGCGCGCGTGCTGGACATGCACACAATCAAACCATTAGATAATGAAGCGGTTGAACGTGCGGCGCGCGAAACGGGCGCAATTGTAACGGCCGAAGAACATCTGATCACTGGTGGATTGGGTGACGCAGTTGCACGACTGGTGGCGATGCGGCAACCGGTGCCGATTCAATTTGTTGGCGTCAACGATACCTATGCAGAGTCGGGTGAGGCCCAGGCTTTGTTAAAGAAATATGGGCTAACGGCGAGCAACATTGTAGATGCCGCCAAACAAGTAATTGCCCGCAAGTCATGAATTCATTCAGCACAGTGAGCCGCATGTCAACATCAAAAGTCCGGTTCTCAATGTGATTTCAGGCTAAGGGCAAAAAAGTAGGGGTCAGGCATGCCTGACCCCTACTTTTTTTGCCCTTATACAGGCCTGTTCAAAATCCTGGATATCCATCTATATCTTTAATTTATACCTTGGATCTATTGTAAATGCTAGGTAGATCCAGCATAGTACAGAGTAACCAATGCTGTGCAATTGTCCGTGGTTGGCTGCGTATGGATTGGGTTATCAATATTACGCATTGTTGTGTAAATACTTGATAACCTCAAGGAGACGCGCTTGATCACGGCTCTTTTGCTTCTCATGAACGGCAACATCTGATCACTCATAGATAAATTATAAAATTGGATAAATTATAAAATATGGATAAAAAATCCGCTCCAAATGCTGCTCTGGCTGGTCATTCGACCGGGGTATTGCCTGCGGTCGCTGCCCCGGTGTTACCGGGGAACTCGCCTGTGGCCAGCCCGAACGCCGAGACGAATGCAGGGAATGGTATGCGCTCGATAGAATGGAATGCGCGCCAGGTTGCATTGGCAACATTGACAGCGATCAGTGTTGTCTTTGTCTTTTTATTACTCTACCGATTTTACATGGTGGTCTTTATCTTTTTTGTGGCGGTCACGCTACAAATTGGGCTTAGACCGGCCATTGCCTGGCTAGAAAAGCGCGGCATTCGACGGGAGCTAGCAATGATTCTCGTCTTTGTCGTTTTGGTTGGCGTGATTGGGGGATTTATCTGGTTGGCGGTGCCTGTGTTGATCGACCAAGTGAACACTGTGATTGCCCAATTACCGACCTATTATAAAAATTTACATGAATATCTGCTCAATGCAAAGAGCGGCGTCTTGCACAATCTAGGTACATCGCTGCCCAACCAGCTTTCACTTTCCAGCGTAGCAAACGCTTCGAGTACGAGCACCGATGAAACAGTCGCCGTGGATACGCTCACACCGGCCTGGCAATTTGTAAAATCTTTCAGCTATGGCATTTTCGTTACGATTATCATTTTGCTGATGGCGTTTTACTGGACCTCGGAAGGCGACCTGATCACACGCCGTGCGATTTTGCTGGCACCCCAGAATCGGCGCGATGAATTACGTGAATTACTGGCCGAGATTGAAAACAAAGTCGGCGCTTATTTTCGTGGTGAGGCCATTTTGTGCGCCATCATTGGTATTGCCTCGATGATTGCGTTCTTTGCGATTGGTGTGCCCTATGCCTTCGGCCTGGGTTTGTTAATGGGACTCTGTGAAGCAATTCCAACCTTTGGGCCCAGTATCGGCGCGATTCCAATCATTCTGGTCACACTGAGCGTTGATCCAACGAAAGCGCTTTGGGCATTAGGCGCGATTGCCTGCATCCAGTTTTTGGAAAGTCACTTTATTGTCCCACGCGTGATGGATCGCTCCGTGGGGGTTAATGCGGTGGTGACCTTGTTGGCGATTGCTGGTTTTGGGGTGCTTTTTGGGGTGGGCGGGGCGATTCTGGCGATCCCGTTGGCCGCCATCTTACAAATCTTGTTTAATCGCCTGGTGCTAAACGAAGCAATTACCGAAGAAGCGCCGGCATCAAGCCCGATTGTGGCGGATGCGCTTGATCGAAATCAGTTTAGTGTGCTCCGCTTAGAGGCCCAAGATTTGATCAACGATGTACGCAAACAGGTGCGCCACGAAGGGGGGACGATGGCTGATCCCGATGCAGAACGGGCCGAAGATTTACTCGAAGCGATTGTGCTAGATCTAGACAGTCTGCTTACACAAAAGGAGAATGCAGTGGAAGTAGCCAAACAACCGGCCCAGCAGACCGATCTGGTTTCCCAGGTGGAGGCCATATTATGAAAAAGATCGCCACGATTGTCGCCGTCATTTTGGGCGTGATTACCTTGTTTATTGTTACTTGGGAGCTACGCCGGATTGTTGTGCTCTTTGTCCTCTCGCTCACACTGGCCGCCGTAGCGCGCGCCCCGATTGAGACGCTGATGCAAAGACGTGTCCCGCGCGCCTTGGCCACTGGTATCGTCTATGCCATTGGCGTTCTTGGGTTGATTGGTCTATTCTATCTTATTAGCCTGCCATTATCGCATGAAGTCCAACAGATGGGGCAAGATATCAATACCGTCTATGGCCGTCTTGAGCGTCGATGGTTGACGGGCCAGGGTTTTGGGGCCTTTCTGACAGCCCGTCTACCTTCGGCGGATCAATTTGCGACCTTTATTGGCGGCAACGAGGGGGACAGTCTTGCCACGACAGCCATTCAGTTTACAGGCAGTTTGGTTGAAAACGTGAGCGAGCTATTAATTTCGATCATTCTCAGCTTGTATTGGGCCACGGACGAGATCCGTTTTGAAAGACTCTGGCTCTCCTTACTACCAGGTGAACAGCGGGCGCGCGCCCGCAAGGTGTGGCACGCGTTGGAATCGGGGGTTGGCTCGTATATTCGCAGCGAGTTGATTCAAAGTTTACTGGCCGGCACAGCCCTTGCCATCGGGTTTAAATTATTAGGTGTGCATTACCCTTTTCTGTGGGCGCTATTCATCGCCCTGGTCTGGTTTATGCCGCTGGTGGGCGGGCTTGTCGCCGTGATTCCGGTCTGGCTCGTGACTTCTCTCAATAACGGACCAGTGCTTGCCAGTGTCGCGGTGCTCTATACCATCGCGGTTTTAATTGTGATGGAATTTTTTGTCGAAAAGCGCCTCTATACACGCGATCGTTATGCCAAAGTGTTGGTGTTGGTGGTCATGGTAGCCCTGGTTGACGCCTTTGGCCTGCTCGGCCTATTGGTGGCGCCCATTGCCGCCACTGCGATTCAAATTGGCCTGAATGAATTGCTTGCCACACCCACGCCTACCCGGATCGAGCTGACGCCAGCCACAGCTGCGGCGGATATCTCCATTTTACGGACACGCTTAGATGAAGTGCAGGCGTTAATTCAGGGCTTAGAGAACCCCTCTTCGTTACGCATGAACAATATGGCCGAACGATTGGATGGACTGTTGGAAAAGACGGAAAAGATATAAGACCATTCAGCGAAAGTGTGCTATGCTAGTGGATGGCTAGCAAGCAAACAGCGCTTCTAGCCACTTTCGCTGAATGTTCAAAGAGTAAAGTGAGTTTGGTATGCGGGTGAGGGACATGTTTCGGGAAGAAAGGGTTATCGCATGGCGTTTGCTACGAACGACCTTGGAAGAATGGAATGCCGATAACGCGACTCGGCTTGCCGCTGCCCTCGCCTATTATACCCTCTTTTCGATCGCCCCGATCCTGATTATTGCCACAGCAATTGCGGGGCTTGTCTTGGGCCGTGAATCGGTTCAGGGACAACTCGTTCACCAAATTGAAAGCTATGTCAACGACCCAAACACCGCAGCGTTGGTTCAGACCATGCTCAAAAATGCCAGCGCGCCAAAGACCAATATCTTCGCGACGGTGGTGGGGATTGTGGTGTTGTTGTATGGTGCAACCAATGTCTTTAGTGAGCTGAAAAGTTCACTCAACCTGATCTGGGATGTGCCACTTGAGCCCACCCAGGGCGTGCGGGATATTATCGTCAATCGCTTTTTGGCGCTGGTCACGGTGATGATCAGCGGCTTTTTGCTCTTGCTCTCACTTGTAATCAGCACCATCATCGCCGCTGGGCAAGAATGGGTCAATATCTATTGGCCGGGCATGGGCATGTTGACCCAAGTGACAAATTTTTTCTTCTTCTTTTTTGTCACGCTCTTCGTCTTTGCCCTGATCTACAAGTTTTTGCCCGATATCAAAATAGTCTGGCAGGATGTCTGGATTGGCGCGGTCGCCACAACGCTGCTCTTTTCGATCGGGCGCTTTTTGATCAGTCTCTACCTCAGCCACAGTACAATTCAATCGACCTATGGCGCGGCGGGTTCACTGGCAGCGCTCTTACTCTGGATCTATTATTCAGCGCAAATTTTCTTTTTAGGCGCCGAGTTTACCCAGGTATATGGCCGCACAAAGGGTTCACGCCAACGCGAAGAGGCACTGCTCGAAGAAGAGCCCCCCCCTGTGCCCGAAGAGTTGGTGGAGCAGAGGTTAGAAATTGAAGGGTCAGAGGGAGAGCAGGCAACGGGCGACGTAATGGTCGCCCCCAAGCCGCCACCGCTCGCCGAAGTGGAACCCATTAAAAAACCCAAAGTCAAACAACGCCCTAATTTGGTCCGGCCCTTGGTTGATCTAGTGACCGCGGTCAGCATTATCGGGGTGCTTTCCGTCGTTAATCTGATTCGCTCACCATTTCGCAAATAGGCGAGACGGCGGCATTATGCCGTTGCTCCCTCCCGTTCAACATAATGGATCTCTACTTAATCCCTAAAAACAATGAGCGATACCCCTTTGGCGGGGGCATCGCTCATTGTTCTCCAACTAAAAGCTTCAGAAGTTAACGCGGTATCAGTCTGACCTCGACTTCTGTGCTGGATTAGACATAACCCCGAGCACTAATTTCTTCTAGAGAGGCGACGCAGCAGACGTTCGCTGCCCACCACAAAGACGAAGGCCAAGCCAACCAACAACCAAGTCAAGGGATTGCCAGAACTGCTGGCGCCGGTGACTGGCAAGGTGCTGGGCGTTTCGGTCGCCATCGCGGTTGGTGTTTCCATCATCAGCGTGGCGGTGAGGGTGGCCGTTTCAGTGGCGAGTGGCGTTGGCGGCTCTGCCGTGGCGGTCTCCGTGACCTCTGCGGTCGGCGTGTCCACGAGGGTTGGCGCTTCTACTGTAGTCGTGTTGGTGGCGGTCTCTGTGGTTTGTGGTGTCTCTGTAGCCGTTTCAGTCTCAGCGGCCGTTGGTGTATCCGTTGGTGTCTCTGCCGTTGCCGTGCCGCTTACCATTTCGGTGGCCGTTGCTTCTGGCGTTGCTGTCTCTGTCGGCGAGGTATCGGTGACCGTGGCCGTTTCGGTGACCGTGCCGGCTTGGCGCACTGGCAAATTCACCACCAAAGATTGGCCTGTAATACCTTGACCATGTTCAGCAATTTTAGCCACATTCGGTGTAGCCGCCTCAACCGGCTGAAGCCACGTGAAGGCCTTCACACAACCAAGAAACAGCACCACCATCAGCACCCGAGACAAAATTTGCCTAATCCGCATGTTAATTACTCCTTATCAATAGAATAGAAATCAATAGAATAGAAAAGATGAAAATATAAAATCCTACACATTCCCACCATTGCGCGTAAGGAACGCGCAGTCTTTACCAAATGCCATTGGCCTAATCGTTCGACTTTCTGAAAATCCACCATTAATCATTATTCCCTTCCACTATTATCCGATGAAACGATGATCTGCCCAGCGGTCAAGGTCCATAATAAAGATATAGATTTAGATACATCATTTACCTGTATCTAGACATTACACCTATCAGGGGATGCTAGACAGTTGATTTGCCAGCAATTTAACGCTATCCTCTATGTAACTAAATATATATCTCATCCCTGTGCCCCGCTGCATAGTTAAGCAGGCAATATTCTGTTAAGCTAGACAATACCCCTTACTCTCGGCAAGGCAAGCAAAGTCAAGGAAAAAGTGTGCCGGCAGTAACGTGCTAAATGGATGGCAAGGCTGACTAGCAGGTCCAGTCAGTTGCTAACAGGAAGGTAAAGGATAGAAATATTATGACGAAGACGCAGCAAAACAAGATGGAGACCATGGATGATCGCAAAGAGACGATCCAACATTATGTGAGCGATATGATTGCGACTGAAAAACATATTCAGGAAGCGGTCAAACGTCAGATTGATGATGAAAGCGTAAAAGAGCAACCGGAAGCGCGTGAACTCGTCAGCCAGATCGCGATGGTTCTACAAAGTCACATCAGCCAATTAGAAAAGCACGAGGAACAGCTAGGCGGCGGTGGTGCGGGGATTAAAGATGCCGTTACTTCCACCCTTGGTGTGATGGCCGGTCTGTATGACAAAGTGCGCAGCAAACAAGTGTCTCGGATGTTACGCGATGACTATACCGCGCTCAACCTGGCCGCCATTAGCTATACAATGTTGCACACCACGGCTTTGGGTTTAAATGACCGTACAACCGCCGATGTGGCGCTGCGCAATCTTAAAGATATCACGCCACTGGTCACACAAATTAACCAGGTAATTCCGCAGATCGTCACGCGCGAGCTGCTGGAAGATCACCCTGGCTTAAGCATGAGCAGTGGCCAAGAAGCCAAGCGCAATACACAAGAAGCCTGGAGCGCCGATCATATTAAACAGCGGGCCTAGCTCGGTGTAGAGCGTTAGCCGATAGATTCAGATGCCTAAAATTTTAGAGCAAGGCGATTGACGAACCTGCGCCATTAGCAAATCTGGTCTGATTTGTCGGTGGCGCAGGTTCGTGCTACCGGTCAATCTAAGTTTGCGCTCTAACAACTTGAGCAGCTCGATTACTGGTGTGGCTTTGAGCGCCCAGCCCCAGGGTTAAAATTTTGGGCCGACAGCACAAGAAGTCGCCGAGGCGACTAAGTTCCCTAGTAGCCCAATCATGGCTTGCCAAAACTCTGCCCCTTTTTCTAAAGTCAAGCCGCTTCTACGTCGCCTGTCGTTCATCGATCTGAGTGAGTCGGTCGTGACTTTGCATGATTTGTTCATCAGTAACTGAATAAGGTGTTCGATCTCCTCAGTGAAAGAGGAGACAAAAAGAGGAGAACTATGGTATCAGCTGGCGGACTACACATCCTCCTCATTGATGACGTTGCTGAGGATCGCACCAGGATCATGCACAGCTTACGCCAAAGTTTGGTGCAGCCCTTTTTCTTTTCTGAAGCCACAAGCGGAGCGGCTGGGCTTCAATATTATCGATCAACGTCAATGTCTGCAGCTGTAAATGCGCCACCCTCACCAACGCCACCCGACATCATTTTACTTAGCCGCCACCTGTCTGATCTGCCTTATTTAGAAATTTTGCAGCACTGGCAAGGCGAAACCGGCTCTTTACCTGCGCCAGTGCTACTTTTGACCAACGGCCTGGATGATGAGCTTATAGCACAAGCCTTTGCCGCTGGCGTCCAAGATATCCTTGATAAGTCGCAGCCTACGGCCGAATCTTTGCGCCACATGGTGCTTGCTGCGCTGGAGCGGTTTGCTGCGACACAAAGATGGCAGCGGCGACAGGCAAGGCAGATCCTGCCTGTCAACAAGCCAGCGCAAGCACCCCCCACCAGCGAACAAGCCAGCCAAGCATTACAGATCAGTGCGGTCTACTTTCGGCAACTAGCCGATGCCATGCCCCAAATTGTTTGGAGCACAGATGCGGCTGGTCACTTAAATTATGTGAATCAACGCTGGCTCGCCTATTCGGGGATGACGCTAGCCGCCACCCTAGAGCAAGGATTATGGCCGGCAATCCATCCCGACGACCTGGCGTCAAACTACGCTATATGGATACACTCACTCCAGACCGGCGAACCCTATGAGAGCGAAGTTCGGCTGCGCCGTGCCGATGGCATTTATGGTTGGCACTTAGAACGCGGTGCGCCGATTCAAGATCCGCAGGGCAGAATTATTCAGTGGTTTGGCACTTCCACCGATATCGACGCCCGTAAACGAGCCGAACTCAACGAACAATTTCTGGTTGCTGTAGGCGACCAATTTCGCATGTTGTCTGATCCTCGGGCGCTGATCACGCTTATTCTCAGCAGGTTGCGCCTGCATCTAAAGGTAGACCGCAGCATTTTTTATATTCTGAACCAAACCGTCCCCGCCAACAGTTGCCCACTTGATTGGCAGCAGACCTTGCCGAATGACCTAGCGAATGAACAACTGGCAGCACTCGTGACACCAACCATGCTGGCTGAAGTCCAGGCTGGCCATACTGTTTTGATCGACGCCACATCGACTGTCTCAGCAGACGTGGCCCAGCTTCAGACCCAGAGTTTACTCGCCGTGCCCTGTCGGCACGAAGGTTGCTCGGTGGCCATGCTTATGGTGACAGCCGCCAAGCCGCGCCGTTGGCGCGACGATGAGGTGGTCCTGCTAGAGACGATAGCCACCCGTTTTTGGCCGGCCATCGAAAGCGCCCACGCCACTTGGACGGTGAAGGCGAATGAGGAACGGCTACGTTTGGCGCTACAGGCTGGCGATATGGGCACCTGGGATTGGCACTTCGCAGCCAACCAGATCACCTGGGACGAACATGAATACGAATTGGTTGGGCTTGATCCACAAACAACAGACCTCCAACTCGACACACTCCTCGCGCATATCCACCCCGAAGACCGCGCCGCTCAGATTTATAAGCTCAATGCGCTATTAGAACAAGGTGAAGATTATCAAGCGACCTTTCGCATTGTGCGCCCAGATGGCGAAGTGCGTTGGTTGGGTGGGCATGGCACGGTCATCCGTGACGATCAAGGCCAGCCCGTGCGTGCGATTGGCGTCAACTACGACATCACCGCGCACAAACATCAGGAAATCGAACTAAGGGCGCTCAACGAGACCTTAGAGCAGCGCGTGGCCGAACGCACCGACGAATTGATGCGCCGCAACCAGGAGCTTGATCAATTCGCCTACATCGCTTCGCATGACCTCAAAGCCCCACTGCGTGCCATCAACAATTTGGCCAGTTGGATTGATGAGGACCCCAATAGTAGGCTGTCGCCCACTGCGCAGGAATATTTGCTCAAACTGCGCGGGCGGATCAAACGAATGCAAAAACTACTTGACGATCTGCTAACCTATGCACAGGCGGGTCGCCAACAGGACAAATCCGAATCAGTGGATACGGCAGCGCTCGTCGCCGATCTGATCCGCATGCTCCCATTGCCTGCAGATTTCCGCATTACCATCGAAAAGGAGATGCCGGTGTTGCTCACCCAACGCGTGCCATTGGAGATGATCTTGCGAAACTTGCTCGACAACGCGATCAAACATCATGACCGCACAGATGGCAATATACATGTCACGGCCCACGACCTGAAGGATGCCGTTGAATTCAGCGTGGCCGATGATGGTCCCGGCATCCCTGAAATAGCCCATAAACGGATCTTCCAGATGTTCCAGACCTTACAGCCGCGTGATAAAATAGAAGGCAGTGGGATGGGTCTGGCCGTCGTCAAAAAGCTCATTGAAAATCGCGGGGGCGTCATCACCGTCGCATCTGGTCAAGGACGCGGAGCCACCTTCCGTTTTATTTGGCCCAAGGTAACGTAAGCAAAAGGTCAGACGAATTGATGAGATAAACTTACAGTACATAATGCTAAAATTGTGCTATTATTACAATCCGCGGCTTTATTGAACGCAGGCAAGCCAGTAACGGCGACACAGATAAACGATAAGGGCGAAAAATCCTAGATACTCGCCAGTTGTTCACTGAAACGAAGGGGGACCTATGTCCGATAAGACTGTGCAAATTTTACTAGTGGAAGATGATGAGATCGATGCAGAAGCGATTGTGCGGGCCTTTAAACGACAAAAAATCGCCAATCCCTTTACCGTTGTCCCCGACGGCATAGAGGCCCTAGGCATCCTACGTGGAGAAGCAGGTCATCCTCGTTTACCGCGGCCTTATCTGATCTTACTAGATATTAATATGCCACGCATGAATGGCATCGAGTTCTTAAAAGCATTGCGGCAAGATGCCGAATTGTGTCAGAGCATTGTTTTTGTGCTGACCACATCGAATCGTGAAGCCGACAAGATGGCCGCCTACAACGAGCAGATCGCAGGCTATCTACTCAAATCCAATATCGATCGAGATTTTAGCGATATCGTCACTCTGTTCACGTCTTATGAGCGCGTGGTGGAATTTCCTCTCAAAGTCCAAAATAATTCTACATTCTTCATGTAAACCGATCGAGGGTTTTTAAGGGAATGTGGTGTCTAAAACAGCAGAGTCGCTTTGACTGATAGATTGAGCACACATTTTGATTGGCCCCAGCTTATCCACTCGATACACCAGGAGCTAGTTTCTGGTGGCGCAGCATGTAAAAAAGGAATAAATTCTGTGGGTAAAATCTTTATTGTCGAAGATCATGCCGTAATCCGCCGCGGATACATTTCACTGATCAAGCGTAAGCTTGATCTAGAAGTTTGTGGTGAGGCGGCCTCTGGCGAAGATGCACTCATAACAATTCCGATCTGCGCGCCCGATCTTGTCCTCATTGATGTGTCGCTGCCTGGCATGAGCGGTGTCGATCTTGTGCGCCACTTAAAAGTGACGCAGCCAGATCTGCTCATGCTTGTCATTTCGGGACACGAGGAAGCCCTCTTGGTCGAAGGGGTGCTCGCGGCTGGGGCACGCGGGTATATTATGAAAGAACAAGCGCCGGAGGTGCTCATCGATGCGATCTATGCGGTGCTTAGTGGAAAACAATATTTGAGCGAACGTATGCATAAAAAGCTCCAACAGAAAGAGAACTTACCCTAAAGTACAGAAACCAAGATTTTGGCCTTTGGGGATGCATGGTGGCAGAATCTGGAACGTGCGCCAAAGATGATAGCCGGCTGGCCAGGCCATAAAACAAGCAAATTAATCATTACTTTTGAATAAAGGGCACCGCAGATGACGATCAATAGCCAAAGTTATTTTCCTGAACTACTCAAGCAATATGAACAAGAGCTGCTAACCGATTGGCTTAACAACCAATTATCAACGGCAACTCGGCGCACTGGTCTGCTAAAAGAAGCAGAACTCCGCGAACAATCGCGCCAGTTGATGAACAGTTTGCGCAACGCCGTGCAACATGGCAGTCTCACCGATACAAACACGCCGGAATGGTTGCCGGTGCGCGAATTGCTGGCGAACATCTCTAACACACGCGCCCAACAGGGTTTTAACCCAGCCGAAACGGCTACTTTCGTCTTGTCGCTCAAGAAACCGCTTTTGACACGCTTACGCAAAGAGTTAGAAAAGCAACCCGATCTTCTGGCAGAAGATATCTGGACCACCAATCTGTTGCTCGATCAACTGGGGCTCTACACGGTGGAAGTCTATCAAAAGAGCCGTGAAGACGTGATTGCCCGCCAGCAGCAAGAATTGCTGGAGCTTTCTACGCCGGTTGTGCAATTGTGGGAAAATATTCTGGCCCTGCCCTTGATCGGCACGCTAGATAGCGCCCGCACCCAGGTGGTGATGGAAAATCTCTTGCAAAAGATTGTCGATACAGGCGCCAGCATTGCGATTATTGATATCACGGGCGTGCCTACCGTAGACACCTTGGTGGCCCAGCATCTGCTCAAAACTGTAGCGGCGGCGCGCTTGATGGGAGCAGATTGTATTATCAGCGGCATCCGCCCTCAGATCGCCCAAACCATTGTCCATCTTGGCGTCGATCTCTCGGCCGTGACGACAAAGGCGACGCTTGCCGCCGCTTTTGCCATCGCCCTACAACGGACAGGCGCCACTTTCACACGAGCGAACAAATAAGTGATCATTCCTGTGTCATCAAAATTCTTCACAGATCAAGGACGACACATCACTCCTTACATGGAGCCAGACAATGGAACGAATTCCGATTCTCAAACTGGGAGATTTTCTTCTGGTTACGATTCAGGTAGATATGCATGATCAGTTAGTCATGACATTGCAGGATGATCTAACAGAGCGAATCGTCAAGACGCAGGCGCTGGGTGTCTTGATGGATATCTCTTCGCTAGAAATTGTAGACTCTTTTATTGGGCGCATGATTGGCAACATTGCTGCTATGGCGCGGGTGCTGGATGCCGAAACGGTCGTTGTCGGGATGCAACCAGCCGTGGCGATCACACTAGTTGAATTGGGCTTATCGCTGCCAGGGGTGCGTACAGCCTTGAATGTGGATTCAGGCATGAAATTATTGAGGACCATGCTTGATCAAAAGGAGATGGCCAATGCCAGTTCAGCGCGATGAGGTCATGCCGATTCGCTCTTCGGAAGACGTCGTACGCGTGCGCCAGATGGTGCGGCAATGGGCTGTTACCTTGGGGTTCAGCCTGGTGGATCAGACCAAAATTGTGACTGCCGCCAGTGAATTGGCGCGCAATACCCTTGGGTATGGCGGTGGCGGCGAGGTGCAACTCGAAATCGTGCAGAAGGGTATTCGATCGGGCTTACGCCTCACCTTTATCGATCAAGGCCCTGGCATTCTCGATATCGAATTAGCCCTCAAAGATGGCTATACCACAGGTGGCGGTCTGGGCCTGGGGCTAAGCGGCGCAAAGCGCTTGTCCAATGAATTTGAAATTTTCTCACGCCCTGGTGAGGGCACACGGGTCAGTATTACGCGTTGGAAATAGGTATAGCGTAAAGTGAATAGTTCGGTAGTTCGTAGTATTAGGTAGGTCACGCTTGGCGCGTGACAAGCCGCGCCAAGCCGGATCAGTAGGCTGGCAAAAGACTGGTTAACGGCCTTGTCCAGTTAAAAGCCGAAGCCGAATCTACAAATGGTCGCCTAACTGAACGAACACTGTACTAAGCAATAATCAAGAATTGGTGCGGATGAGCAGTGAACCCATCTTGCACTCAGGAACTCAAATTATGCAAGTACAACGATGTTTCCCCATCACAGAAGCCAGCCAGACAGCAGAAGTGCGGCGTGTGATGAGTGATATAGCCTACAAGCTGAATTTCAACGAGACGGAAATTGGTAAAATCGCCCTGGTGGTTACCGAAGCAGCGACGAATTTGCTGAAACATGCCACGCAGGGTCAATTAGTGATCCGAGCTCTAGAGCAAGCCGGGAACGTAGGGCTGGAATTGCTGGCGCTGGATCGTGGGCCAGGCATTGTAAACATTGACGAAGCTTTGCGCGATGGCTATTCGACGGCCGGCAGTTCTGGCACTGGGCTGGGCGCGATCAGCCGGCTGGCAACTGAGTTTGATCTCTATTCCCAGATGGGCACAGGCACGGCAATCTTGGCGCGCTTTTGGTTGCAGCCCAGGCCTGCGCCGTCACTCGGGCCCACCTACCACTTGGGTGTTGTCTCCTTGCCCAAAGCGGGCGAACAACTTTGCGGTGATGGTTGGGCCGTCAGACCCCAGGCGAATGGTTATGCAGTTGTAGTGGCCGATGGGTTGGGGCATGGCCCAGATGCAGCCAAAGCCGCGCAAACGATCACCCAGGTTCTGGATACGCATCCAACCTTGGCCCCCGCCGCCTATCTAACCGTTGCCCATGCGGCCGCCCATAGCACACGCGGTGCGGCGGTGGCGGTGGCCCAGGTGGATTGGTCGCAGCAGATCGTACATTTTGCTGGCATTGGCAATATCAGCGCGCAAGTCAATGAGGGTGGCCAACGCCGGCACCTAGTCTCACATAATGGGATTGTCGGCCATGAAATGCGTAAAGTTCAAGAATTCACCACACCGTGGTCGGCCAATGCGCGCCTGATCTTGCATTCGGATGGTCTAACGACCCATTGGGATCTCGCCAACTATCCCGGCCTCATCACTCACGATCCCAGTCTGGTAGCTGGCGTCCTCTATCGCGACTTCACACGCGAGCGCGATGATGTGACGGTGCTTGTCATTCAAGAGCGGGAAGCATAGAGCAGTTGCTTGGCGCGCCCCCAGGGCGCCCGAAACGTAACATTAGAGCGTTTTTTATTTCAATCTAACCCTTACCCTTATGAGCGTTCCTATCCTGACTCTTCCGATCAAATATGAACAAGATGTGGTTGGCGCGCGGCAGCGGGCGCGCCAAGTCGCCGATCTCTTGGGCTTCGACCAACAAGACCAGACCCGCATCGCCACCGCTGTGTCTGAAATTGCCCGCAATGCATTTATCTATGCGAAGAGTGGCGAGGTTGAATTTCAGCTTGAAGGGCAGTTAGCGCCCCAAGTTTTGTTGATTCACATCAGCGACCGCGGGCCAGGCATTGCTACGTTGGCGCACATTCTGGCCGAACAGTACCAGTCGCCCACGGGCATGGGGCTGGGTATTATCGGGGCGCGTCGGCTGATGGACCAGTGTGATATCCAGTCGACACCCGGCCAGGGGACAAGTGTCTGGCTAAAAAAAGTGTTGCCAAAACGGGCGCCATTGGTCACCGCCGCGCGTTTACAGCAGATCGTCGGCGAATTAACCAGCCGCGCAATGCAAGAGCCCTTAGCCGAAATCCGCCAACAAAACCAGGAACTACTACAGGCGTTAGCCGAAGTACGCGAACGGCGCGAAGAATTAGCCCAGTTGAACCAAGAGTTGGAAGATACCAATCGCGGTGTCGTGGCGCTCTATGCCGAGTTGGACGAAAAGGCTGATCATTTACGGCGCGCCGATGAGATGAAGTCGCGTTTTCTTTCGAACATGAGCCACGAATTCCGCACCCCACTCAGTTCAATTCTGGCCCTTTCCCAATTGCTCATGGACCGCAGCGATGGCGACCTGACCGGCGAGCAAGAAAAGCAGGTGCGCTATATCCGCAAAAGTGCCGAAGGGTTGTTAGAAATGGTCAATGATCTGCTGGATCTGGCCAAGATCGAGGCGGGCAAAATTGAAGTGCGCCCGATTGAATTTTCGCCAGCCACGCTTTTTAGCGCCCTGCGCGGGATGTTACGGCCCCTGCTGATCAGCGAAGCTGTCAATCTAGTTTTTGAAGACCCGAAAGATATTCCACCTCTCTACAGCGACGAAGGAAAGGTCTCGCAGATCCTGCGCAACTTTATCTCCAATGCGCTCAAATTTACAGAGCGCGGTGAGGTGCGGGTGAAGGCAACCCTCAGCCCAACCGGCGATGCGGTGATCTTTGCGGTCAGCGATACCGGCGTTGGCATTACGCCAGAAGACCAGGAGCGGATTTTTGAAGAGTTTACCCAAATTGAACATCCACTCCAAGGACGGGTCAAAGGCACAGGGTTGGGTTTGCCACTGTGTCGCCGGCTCGCAACTTTGCTGGGTGGCCGCGTGGATGTGGCCAGCCAACTAGATGTGGGGTCAGTTTTTACCGCCACCATTCCGTTGGAGCATCGTGATCCAACCGAGGAGTTTACGGCTACCATGGCCGAGTGGATGCTCGATCCGCAACGCCAGCCCGTGCTCCTCGTAGAAGATGAACCAGAAATAATTTTGCTTTATGAAAAATATCTGCGCGGTTCCAACTTTCAACTGTTGTCGGCGCGCAATTTACGCGAAGTGCGCACGCTGATGGCCCAGGTGCGACCCAGCGCCATTGTGTTGGACATTATGTTGCGCGGCGAAGAGTCGTGGCGCTTGCTCACTGAACTCAAGGCCAATGAAACAACACGCCAGATTCCGATTTTGGTGGCGACGACGGTTGAAGATCAGCGAAAAGGATTGGCATTGGGGGCGGATGCTTATTGTATAAAACCACTCACACGCGAGGCGATCTTAGCCCACCTCAGTCAATTCACGGGTCTTCAGGCCGAGCCACCGGCAACCACTACCCAATTACTGGTGATTGATGACGAAGAGGCAACCCGCTATTTGATCACAAAATTACTCAGCGATGCACCAGGTGTGGTTCACGAAGCGGAAAATGGTGAGGAAGGCCTACGCCAGGCGTATGCACTACAGCCGAGCGTGATCTTTCTCGACTTAAACATGCCTAGAATGAGCGGCTATGAAGTGCTGAAAAAATTAAAAGCCGATCCGCACACCCAAGCGATCCCCGTTGTAATTGTGACCTCGCAGCTGTTAGATGAAGCCGAACAGCGCCTACTAGCAGCCCAGGCGCACGCCATTATCAACAAAAACAATCTATCGCGCGAAGTACTCAAAGAAGTTTTAATTCTTGAGTAATCCGTGCAAAATATGGAATAATGACCCAGCACTTTTCCTCGGCAAAGATGAGCAAAGGATGGGTCAGGGTTGATGATGAGGAATGATGATGGCTGCGACAGATAATCTGACCATACTAAATGTAGACGACGACGAGATCGGGCTCTATACAAAAACCCGTATTCTTCGCCGAGCTGGCTACATCGTGCTAGAAGCGCAAACGGGGCGCGAGGCTTTACGCCTGGTAAAGGAAGCCCAACCCCAGCTCGTATTGCTCGATGTCAAGCTGCCAGACATGAGTGGCCTAGAAGTGGGTCGCCAGATCAAGACCTCATTGACAACAGCCCAGATTATGGTGTTGCACATTTCGGCGACCTATCTCGATCAAGGCACCCGTACGCGCGCCTTGGAAGGCGGGGCAGATGCCTACATCTCCGCCCCCATCGAAGCCGACGAGTTGCTCGCCAATGTCAATGCTTTGTTACGGCTGTGGCGGGCCGAGGCCACCATTCGCGAAAGTGAAGAACGCTGGGCACTGGCGGTGCGCACCACCGGCGATGCCATTTGGGATTGGGATCTCATCACCGGCAAGATGTGGTGGAATGAGGCCTATCATCAGCGCTTTGGCCAATGGCCGCTGGATGCACAACATTCGCGACAATGGTGGGCCGATCATATCCACCCCGACGACCGGAAGCGCATTGTGGCTAGTTTTCAAACAAGTATTGCAGCCAATGCCACGGCCTGGAGTGAGGAATACCGTTACCAGCGCGCCGATCACACATATGCCGAAATCCTGGATCGCGCCTCGATTATGCGAAATGCTGAGGGGGTAGCCACCCGTGTTCTGGGTGCAATTTTGGATTTGAGCGAACGCAAACAGGTCGAACGACAGCTGGCCTACCATGCTCATCTGCTCAAAAACATGCATGATGCGGTGTTGGCGACAGATGCCAATTTTCGGCTGACAGTCTGGAATCAAGGCGCCGAGCGCATGTATGGTTGGAAGGCGAGCGAAGTATTAGGCCAGCATGTACAATCGATCATTCTTTCAGAAAGTGGCGATCCACAAATCGCTGAGTCGCTTGACGGGTTAAAGGTTAGCGGACGCCAGCGCGCCGAACTGACCACCCGGCATAAAGATGGCGCCCTCATTTATACCGAAAGCGTCACGGTGGCGCTCTATGACGAAAACGAACAAATTACCGGCTATTTGAGCATCAACCGCGATATCAGCGAACGCAAGCATTATGAACAAGAATTAAAGGCGCTCAATGCCAGCTTAGAGCAACGGGTGGCCGAGCGCACGGTCGAGCTAGAACAGAGCAACCAGGAATTGGATCGCTTTGCCTATGTGGCCTCGCATGATCTTCGGTCGCCACTGCGGGCGATTGACAATCTGGCCAGTTGGATTACCGAGGACGCCAATGAGTTCTTGCCCGAAGCCTCCAAAACCCATCTCACCAAACTCAAAGGGCGTGTCCAGCGGATGGAGAAGTTGCTGGAAGATCTGCTCGCCTATTCGCGCGCCGGCCGCTATCAATATCCGAGCGAAAAGTGGATAGCACTGTTTTGGTCAACAATATTCTCAAATTGCTCAACCCGCCTGGGCTCTTCACGATCACGGTGCAAGTCGAGATGCCGGTATTCCGCACGCTTCGGGTCCCGCTGGAGTTGGTGTTACGCAATCTGCTCGATAACGCGATCAAACATCATCATCAGCCGGATGGTCATATTGCTATATCCGCTCAGGACGGCGACGCCTTTGTCGAATTTTGTGTGGCCGACAATGGGCCGGGCATTGCGCCACAATTCCACGAACGCGTCTTTCAGATGTTTCAGACCCTGCAACCGCGTGATTTGGTCGAAGGCAGCGGGATGGGGTTGGCCGTCGTCAAAAAGACCGTTGAAAGTTACGGCGGCGCCATTCGCTTGACTTCCAACGAAAAACAAGGGGCAACATTCTGGTTTACTTGGCCCAAGGGGTAATCTTATAGCCTGGGGTGTGCTGCAAAGCGATGCCGAAGCCATGTCGCCAAAGACAACCTGATCAAAAAACAGTCAATAGGCCATAAATGGCGGCGCTTATTTTCTGAATCTAGGGCGCGCTCTGTGCTGTATTAGAGGCTTTATTCCTGATGATTACCGTGTAAAGTAAAGATTTCGATATTTTTGTTGCGTAGGTGCGGTTTGTCACCGCACAGGTTGGCATACCCGCCGTATTGTGCGGTGACAAACCGCACCTACGTCAATGCCGATTCATTTACTTGGCATAATAATGATTAACTCACATTACACAAGGGCATCAAAAAACCTAACGCAGAGGCGCAGAGCCGCAAAGAACAACGAAAACTTCTGCCCAAAAACGGGTCTAGTACAGGCAAGCAGGGTTGGTATACCGCTATTGCTCGCTTTTTCTCTGCGCCTCTGCGTTAAAATTTTAATGTGTGGCATGCGTTATTAACCAGAACTACGCTACGATCCATTTGTTTGCACCATCCTTTAGGCTGATCAACGCGCAAAGATTAAAACGGCTAAACAGGCTTACCTTATGCTAGTAATTGAGCAACCTATGACCAACCAATCCGCCAACCCAAACGAATTGGCCGCACAAGCGCCAGCCGATTTCCCCATTGTCGGCATTGGCACGACCGGGGATATAGCCGCATTGGAAAAATTCTTCCAGGCCGTTCCCGAAGACAATGGCCTGGCCTTTATACTCGTTATGCATTTGCCGGCCCATCGCAAGCGCAAACTGGGCGAAGTTTTGCAACAAACCACCAGTATGGCGGTGACACAGGCCGAGGATGGCATGCGCATCCAACCCGATCACATCTATGTCGCGCCACCGGGGCGCGTTTTACACATAGAGCGGGGTCAGTTGTGTTTGAGCCCAGCAGACGCCAAACGCAACCGGCGCACCATCGATGCTTTCTTCCAGTCGTTAGCCG
The DNA here is from genome assembly GCA_026389895.1 of Chloroflexota bacterium. GTDB lineage: Bacteria > Chloroflexota > Anaerolineae > Caldilineales > Caldilineaceae > JAPLGZ01. The sequence continues at coordinate 13,155 of JAPLGZ010000307.1, read as the reverse complement.
CCGACCAAGGCGCGAATGCCATCGCCATTATCCTTTCCGGCGCCGGCGTCGATGGGGTTCAAGGTCTGGCGGCGGTCAAAGCACAAGGTGGGTTTACCCTGGTGCAGACGCCCGAAGAGGCCGAACAGGCGGATCTACCCCTCCGTGCGCTGGCCACCAACCAGGTGGATGTAATGGGCCCAGCGCAGCGGCTTGCGCAGCAATTGTTGGGCGCGCGCGGCAAGCTTGCCGCGCCAATGCCCCATACCCAGGCCACAGAAGAACAGGGCGCTGAGGAACAGACTGTGCTGCCCCCCAGCACTGACCTGTTTAACGCCATCCTTGTCGAATTACACACGCAGACCGGGCATGATTTCAGCCACTATAAACCCTCTACCATCCTACGCCGGATTGCGCGCCGGTTGCAGATGTATGCCATTGACAATTTGAAAACCTACCTAACCTATTTGCGCCAACATCCAGACGAAACCCACGCGCTTGTAAAAGACTGCCTCATCTCGGTGACGAATTTTTTCCGCGATCCCGAAGATTTTGCGGCATTGGAAAAGACGGTCGTGCCACAAATTTTGGCCTCGAAGCGCCAAAATGAGATCATCCGAATTTGGGTGCCCGGCTGTGCCACAGGCGAAGAAGCCTATTCGCTGGCGATGCTCTTTTATGAACAAGCGGCTCAGATGTTCGAGTCGCCACGTCTGCAAATCTTTGCGACTGATATCGACGAAGAGGCGATTAGCGTTGCACGCCGCGGCCTCTATCCAGAGAGTATTGTCAACGATGTAACGCCAACCCGTTTGCAACGGTTTTTTAGCAAGGAAAGCGAGGGATATCGCGTCAAGTTAGAATTACGCGAGATCGTCCTGTTTGCGGTGCATAATTTACTCAAAGATCCGCCATTTTCTAAGCTAGATTTGATCAGCTGTCGCAATTTGCTGATCTATTTAAACCGCGAAGCGCAGGAAAAGACCTTTGAACTCTTTCATTATGCGCTGGCAGGCGCGCCTGCCGCGCTGGGCTATCTTTTCCTGGGCACTTCTGAAAGCGCCGATGCGGCGGCTACTCTTTTTGCGACCAATGACAAACGCTACCATCTCTTCCAACGCCGCGAGGCGATAACCACACCGCGCCGTTTGCCGGCCACGACGATGGCCATTATGAATTCGAAAATTTTCGAATCAGCCAGCCAGCCAGTGAAACCCAAAGTCCAAAGTGTGGAAGATCTCTATCAACAATGGACCCTGCGCCGCTATGCCCCCCCGCGCGTATTGGTCAATGAAAATTATGAGATCACCCACATTTTTAATGGCGCTGACCGCTATTTGCGCGAGCGTGAAGGCGCGGTTACCCAGAATATTCTGCTCAAGGTGCTGCCCGAATTGCGCCTCGACTTACGGTCGGCCCTCTATCAGGCGCTGAACAAAGACGAGCACACAGATTCACGCCTGCTGCGCGTGCAATTGAATAAAGAATGGTGTCTGATTCAACTGCATGTAGGCCCCGTGCCAGAGCCGGGCTTCCCCAAAGAATATGTAGAGGTTGTCTTCGAGGAACGGCAGGAGACCGCAGCGGTTGGTCTGCCAGCCGCAGATGCAACCCTGGATGTGGACAATTCGCTGATCAGTCGTCTGGAAGAAGAATTATTGCGCACACGGGCGCGCCTCCAGACGATTATCGAAGAACATGAAATCGCCAACCACGAATTAAAAGCCTCGAATGAAGAATTACAATCGATCAACGAAGAGTTGAAATCGACCACCGAAGAATTGGAGACGAGCAAAGAAGAGTTACAGTCGATGAATGAAGAGCTTGTCACGGTGAATCACGAGCTCAAATTAAAAATCGAAGAACTCGGTCGCGTCAACAGCGACCTGCTAAATTTAATGGCCTCGACCGACGTCGGCGCACTCTTCTTGGACCAGTCGCTGCGGATCAAGCGCTTTACCCCCCGCGCCACCGAGCTTTTCCATTTAATCGAAACGGATGTAGGCCGTCCTTTTGCGCATATTTCGTCCCGCCTCCGGCATACGCGCCTGATCGAATTGGCGGCGCGTGTGCTGAGCACCTTGGAACAAATTGAAGAGATCGTGCAAAGTGACAACGACCGTTGGTCGATCATGCGGATGTTCCCGTATCGAACGGTCGACAATCAGATCGATGGCGTGGTCATTACAGTGGTCGACATCACTGAACTCAAACGCGCCGAACACGAAATCGAACAGCGAATTCAGCAACAGACGGTCGCTGAACTGGGACGTCAAGCGCTGGAAAGCGACGATATCGACGCCCTCATGCGAATGGCAGCTCAACGCGCCGCGGAAATCCTCCATATGGAATTCGCCAAAGTGTTGGAGGCGCAAGCCGATGGACAAACGCTGCGCTTCAAAGCTGGCGTCGGTTGGTCCGTGACGAGTGTGACCGAGGCCACGCTCGCCACGCCAGACAATACGCAGAGCTGGTATACCTTCCACGAAGACCAACCGGTCATTGTTGAAAACATCAGCCAAGAAAACCGCTTCCAACCCTCGCCCATGCTAAGCGCGCATAATATCGTCAGCGGGGTGACGGTGGTGATTCCCGGCCACGAAGCATTGTATGGTGTGCTCGGGGTTTACAGCCGCGAACCTCGCACCTTTACCAGTTACGAAGTGGATTTCTTACAGGCCGTCGCCAACGTGCTGGCCGAAGCGCTGGCGCGTAAAGCGGTTGAGGACGCGCTACGGACCAGCGAGACCCGCTTCCGCCATCTGGCCGACGCGATGCCACAAATTGTCTGGGTCAGTGATGCGGTAGGCACCCTACGCTATGTCAACCAAGGTTGGTTAGACTATAGTGGCATCCCCCTGGCCGACAATTTACGCGATGGCGTTTGGGCGGCGGTGCATCCCGACGACGCACCAGCCAACCGCGTCGCCTGGGAACAAGCCCTGCAGACTGGCATCGCGTATGAAGCGGAGTTGCGCTTGCGCAACCGTGAAGGCCATTATCGCTGGTATCTGGAGCGCGGCGCTCCGGTGCGCGATGCCAACGGCGTGGTGCTGGAATGGTATACCACAGCAACCGACATCGATGATCGCAAACAGGCCGAGGAGCAGCTGCGCTATCATGCCTATCTATTAGAAAATATCGAAGATGCGGTGATTGCCACCGACAAACAGTTACGGGTGACGGCCTGGAACCGCGGCGCTGAGCAGATTTATGGCTGGCAGGCGGATGAAGTGTTGGGGCGGCCGGTCCAAGCTGTCGTCAATTCCAATCTGACCTCAGAACAACGCAAACCACTCCTGCAAGAAGTGGACCAAAACAAGCGCGCCATCGCTGAGGTCATGTACCATCATCACAAGGATGGCACGCTGCTGCAATTGGAAGCCAATACCATTGCCTTGCATGATGCAGACCAGCAGATTACCGGCTATATCAGTATCAATCGCGACATCCACGAACGCAAGCAGGCCGAGCAGCAGATTAGGTTTCAGGCGAATCTGTTGGATGTCGTGGAGCAGGCCGTCATCGCTATCGACCAAACGGGCAAGATTATCTATTGGAATCGCTTTGCTGAGAAGTTGTATGGCTGGCGGGCCGACGAGGTGCATGGGCGCAACGCGGCAGAAGTTATCCCGAATAACACGACGCAAGAACAGGCCGCAGCCATGAGCACCCAGTTTCGCGACGGCAAAAGCTGGTCAGGCGAATTTATGGTGCAACGCCACGATGGCACAAGCTTTCCAGCCCAGGTGCTCAATTCGCCAATCTATGCCGATGGGGGTGTCTTGCTTGGCTTTGTCGGCGTGTCGGTGGATATTACCGAGCGTAAGCAGGTGCAGGCTGCGCTCGAACGCTATCAGCTGATGGCCGAGCATATGCACGAGATCATCATGTTCATCGATACCGATGGTCGGATTGTCGAAGCCAACCAAGCAGCAGTCGCAACCTATGGCTATGATTACGCTACCCTATTGACCAAGCGGCTCCACGATTTGCGCGACCCCACCACCCTCACCACGCTGCCGGTGCAGATCCAACGCGCCAGTGAAGGGGATATCCTCTTTGAGGCGCGCCATCGCCATGCCAATGGAATGACCTTTCCTGTCGAAGGCAGCGCCCGCGGCGCCGATATTGAGGGGAAGCGTCTGATCCTGAGCATCTTTCGCGACGTGACCGAGCGCAAAGCCGCCGAAGCAACCCTGCGCCGCCAATCCCTGATGTTGGAACAGACCCATGACGCGATCTTTATGTGGGATATAGGTGGCTCGATCACCTATTGGAATCAGGGCGCAGAACGGCTTTATGGGTACACCAAAACCGAGGCGATCGGCCAGATCAGTCACAACCTGTTGCAGACGGTCCATCCTCAGCCATTCGAGCATTTTGAAAGCGTCCTCCAGCAGGATGGCGAGTGGACCGGTGAGCTACAACACATCACCAAGGATGGTCGCGCCATCACCGTTTTGAGCCGTCATCAGCGCTATGAGCATGAGGGGAAAGCCTATATCTTAGAAACCAGCCATGATATTACCGAACGCAAAGAGGCCGAGCAAGCGCTCTACAAGAATAACATCCTTTTGCAAGGCGTCATTAACGGCACCAATGACGGCATCTATGTGCGCGATGTAACCGGCCGCTATCTATTAGTAAATGACATCGGCGCCGCAATTGTGGGGCTGACCCGCGAGCAGATGCTCGGCCAGTCTTATCAAGCATTATTTCCAGCCGAGATAGTGGACGCCATTCAGGCCGAAGATGCGCCCGTACTAATGACCGGCGAGTTACAACGCAACGAAACTTTTTCGATGATCGACAATGTGTTGCACACCTTTCATTCGGTTCGCACCCCCTATCGCGACTTTCAGGGCAATATCATTGGCGTGCTCAACGTTGTGCGGGACATTAGCGATCTCAAACAGATCGAGGAGACGTTGCGCGAAAGCGAGGCGCGTTTCCGCATGATGGCGGACACGGCTCCGGTGCTCGTTTGGATGGCCGATGCAGATGCACTGTGTAGCTTCTTCAATAAACCTTGGCTCAACTTTACCGGGCGCAGGCTGGAACAAGAGTTGGGCAACGGCTGGTTGGAAGGCATCCATCCGGAGGACTATGACCGCTGCCTGACCCTCTATCTAACGGCCTTTGCCGCCCGCCAACCCTTTGAAATGGAATACCGTTTGCGGCATGCCAGCGGCGAATACCGCTGGGTCGTCGCTAGCGCCGTGCCACGCTTTGAAGCGGATAACCAGTTTGTTGGCTATATCGGCTCGTGTATCGATATTACCGATCGCAAGCAAGCCGAAGAGACTTTGCGCGACAGCGTAGAACAGCTCCAATTGGCGACCACCGCCGCCAACATGGGCATCTGGTATTGGGACAGCGAATCAGACATCTTGACCTGGAACGATCAGTGTAAAGCCCTCTTTGGGCTGACGCCAGATGTCGAGGCCACTTATGAGCTCTTTCTGAACATCCTCGACCCGCGCGACCGGGCCCACACCGCCCAAGCAGTAGAGCGGACGCTGCGCGAGGAGATAGAGTTAAACGTGGAATATCGGACAGTCTGGCCGGATGCGAGCATTCACTGGCTGACAGCGCGTGGCCGTGGCTTTTATGATAAAACCGGCAACGCCCGCCGTTTGCTGGGGGTGATGTTTGATATCACCGAACGCAAAGAGACCGAAGAGAAGCTGAGCGCCAATGCCGTGACCATTCGCCAGCAACTAGCCGAGATCGAAGCCATTTATGCCACAACCCCGGTTGGGTTGGCGGTGCTGGATCGCGATTTACGGCAGGTGCGCATCAATGAGCAACTCGCCGCAATCAATGGCCGCCCTATTGCCGAACACATCGGTCGCCGCGGCATTGACCTCGTACCCGACATCGCAAAGACGCTTGACGCCCAATTGCGCCAGATTATTGTGACAGGCGAGCCGCTGCTCAATCTGGAAATCACAGGGTTCACGCCAGCCCAACCAGCGTTTGAACGCACCTGGTTAGGCAGCTTTTACCCCCTGCGCGCCATGGATGGGCAAGTGAGTGGGATTAACGTGGTGATCCAAGAGATCACTGACCGCAAACGCCATGAGCGCGAACTCCAAGAACTCAATAAGACCTTAGAATTGCGGGTGGCGGAACGCACCACCGAGCTAGAAGCGCGCACCCAAGAACTCATCCGGCGCAATCGTGAGTTAGATCAATTTGCCTATGTCGCCTCGCACGATCTCAAAGCGCCGTTACGCGCCATCGATAATCTCTCGGCCTGGGTTGTGCAAGACGCGCAGGCGTTATTGCCGGTCTCTTCTAAGGAACATTTGGATAAATTGCGCGGACGCGTCCGCCGAATGGAAAAATTGCTCGACGATCTGTTAGACTATTCGCGTGCCGACCGCTATCAATATACCAGCGAAATTGTTGAGCTAGAGACGCTGATTGCCGATATTATCAAACTATTTACCGTGCCAGAAGGTTTTACCATTGCCGTCGATACGGCCATACCACCTTTAAATACAGAACGCGTGCCGTTGGAACTCGTGTTGCGGAACTTGATTAACAACGCCATCAAACATCATACGGTGCAAAGTCACAACCGACAGGATGAGCCAATACATGGCCATGTGCAGATCACCGCGCATGATTGCGGTGACTTTGTTGAATTTGCGGTTGCCGATAATGGGCCAGGGATTGCGCCACAATTCCATGAGCGCATCTTTCAGATGTTCCAAACGCTAAGACCGCGCGATCAGGTCGAAGGCAGTGGCATGGGTTTGGCCATCGTTAAAAAGATCGTAGAAAGCCGTGGTGGCCAAATCAGCGTGACATCCGATATCGGGCAAGGCGCGACATTCCGCTTTACCTGGCCCAAATAAAACGTTTAATCACTGGTGTAGGGGTTGGCAACCCCAGGCATGGCGATGAACCATAGCGTGCGATGAATGCCGGAGACTATTTGATACCATTATTTCCCTCAATCAACGAAGGGCCCTTTCATGCCCTCATCGATACAATACCTTCCATGATCTGGGTGGCTGATCCGGCCGGAAAGCGTACATTTTTTAATAAAAAATGGCTAGACTTTACAGGCCGTAGCTTGGCCCAGGAATTGGGTGATGGATGGGTCGAAGGTATCCACCTAAACGACTCCGTGCATTACAACGATATTTACCGGCAAGCCTTTGCTCGCCAGCAGGCGTTTGAGATCGACTTTCGCCTACGCAAAAAGACCGGTGAGTATTGTTGGATGATGGATCGCGGGGCGCCGCACTTTGCCGCCACGGGCGAACTGCTCGGCTATACGGGCAGTTGCATTGACATCACCGACCGCAAACAAGTCGAACAACAACTGGCCACCCAACAAGCCGTCACGCGCGTGCTAGCGACCGCAACAACGCTTGAGGCGGCGATGGGCGAGTTATTGCCAGCGTTAGCGTTTCATCTGGAAGCCGAATTCTGCATTTTTTGGCAACCAGACGCCGCGCACCAACAGCTGATCTGCAGCGCCAGCCACGCAACAGCAACGATCATCGAACCGCAAGCCGCGTGGGACCAAGCAACGCCGCCCACTGACATTTTGCGCCAGCCCCAACCGCTGAACATTGGGGCGGGCGACAGTCTCGCGCGCCGCGTCTGGCAAACAAAACAGGCCAGTTGGGTGACGGATCTTACCCAAGAAGCCAACTTCTCAGGCGTCAACGCGGGGCGCGACGCAGGCCTCGTTGTGCTGGGTCTTCGCACTGACTTTGCCTTTCCTATTCTTGGCGGCGATCTTTGTATTGGGGTGTTGGAATGGTTTTCGCGCCAACGCTTGACGCCTGACCAGTCTTCTTTGATTGAGATGTTGATGACGATTGGCCGGATGATCGGGCAATTTATCCAGCGCAAGCAAGCCGAAGAAGCGTTGCGCGTGCGCGAGGAAAGGTTCCGGATTGTCTCCGAATTAAGCTCTGATCTTGCCTATGAGCTACGCCTGGAAGCCGATGACAAAATTAGCTTCGAATGGGTCGCCGGGGCGCTGGAACAGATCACGGGCTATACCCTTACCGAGTTTGAACAGATCGACGGTTGGCGCTCGACCATTCATCCTGACGACCACGCCGTCATTGAGGAGCGGCAGAAAATTTTGCGGGCAGGCCAGACAGACGACCGCATCTATCGGATTATCACGAAAAGTGGCGAAACCCGTTGGCTACGCGGCTACGCCCGCCCCTTGCTGGATGATACAGCGCGCGTCGTGCGCATTATCGGCGCCGTGCGCGATATCACAGAAACCCGGCGGACACGCAACAATCAACAATTTATCAATGAACTAAGCGCCCACATTCGGCAATTCGCCGCAGAACCGACCCAAATCGGCCGAATCGTGCTCAGCACACTGGGCACGTACTTACAGGTAGCGCGCTGCTCGCTCAATGAAATCGATCTGGACGCGGGCTATATCACGCGACAACACGACTGGCGCGCGGATGGGACAATCAGGCTCGAGGGGGCGCGTCCATTAGCCGCAGAATTGGCGCCGGTCTTGATCGACGCCGGGCGCGCCGGGCAGACCATTATCATTACAGACGCCACCACCGATTCGCGTCTGTCGCCTGAGCTTGTGGAGAGATTGCAAAGCTTGGACATACAGGGGATCATCGCCGCGCCTTGCCTACGGGAAGATCGGTGGGTGGCCACCTTGACCGTGCAGCAAGCGACGCTGCGTGCTTGGCGCGCCGACGAAGTAGGCCTTGTAGAAGCCGTGGCGACACTGGCTTGGAACGCCATCGAAAAAGCGCGCACCGAACAAGCACTCCGGCGCAGCGAAGAGCAGTTGCGCTTGATCACCGATGCGGTGCCCAGTTTGATCGCCTACATTGATCGAGAAGAGCGTTATCAATTTGTCAATGCCGCCTATGAGCGCTGGTTTGAGCGCCCACGGGATCAGATCATTGGCCACAAACTTAGCAATTTTGTCAGCAAAGCCACAGATGCGCATGCGCGCCCCTACATTGCCGCGGCGCTGGCTGGCCAAACCGTGACGTTTGAAGTCCAGACGCACCGGCGCGATGGCAAGCCCGTGATCTTTCTCTTCACCTATACGCCCCACATTGCTAGCGATGGACAAACCCAGGGGTTCTATACGCTCGTCACCGACATTACAGAACGCAAACAGGCCGAAGATGCCCTACGGGTGAGTGAGGCCCGTTTCCGCGGCACCTTTGAGCAGGCCGCCGTCGGTCTAGCCCATGTCTCGATTGATGGCCGATTTCTGCGCGTGAATCAACGCAGCTGTGAGATCTATGGCTATAGCAGCGCCGAGCTCCTCCAACTGACGCCTTACGCCATCACCCACCCAGATGATTTAGGGGAGAATCTGCAAAGTAACCAGCGCTTACTCTCGGGCGAGATCGCCACCTATTCCATGGAAAAGCGCTACTTGCGCAAAGATGGCGCGATGATCTGGACCAATCTCACGGTCTCTTTGCAACGAGAACCGACGACCGGCGCACCCCAATATTTTATCGCTGTGCTCGAAGATATTTCAACCCGCAAGGCAGGTGAACTGGCTTTGCGGGCGGCCCAGCAGCAACAGGCCGAGTTGTTGGCGCTCCTCGAATCTTTGCTGGATAATGCCCCTTTTGGCTTCGCGTTCTTCGACCGAGCATATCGACACCTGCGCATCAACCAAACGCTGGCCGATCTCTACCACTTGCCAGTGGCAGCCTATCTAGGCCGGACGATCCGCGAAGTATTGCCAAGCACATCCGAGTGGGTGATTGCCAACATTGATCAGGTCTTTGCCAGTGAGCGGGGCATCTATAATATAGAAGTCAACGGCCTGGCCATCATCGCCGAGGGTACGCAGCGCGATTGGATGATCAGTTTCTATCCGGTAAAGGCTGGCGGCACGACCATGGCGGTTGGGATTCTTGTGGTCGAGATCACCGAGCTGAAACACCAGGAAGCGGAATTAAAGCGGCTTAACGAGACATTAGAACAGCGTGTGACCGAGCGTACAGCTGAACTACAGCAGCGCACCCAAGAATTGGTCCATCGCAATCAGGAATTAGATCAGTTCGCCTATGTGGCCTCGCACTACCTCAAAGCCCCCCTGCGTGCCATTGAACACCTGGCCCACTGGATTAGCCAGGACGCGGGCGACAGCCTACCGGCAAAATCGCAAGAGCACCTGGCCAAATTGCATGGTCGCGTCAACCGCATGGAAAAATTGCTCGACGATCTGTTGGCTTATTCGCGCATTGGCCGGATGGAAGAGACCCCAGAAGTGGTAGACACCGGTGCGCTCATCGCCGATATCCTCAAATTGCTCGCCCCACCCGAGCGTTTTACCATTACCGCGCCTGCCGAAATGCCAGAATTAACCACCGCGCGCGTGCCGCTAGAGCTGGTATTGCGGAATTTGATCAACAATGCGATCAAACATCACGACCAGCCTGATGGCCGAATCCAGATCGCAGTGCGTGATTTAGGGGCGAGTATAGAATTTAGCATTACAGACGATGGGCCAGGTATTCCTGAACAATTCTACGAACGAATTTTTCAAATGTTCCAAACCCTAAAACCGCGCGACCAGGTGGAAGGCAGCGGTGTCGGGTTGGCGATTGTGAAAAAGACGGTCGAAAGTCGTGGTGGCACCATCTGGGTCGAAGCAGCACCGGATCGCGGAGCAACTTTTCGCTTTACGTGGCCCAAAACCTAACCTGAGTTGAGCACACTGGTTTAGGCGCTAGACCATCAATACCGTTTAATGCTCAATTAATGTTAGCCTTGTAACCTTATGCTATACTAAAGAGTGGAAATGCTTATTCATTTGACAACATGCGTGGCCAATTTTATGGGTGCCGATGGGGCAGTGCACAGGGCAAAGTAGACCCAAAGGAGCAAACCGATGAGCACAATGTACGCACCCAGATCTAAACATGTAATGGCGTCAATGACGAATGTGGAAGGATATTCTTGAGGTGTGTTCATGGCTGTACAAAGTGTTCAAATGTTGTTGGTAGAGGACGATGACGTAGATGCGGAAGCGATTGTCCGGGCCTTTCGCAAACAAAAAATCGGCAATGCATTTACCGTTGTGCCGGATGGGATTGAAGCCTTCCGCGCCTTGCGCGGTGAAGGTGATTACGTACGCTTGCCGCGCCCTTACATCATCCTCCTAGACATCAACATGCCACGCATGAACGGGGTTGAGTTCTTACAAGAATTACGTCAGGACATGGCGTTAAAGCATAGTATTGTCTTCGTGATCACCACCTCTAGTCGCGACGAAGATGTGGTGGCAGCTTACAATGAACAGATTGCTGGCTATATTTTAAAATCGCGAGTCGGCGAAGATTTTATTAATTTAATCACGATGCTCGATATGTATTGGCGTATTGTCGAATTTCCGTCTGAGGCTGCTGCATGACCGACCATACAATTCAAGTGCTTTTGATTGAGGATGACGATGTTGATCGCGAAGTGGTGCATCGCTTGCTGCGCCACGATTATGGCATAAATACGGGCAGTCTATTGACAAGCTATCACGCGCCCTATGTTGTCTATGATGCCTCCACGGGCCATCAGGCCCTCCAGATGATAGACGACTTGCGGCCCGATTGTGTTCTCCTCGACTATCGTCTACCAGACGTGGATGGCTTTGAGGTGCTTTCGGTTTGTGTCCGCCAAAATGTTCCTGTGGTTGTACTAACCGGCGAGGAGAGCCCAGAAGTCATTGTCAAGGCGATGCAACAAGGGGCGCAAGATTATCTGGTTAAGGACCACATTTCGCGCGCATCACTTGATCATGCGGTGACCAATGCCATCGAAAAAGTAGCGCTGCGCATTCAATTAGAAGAGAAACAACGCCGACTCGTGATCCAGGCGGCCGATCTGGAAGAAAAGAATCAACAAGTCCGCGAATTAGCCTCGGCTCTGACGCTGGCCGAACAGCGCGAACGCCGACGCATCTCTCAGATCCTCCACGATAATGTGCAACAGATGTTATATGGTGTTCAGATGCGTGCGCACCTGATTGGTCTAGACGCGGCGCCGAGCCCAGACTCTGAGGTCCGAGAGCATGTCGAAGAGATTGATTTTTTAGTCAGGGCGGCCATTCAAGCCACCCGCACACTGACGGTAGAATTAAGCCCCCCAGTTTTGAAAGATGAAGGGCTTGCTGCGGTTTTCCGTTGGCTGGCAAGCCAGATGCATGAGACCCATGCACTCCAAGTCGCCTTAGATTGTGATGACAGCTGTCAGGCGCCCAATGAAGACTTGCGCGTGCTGCTTTTCCAGCTTGTGCGCGAATTGTTATTTAACATTGTCAAACACGCCGGCACCTTAAAAGCGCAGATCAGACTCTTTCGCTGTAACAACGAAATGGTGATTGAGGTCGAAGATAGCGGCCGAGGTTTTGATGCAGAGACGGTTGCCCGGATGAGCCGCGCCAGCGGTTTTGGTCTCTACAGTGTGCGCGAGCGCTTAGCACTTTTCGGCGGGCGCCTAGAAATCCAGTCGCACCCCGGTGATGGCACAACGGTTAGGATTACGACGCCAAGCTCCTAGCTTCATCCTACATCAGGCCAATCTGCACAGTGTAAGCGAATGATGCTTGCTAGCCGATAACATGGCACAGGCACCCCACCCCAAACAGGGAGGGAGCCGCTTGGTGGACAGAACGATCTATTTCGGCCTTCCCACCTTAGTTCCTCCCCTGTTTGGGGGAGGTTAGGTGGGGGTGGCGGTGGCCTTCAGGTTGACGGCAAAGCAACCCCACGCGCGCCCGGCAGGCTCCCGCCCCCCTGGGAAGGGAGGGGGACAGAGCGAGCTGTTTCGGCCTTCCCACCTCTTTCTGCGTAAAGATGCGTCAGTTATCTCTTAGCAGGTAGGGCCATCAAGGTTCATCACCCATGTGGATCAAGGTCAGGGAATAATGGACAATGTTGCACCGGTGAATGAATTCACCGGCTGGTACAAAAATTGCGCAAAAACGCACTGGCGACCACACAATCACGGGCCAGGCCAACCGGTTTTAACCGGTTTTCTGTAGCAGGTGCCGGTTTCAACCGGCACGATTGGTCGATAAAAGCCTTACCTTGATCCACATGGGCCATTACTTACGACTACCTGCCCTCACAAGCCGACATTTTAACCGACCAGTGTGGTTACCGGCCTTGTGGGCTCGGCGGTATT
>JAPLGZ010000816.1 GCA_026389895.1 Chloroflexota bacterium | reverse complement strand
TGCCGGTTGGCCGCTGGCTATTTTGCCCCAGGTGGTACTACGCAAGCGCATCCACGAAGGGAATCTTTCCAGCAATTTGCCAATGGCGCGGCGTGAGTTATTGGCCTTGACGCGCCGTTCGCTTGTGCGCCGGCGCCTTTTGGGCAATGGCGCGCCGGGGGCTGGCTAGATGATCTCGATCCTGCATATCATCGAACGTTTCGCCGGCGCCGGGCCAGATCGCGCCCTGATCGCCGCGGTGAAGATGGCCGCCCAGCTCGGTCTACCCCAACAACATACGGTCTGCGCCCTGGAAGCAGCCGCTTCGCCAATGACCTTGTGGCTCGCCCAAAAAGCGGGAATTATCGTCCAGCGCCAACCGGACAACCAAACTTTGCAACAGGCATTGGCCGCCGCCGATATTGTCGTAGTCCATTTCTGGAATAATCCTGCGATCTACGAATTTCTCCGTTCCGAGCTGCCGCCGCTGCGCCTGCTGATCTGGGCCACCATCTACGGTCACCGCGCGCCCCAGGTAATCACCCCAGCATTGGTCGCCTTTGCCGATCACTTTCTGGTCAAGGCGCCCGGCACTCTCTCCTTGCCAGCGCTGCGCGCGTCACAACCCTACTATCCGGCCCTGGCGCCCCAGTTGCTCTATAGCCCGCTCGATATCGAGCGCTTAGCCGGTTATCAGCCGCGCGCCCATGCAACATTCAATGTGGGGTATATTGGCTCCGTCAATTTCGCCAAAATGCACGCCCGCTATGTTCCCATGAGCGCTGGCGTGGCGATCCCCAATGTCCGCTTTGTGGTCTGTGGGGGCGGGATCGAGCAGACGCTAGCCACCCAAGCGGCCACCCTCGGGGCATCGGACCGGTTTGATTTTCGCGGCTACGTGCATCAGATTCTGACGGTGTTGGAAGAACTCGATCTCTTTGGTTATCCCTTGTGCGAAGACACCTTTGCGACCAGTGAAAGGGCCTTGCAAGAAGCGATGTGGGTGGGCATTCCACCGGTCGTTTTCCCCTATGCTGGGTTAGCAACGCTGGTGCAGCATGAGCAGACCGGCCTGGTGGTGCATACAGAACGTGAATATCAACAGGCGCTTGAATATCTGTATCACCACCCAGCCGAACGGCAGCGGTTGGGCCAGAACGCCCGCCAATTTGCCCGCGCCACGTTTGATCCCCAGCCGATCATCGAGCAGCTGGCCGGCATTTATCAGCAGATGCTGGCATACCCCAAACGCCTGCGCCATTGGACAGGTGAGGGCAACACCCCCGCCGAACAATTTGTCCAGGCGTTTGGGGATCAAGCCGGCGACTTTGCCACAAGCCTCCACGGAACTGCCTGGCCCGATCTCCTCAGTGCCGAGACCAGGATTGCCCAAGCCTCCCCGCTGCTCCAAGGGGGTGAAGGCGGCGTGATCCACTATCGCAACGCCTATCCCGCCGACGCCCACCTGCGTTTATGGGCGGGCCTGATCCTGGAACACCAAAGCAAACCAGCCCAGGCGCTCGATGAATACCAGGCCGCCATTGCCCTTGACCTCACCCATTGGCGCGCCTTCTGGTACGTAGCGCGTGCCGCAGAATGTTTACAGCAAACAGAGCAGGCCATCGCAGCCGGGCAACAGGTGATCGCCGCCGCGCCAGAGTTTGCACCTGCGCGCGAGTTGCTGGCGCGCCTGATGGAAAAGTAATGCGACCGTGGATCTTGTGAAGAGAAATTTATCGTGCGTAGACATTTTGATCATTCTTCCGAGGTTACTTCTACTCTGGCTGAGCAAACAGACGCGACAACACCTTTGTATTGAGGTTGTATTTTATTTACCCATAACCCGCTTCCTACTATTTCCTTCTGATCTATGTCATATTCTAATTTTTTAGAAAATTTTGATGAATACTTTAGATCATTATTTTAAAATTTTCACCTTCCGCGAAGTGATCTGCCCCAAGAAATTAGTCCAAGCGGAGTGAGAGTTTGAACTAACTTGATCTGCACCCTTTTACTGGGCCACCAATGATCTGACCATGACCGAACTTCACCTGTTTGCGGCTAACCGAGAACGCTTGGCAGATTGAAACCTATCATTGCAGTATCAAACGATTTTGTGGCGTTGAAAAGTCACAAGCTTGTCTGCGCCGGACGCAATGCAATTATAGGCCTCGCTTGGCGCACCTTTCTGCGCCTTGAAGCTTTTTGTTTTTATCACGGTCTTTCCTGGTTCGAGGTTAAACTGGCGATTGGCCGTTAAGCTCTCTGCGCTGATTTTGCTCAGCCCATTTACACCTTACCCCATCGTCAACTGCGTAACTTCTATTAGTATAAATCCTTCGCTCGTGCATATATTTTGGGAAGTAATTGTGCTGGATTTTATAAACTGAGGCAGGCAAGCTATAAAAAGGCGGCATTGCCTTGGACCGCTGGGCAAAGAGGCGTAGTTGGCGGTCGAAGAAGATTCTCCGGTCTGTGTACGGCGGGGCTAAAAGCGTACACAGTCACTCTACAGAGAGACAAAGAACAACAATTGAGTTTTCTCTTGGTGGCTTTGTGTGAACCGCATGTTTCTGGCTAGGTCAGGGTAAGCATATGATATAATCAGAAATGAGCTGAATATCCAGTCTCAGTTCGTTGACACTATTCGAAAGGAGAGCGGCGTGATGGGACAAATTGCAATTTCTGAGCGAGTGCTTGGCGTGCTTGAAGCCTTGGAGCCAGATGTCACGATTGAGGCACAGATAGCGCACCTGGCTCAAGGGGAATTACGTCGCCGCCTGGCGCGCTATCAATTGAGTGATCGCCTTTTTCGTGAGAAATATGGCATGTCTTTGGATGAATTCGAAACGCGTGCGCTGATCAAGGAACTTAATTACTCCTTTGAAGTGGAGAGTGACCACCAGGATTGGGACCTGGCGGTAGACGGCATTCGCAGTATGGAACGCCAGTTGGCGGAGTTGCGAGGCACTGTGTGAGTTACCATGTGACCGCGGCTGATTTTGAGCGCGATGTACGGGAGGTTGCTGCCCAGTGGGCCTTTATTCAATCGCTTGTCACAGTAGACAGAGCCGATTATGCTGTCAAACTGCGCCTGCATGTGGATGCGGAATGTTTTATCCAAATCTATGCCAACGTTCAAAAAGAGCTTTTCAGTTTTACCCTGGTTTTGAATCGGGCGCGCATCTATGGGCGTGATTGTGAAGGCGGCATATGGCATCGCCACCCCCATCACACACCGGATATCCATGACTTCTCTGCAGAAGGTAATCAAGCTGTGACATTGTCGCACTTTCTAGCCGAAGTGCAGCAGATTCTCCAAGCTGAAGGAATTCTGTAGGAATTTTGATGAATCGGCCTTGTAAAGAAATCTTTCAGAGTAAAAAAGTGATTATGGGAGCCGTCTCAGTCAATAAACATCCAACTATCTCGCCCATAACCAAACGTCTCAAAATCATCCTGGTAGATGCTGTAGACGAGGTCGGCTAATTCTTTGTGATAGGCGGCGGCGAGCGGGAGTTGGGCGGTGGTGTTCACGCGTTCGGCCAGGGTGACCAACAGGGCGGCTGGAGCGTTGAACCGCTGCAATACTGTTCTGAAGTCCTGCTCAAATGTTTCGACACGCCCGATGAAATCGTAGCGGATGGCATCGAGATGCAAACTGCCGGTCTGCGATTTCCAATGGCCATCCCGTTGCTCATCTGGTTGCGTCGCGATGTATTTTACAAAATCGGCAAAACCCACCTTCCCTAAGGGTGTGCCAACCGGTGTCGGATAACCGGCTTGCTGGCGAATGGCCTCGCGAAAACCAATATAGGGCGAACTGAGATCCATGACCTGCGATTTGTACGCAGAAAAAAGCCTGGCGTAGGGGTTGCGCACAAAGGTGAAGCGAAACCAATCGTCGGCGGTCAGGATTTCGCTCGCCTCAGCCGTGCTGAAATCGGCGATACTGGAGACAAAACGGAGACCTGGCGTGGCGCGGTAGTGGACGTGCAGGGGATCGGCTGGCAGTGGGAACCCTTCGAGTTGCTGGAGGACGATCTTGATCTTGCTACAGGCCGCCTTCGGGATGGCCATGCAGAAATATTTGGCGACCGGCGAAATCCAGGTGTCGGCTATGTTCAGGCCAGGGCCATCTTCGTCTTGCGGCTTCGTCTTGGCCATGTCGATCCAGGCTTGCAGCTCTGTCTTCGTCATCTTACCCTCTTTGTTTTCTTTGGCTGACCGCGCAGCGAGTAAACTCGGCGTTGCGTAGCTCATGATCCGGAATTTCCTCGCTCATTATCGCACCTTCGGCATAGCGCATAAAAACGGTTGGCGGGCGCGCTCGTAGCTGCTATTCGCTGTGCCAGGCTTTACGGGTGAATTTTAGTTGGAATGGCGAAGAAATTGTTCTGCTGGTAGGTTTCCAGTATTTTTACCAGTTGGCTACATTGAGCATCGAGACGGTCTTTCAAGAGATATTCAGCCACATGGTAATGGGCGGCGGTCGCGCGATCTGCGGGATTGTCCGAGGCGGTGAGAATAAAGACTGTACTCGTGCTGAGGGCCGGATCTTGACGCACAATCTGCAAAAATTCAAAGCCACTCATGCCTGGTAGGCCAAGATCCAGCAGAATGGTATAGGGTCTGCTCAGGGATGGCTGCCCTGGCTGGCCCCGCAGAATGGCCAGCGCCGCAGTCGCGTCCGAAACTGGCGTAATTTCTAGCCGATCTTTCTGGCTACTTAGACAACGGATGAACATTTCGCGGTCGATTTCATCGTCTTCCACTAACAAAATTGGGAGCAGCTGACTGCCCATTTCTCTTTCCCCTTCCAGTCACCCATTGGCCTGCGGATTCATGATTTCGTAAACAATATTTATTTTTATAGATGGCTTATAGAAGGGAAATTACTTTTCAGGTCATAAAAAAAGATACAAAGGAAAAGCTGGCGATGAGTAAGATTTAATCACTTCAAAACTTTCAACCGCAGAAGGCGCAACGAGGAATTTCCTTGCGTTTTCATTGTTTTGTCTATTCGCTTTGGTCGTTGTTTGACACCCGTAAAATTAATAATTTGTTGGGTTGAAACTCTTGCTGTCTGCGCCATCATGCGTAAGGTGAGCGCCTAAGCCAACACGGCCACTGCCACACTTGGCGCGCCAGTCTGAACGTTGAGTTCGGCAGGAAATTGGACAATCGAACCATAACATGCCAGCAGCCGAGTCAACTGTGGCAAATTTTGCTCAAGGTCGGCCTTCAACAGGTAGCCCGCCACCTGTTGCGCATAGGCCGCGCGCCGATCCACTTCCAGGGCGGAGCCACTGAGCACAAACACGACCGAACGCCGCAAGTTGGGATCGTCTCGCAAGACTTGGAGTAGCTCCAAGCCGTTCATCAAAGGCATATTGATGTCCGTAAGGATCACGTGGGGATGGCCAAGATGGGGACGCGCCAAAGGATCGCGCAACAAGGCCAGCGCCTCCAGGCCGTTCTGGGCAAGCGTAATCAGTGGCTCAAATCCTTGACAGCGGAATCCACGAAGAATGACTTCCGCATCAATCTCATCGTCTTCAACCAAAAGAATATGCAAAGCGTCCATGAGTGGCATAATCCTTTCTGTCGCAAACCCGATGGTCTAGCCCGATAACTTGAGTATAGGGCCGGGATGTAAGTTTAAAATATATAATACATTAAATTTTTGTTAGCGTCATTGCCCTCCCAATGGGGGCAAATGGCCTTGAGCCCTGAACGTGGGCAGTTGCGCCCACTAGACGCTTAGTCGCTGAGGCGACTTTTTATTGTCAGCCGCGGGATTTATCCCTGCGCAAAATCCCTGTGGCGACATAGCTTAGGGTTTTTAAGCCGATTGACAGTTTTTTAGAACTGTGCTAATTTATAGCTGTATGTTGTACGTGCTAAGTAGCATATAAAATTAAGCTAATTGACTTTATTGCTCCCAATCCCCTATTTTTCCAAGCTAGATATTTTTAAGTGAGAAGAGTGGCGCATGATCGATTACATGGAGCGGTTTTCTTTTTAGGCTAATTTGAACCGGTTCAAACCAAATGTGTGAAGCGCTTTTGCCTATGACGACGATTCGACAAATTGCCCGCGAGGCTGGTGTTTCGGTGGGCACGGTCTCTAATGTATTGAACGACAATGACAATGTGGCATTGGCGACGCGTGAGCGGGTGCAACAGGTGATTCAGCAGCACAATTACCGGCCTAGCAATGTGGCGCGCAGCCTTTCCACGCGCCGCACGGGTACGCTTGGCCTGATCGTTTCGAATATTTCCAACCCGTTTTCCAGCGAACTGGCGCGTGGCGCGATTGAGACCGCGCAAGAAGCGGGGCACGGGTTACTGGTGCTCGGAGCGGCGCCCGATGGGCTGGATCTGCCCACACAAGTGGATACGCTCGTGCGCCAATGGGTGGATGGGATTTTAATTACGTCTGAACCTTTGCCCGATAGCCGGCTCAGCCAACTCCCCTGTGGCGATACACCGCTGGTGATGATGGATTATGCACAGCCGCCGCATCGCAACGTGATTGGGCTGATCAACTTTGATTGGGAAGCGGCGGGTTATGCGGCGACCACCCACCTGCTCCAACTGGGCCATCGCCGGATCGGTTATATTGGTGGGATTGCCGATCATCCTTCGTCACGTTGGCGTGCGCAGGGCTATCACAAGGCCTTACAGGAAATGGCCATTCCTGTTGATCCAATGCTCGAATGCGGCGGCGACTTTTTGGCGGCTGGTGGTTATCAGGTTGCCCGCGCCCTGTTGGCTTTGCCCAACCCACCGACGGCCTTTGTCACTGCCAATGATCTGATGGCGCTCGGGGCGCTCCAGGCCATTGCCGAAGGCGGATTGCGGACGCCTAACGATCTTTCGCTGGTGGGCATGGACGATATTCCCTATGCCAGTTTTATATCGCCGCCGCTTACCACCATTCATCTGCCCAGCTACAGGGCCGGGCAGATTGGAATTCAGATGTTGCTAGAGGCAGACCGGACGCATCCCACGCTCCAACGGATCATGCTCCCCACCCATTTGGTCGAGCGTCGTTCCACTGCCCCTGTACCTAAAGGCTTCCCCCGCCTGCGCCCAGACCCTTCCCTACCCTACAAGGAAGGGTCTGATTAGGGATAGACAAAGTTAGATCTTCTGTCCACCAAACGGTTCCTCCTTTACCAGGGGAGGGCGGGGTTGCTAACGTTTAAACGGCGAATCGGAAAGGAGGTGATTCAGCAGCGTAGTGTCATATGTAGTCATTTTGGCATCCAGTGCTTGTGTACTCAAGATTTTTTTACAGGAAACCAAGAGGAGGAAACAGAATGAAAGACCAACAGTTGGTTTTGCGGGCGAGTTTATCGCGACGCCAGATGCTCAAGACGATGGGGATTGGTGCGGCTGGCCTGGCGTTGGCGGCCTGCGCGCCGGTTGCCCCGGCCAGTGAGGCTGGCGTGCCCGTCAAGGAGACCATCGTTATCCACATCGACCATCGCGACTATGCCAAGGGCACAGCGGGTGAGGTGCTCAAATCCCTGATCGCGCAGTGGGAGGCCTCGCATACGGGCTTCAAGATTGAGAACACGCCGGTTGATTATCAGGGCATTGATTCACAACAGTGGACCGAGCGCCGCTTGGTGGCCAAAGATGGGCCCGATCTGCTCTTTGGCAACTGGACCTATTTGATCGAAAAGTGGATGAAGGCTGGCCTGGTCAATTTCTACGACGATTTTCTCGAACTCCCTAATCCCTATGTCCAGGGCAACAAAGCCTGGCGTGATCAGTTTGTCATGCCATCGGAACGGCAATCGAATGGCAAGACGGCCTGGCTCGGCCTCGACAACACAACGCTCTGGTTCTTCTACAACAAGGGACTTTTTGAGAAACATGGTGTGCAACCACCCACCAAGTGGCCAGAAATGTTAGATGCCTTTGCGAAACTGAAAGATGCTGGCGTCATCCCGTTGGCGGACTACCACAGCCTGGCCTATGCGGTTTGGACCTTCGATCCAGCGGCCAACCAGATTATGTACGATCTCTTCAAGCAAATGGCCGACGGTGTGGAGTCCAACCCGTTGCCCAAACAGGTGGCGCAATTTGTCAAGGATGGTAAATATGCGATTACCAGCCCAGAATACCAGGATAGTATGAAGATTGCCACCGAATTGTGGAAATATGCCCCAGAAGGCGCCTTTAGCGGCGGCGATGATCAGGGGTATCAACTCTTCCTCTCGGGCCAGGCTGCGACGCGCTTCACGGGCTGTTGGGAAAACGCCAACTTGATCAAAGACATGGCGACGGCCAAAGAAAAGTTCGAGTGGGGCAGCTTCCCGATCCCGGTCATCCCCAAGTCGATGTCCGATGCGGCCACCGAGAAGCCCACCCAGGCTGTCTTCATTGCGGGTTATCTGCTCTTCCAGATCCCGGCCTATAACACTGGTGACAAACTGGCGGCAACGATCGACTGGCTGATGTTCCTCTCTAAACCAGAAACATTGGGCAAGTTGATGAACGAAAACGCCAGCCTGGTGCCCAACATCAAGGACGTGCCGTTGCCCAAGGGTATGGAAGAATTTGCTGTACTGCCCGATTCCACCTTCTGGTATGTCAACAGTTGGGGCAATACCCATATCAACTTGCAGGTGCGCGATGCCTTTGTGCGCAACTGGCAAAGTGTCTTGCTCGGTCAGATGACGATGGATGATTACAACGCCACCATGCAACCGTTGCTCGAAGAAGCCGCCAAGCAAGAATTGGCTGCCAGCTAGGGCCGGTTGACAATTTGTGTAACGACAAGGCAACCCCCACCTAGCCTCCCCTGGTAAGGGGAGGGACTGATGCTGGAAGGCCATAGCAGATCGCTCTGTCCACCCAACGGCTCCCTCCCTTACCAGGGGAGCGGGAGCCCGCTGGGCGCGGGTGGGGTTGCTTTGTCGTTACACACGAAATTATCGAATGGCAGATAACCCCACCTAACCTCCCCCTGGTAAGGGGAGGAACTGATGCGGGAAGGCCCTCACAGATCGTTCTGTCCACCAACCGACTCCCTCCCTTACCAGGGGAGGGGTGGGGTTGCTTTGC
>JAPLGZ010000483.1 GCA_026389895.1 Chloroflexota bacterium | reverse complement strand
CAGTAACAGCAACAACGACAGCAGTAACAACGACAATAGCAACAGCGATAACAGTAACAGCAGTGGATCCTAACCTCTATCATCCGGTTGTCTATTAAATAAGCGAGTTAATGACCGGAGAAATGAGCGTATAATCAACTGAGTGTTTCTCAGCTAGCCACCAAACATCTCTTTTTGGTGGCTAGCTGATTTTTGTCTATTAAGCGCAACCTTGACAATCACCACTTTCCTCTGCGCGAGTCTAGGTAAGTCCACTTTTTAACCTTGAAATCTCCTGTATCCGATTCTATATCCAAGCTTTGTAGCCCTGGCCTATCGACAAGCGGGGAGAATTTGCATACAGTAGGTAGTGGAAGTTTTTATTTCATAAAGTTGATTTTGTTATGGGTAGTTTTTAGTGAGGTAGTATTTTGAAAGACCTAAGTTCAGCCAGTCAGAACTTAGTCAGCTTGAAGGAGATCACAAACATGAGCATTAAAAAAGCATATAAGTTTATGGCCACATCGGTACTTGCCAGTATGGTGCTGGCGATGTGTCTTGTAGCCCCACTTTCGGCCCAATCGGCCCCAAGTACAGACCAGAGCCAGGGGGCCAGTCCATCATCTAGCCCATGTATTACACCTGGGCAAAGCGCTGGACAGACCATGAGCCAGAGCACCGAGATCAGCAGCACCCAAAGTATGAGCGAAACGGCTGCGCCGATGATTGGTACTGGCACCGACAACGCGGGTGCCCCGTTGGATTGCTGGTTGGCACTAGATGCGCATAAATCGAATTGGTATAAATTCCGCTATGGCTACAATTCCGATCAGGATGATTCGCCCAACGCAGCCACTGTCCGGCTATCCATGGAGACACCTGGCTGCATCGGTTTTGAGGTCTGGACACAAGATCAGCTCAACAAAGCCCAGAACGCCAGCAGCGACGATGACAAGGTAGGTCCCGTGGGTTCTGGCACGCCCGAGTATGCGGCCATTGAACGCGATAGCAGCAGCAGCAAAAATCAGAACCCAGCAAAGTTAATCTGGGTGGGCAGCCAAGAGGGTTCAGCCACCTTCTATGTTGTTGTCAAGAATCACAAGGATATGGCTTGTAGCTACCGGCTCTGGATCAGTGGCTTTTCTGTCTCCTTCCCGAGCAATGCAAAATAAGGCAAAGGTGGCATGACAGGTCCAACTAGCCTGATTGATAGACCGATGCCTCTACCAAGTTCATACTAACAAAGAGAGCCGAAGATGCGTAATCTTCGGCTCTCTTTGTTAGCAAAGCAATATTTGTGATCGGCGCGGGTAGATTCCACTCTAAAGCCCCAGTGTGGACTATGCCAGAAGCGAAGATCTGCGTATAATGGATGAGGCAGAATTTTAAGCTCAGCTAAATTTCGTTACCTTTAACGAGTCAAGCCGCCTTTTTAGTTCGCATGAACAATCAGGCCTATCGTAACAGAATTCGCTCGAAGAGGATGCAACAACATGAAGATCAAGCAAATCTATCAATTAATAACCGTCAGTCTGTTGTTGACAATGGTGGCCGTTAAGCCATTATCAGCTCAGTCTGCACCAACCGCCACGCCTAGCGCCAGCCCTTGTCTCACGGCGAACCAAACGGATCCAAGAATAGCCTCACTTGCCGGTATTAGCACCGGCCCGGATAACGCTGGCGCACCGCTAGATTGCTGGGTGGGGTTAGATGCGCACCAGTGGCACTGGTACAAATTTCGCTACGGCTATAATGCCCGCACCGACAATCCACCCCATCAAGCCTATGTTGAGTTGATGATGAATTCGGCCAGTTGCATCAGCTTTGAGTTGTGGACCCCCGAACGGCTCAAAGCCAAAGAAGATGATCCTTCGTTGGGGCCGGTTGGCACCGGTTCGCCCAAGTTTATGCCCGTTGACCCCAAGAGCGGCAGCAGCAAAAATCTAAATCAGTCTACCCTGCTCTGGTCGGGCAGCCAGGCTGGTTCATCGACCTTCTATGTGATCGTTAAAAATCGTACAGATGCGGCCTGCACCTATCACCTTTCGATCACAGGCAAATCGGTCTTTTATCTCAAGCCGAAAAAGTAAAGCGATTACACAGAGTTCGCAGAGAAGGCACAGAGAACACAGAGGGAATGATAATCTACTTATCGTTGTTTCTCTGTGATTCTCTGCGAACTCTGTGTAACCGCTGTCGCCCTGCGTACTCGTTCCTTACCGGTCCCACACCACGGGCATCTGTTGTAACCCGCGCAAAATTGGCACAGTCCGCCATTTTAACGTCTCAGCGGGCGCCGCTAGCCTGAGATTAGGCAGGCGACGCAACAGTGTACTGATAGCGATACGCCCTTCCAATCGTCCCAACGACGCCCCCAAACAGTAATGAATCCCAAGACCGAAGCCAAGATGGCGGTTGTTGTGACGCGCAGGATCAAAGGTATCTGGCGCGTCAAACTGCTCAGGGTCGCGGTCGGCGGCGGCTAAGACCAAACTCACTGCATCGCCGCGCCGAATGAGGTGCCCGTTCATCTCAATATCTTGCGCCGCAAAACGCATCGTAGCGCGTTCGACTGGACCATCGTAGCGGACCATCTCTTCAATGGCCGCGTCCAGTTGTTCAGGTTGGTGCTGTAATTGGGTCAATACAGCGGGTTGCTGCAAAAGCGCAAAGATGCCATTGCTGATCAAATCGACCACGGTCTCATGGCCGGCGACGATCAACAGAATCATCATACTAAACAATTCCTCTTCGCTTAGCTTATCCCCCTGCTCCTCGGCCTGCAGCAACGAAGTGATTAAATCCGCCTGGGGCTGTTGCCGGCGATCAGCAAAGATCTGCCGAAAATAGGCGGTAAAATCCTCCATCAGTCGTTTCGTCTTCAAATATTTCTTGGTTTGCCGGTGGATGTTGACCGAAGGCGTGACGAATACATCTGACCATTGCCGAAAACGATGTTGATCGCGAGTGGGAACGCCAAGCAGTTCGGCGATCACATGGATTGGCAGAGGATACGCATATTCGTTGATCAAATCCATAGCGCCGCGCGCCTGCACTTTATCCAATAATTGGTCGGCACGCGTTTGAATGCGCCCGGCCATTTGGTTCACAACGGTCGCGGTAAAGGCTTTGTTGACCAGGGTGCGCAACCGCGTGTGATCAGGGGCATCCAGGTTGAGCATGTGATTGCTCAGCAGGCCAATCAAGGGGGGTACAGGTGGCAGTGCGGCGCGTTCGTCCGCCGTCATCGTATTTTGAACATTCTTCACAAAGCGTGTCGAATCGCGCAAAATCGCCGCCACATCGGCATAACGCGTCACAAACCAGATCGATTTTCCATTGGCGGCATCTCGCTGGCAAAGCGGCTGTGCTTGGCGCATCGCGGCATAGGTGGGATAGGGATTGGCCTTAAATGCCGGACCGAAAAGGTCGAACTGTTGATTGTCCACAGTTTAGCTTCAAAAGAGTATGAAAAACTATTACACAAAGATCGCACAGAAAAAGCGGACACAGCGCAGACAGAGAAACACAATAACAAGGCAAATTGAATTTCCTCTGGGTAGCGGATATTTCTGCGGCGCTATTTGTTAAACAACCCGTGGCAATGCCGTGTGGAATGGATGATGCACACACCATTGCCCCCACTTCAAAAGATCGCCCGCTCGGCCAACCGGCGGATCTCGATGATCTGGCCGCGGTGTTCGGCTTCGTGCTGGCACAGGTGATGGATCACCCATTCCGGCGTTACATCGTAGTCGGCCAACTTGCGCAGACGGCGAAAATCCTCCACCGATATCTGACGAAACACCGCTAACAACGTAGCCCGCGTCGTATCAAGCCGAGCCATATGTTTGCCAAGATCAGGGGCAGCGAAAAAGGTAAGTTGCCCGTTCTCTTCACGGACATCCTGGGGAAAAAGCGCCTCGAATTCTGCCGGGATTTCCTGCTCAAGCACTTCGCTGTAGAGCCAATCCAGTTCAATAGCGGCGATATGATAGAGCAACGTACCGATCGTATTGTCCCGTTCTGATCCTCGCCAGTCAAGGATTGGTGATGACATGGTTTGCAAATGATCTTTGGTGCGACGGCGCGTATCTTCAAGCGTCCACAAAGCGCGGCCAATGTCTATCGGATAGTCGGGCAGCGCTTCGATTTGGAGCAGCCGATGCTCTTTTTCATTGCTCATGTATTCTCCTGTGTATCCACTTGGCTAAACAAATTTATCGTATACGGCAAGCATTGTCACCGAACAGCCCGCGCCAGAGATCATTTAATTTTTACCTGGCCCATTGGCACGCCTGTACCCTGGCTTGGCAAATGTTCACCGTTCGCTTGGTATAAACCGATTTCCAATGCATAGTCACCCAGCGGCATGTCCGCCGGCAACTGAATCTGGTATTCATCTAAGACGCGCCAGCCAGGCTGCCAGCGATCAGTCGTCAAGGCGCCTTCGCCGGGTGGGTTATCTTTGCCTGCGACTAATTTTAGATTGCCAGCCTCATCTTTGGCAAGTAGATGCGTGAACACAGTCCAGTTTGCCGTCGGCTTCGCATCGACCAACCAATGGATTTGTAAATAGAGAGTCTCGCCAGGGTGTACGGTCTCTGGATACAAGTCATAGCCAAGCACCTGGATGCCATCCCCTAGCACGGCGTGCTTGGGATATTGCGGCGGGCGCTGCGGGATGGCGTTGGCGGGGCGCGCATAAAAGCGGGCGTAAACCGCGCCTTGCGGATCACGGATCTCTTGCTGGATTGTGACGTTGGGGAAAAGTTCGGGTAGCAACAGACGGGTGCGCGTGTCACCGTCTTCAAGTACCACGTACACCTCCGGTTGGGCAGAAACTTCGGCGGTCAGCGGGAAAATATGATGGCCGTCAAAGCTGACCGGGGCAGGATGGGCACGGTTGCGTAAGGCAAAGGCCAAGGTGGGATAGTTGACATCCATCGGCGTCAGATAAATCGGCTCACTGGGCGGCAATTGCGCTAATTTTTGACCCACTTGCCAGACGCCGGTATCAAATTCTTCATAGAGCCAGGGCAATGACGCCCAGCGCACAAAATAATCTTGCACCGAAGTTGCGCCGCCGATTACCAACAAGATCAGGCTGAGCCACCCTAGTTGACGCGTGACAACTAACCAGGAACGACGGTTGGTTGCTAATCCGGCGCGCCACTGCCAGATCCAGTCTAGCCCAAAAGCACAAAGTAGTGCGGTCGGTGCAGCCGCGCCTACTGTACGATGAAAATGCGGCGCATGATTGCTGAGTGCACCTGGCAGCAATAGACCAATCAAGCCCACTAAGACCAGCGCATAGGCCGGATGACGCCAACGCCAAAGTGCCACGCCCAGCCCAATAAAAAAGAGCAGAGCCTGCCAAAAATTTAAGACCGACTCACCTGGAATGTTACGGCGTGGTGATTCATCCCCAGGCGCGCCAAACGGGATATACATCATGAGCGTGCGCTTAGTGCCATTCCAAACTGTCGAGGTTGGCGCGCTGTCCGTCCCTACATTCGCCGCCACTTGGCTTGTTCGCAAGAAAACGCTATCACTGTTATACCAGGCGTAGCGAATAAAAGGAAGTAAGAGGAGAAAAGCAACTAGAATAATAACCGTTAGACCGATTATTTGCCGCTGACTAATCGAGAAAAACCGCCCCCGAAGCTGGCCAATCGAAAATATTACCTTGCCCGACTCAGTTTGCGCCAACCACAAAAAGAGCGTACTCGGCACCATCAGGAATGGGATCACCCAGGCCGCTTGATAGGTATACATACTGGCGGCCACCATCACACCGCAACCAATCGCACTGAGCCAACCACCTGTGCGCCAACTGCGTAATAACAGCCAGAGGGCACTGGTCCAGATTAACGGCACGATGATTGGTTCAATCCCAGTGCGGCTAAAATGGATATGCCAGCGCATCAACGCCAGGGAAGCCGCCGCAAAAAATGGGAACCAGATTGACAAGCGAGCATTCATCAATTTTTGTAATTCATACGCCAAGCCATACAGCGCGGCCACGCCTAGAACGCCAAAAGACGCGGCGGTGACGCGCATTGCGACCGGCCCAATTTCACCGCCAAACATTTGAAAGAGTGCAAACATCAGCGCGTTGGCATAGGCATTGAGGGCTAGTGGGTTGCCATTGCCCGATAGAAAAATGGGGCGGTAAGTGGGATCAGTAAGGATACGCCAGGCGGCCAGACCTTCGAAAGATTCGTCGAGGTAAAAGCCGGGTGGCAAACTGGTAATTCGCCATAAACGCAAGATCACTGCGCTTACGAGAATCGCCAGGAGAACCAGCCAACGCGTGGTACGTGACATATATTTTTGTTTCTTTTCTGGTAAACAGACAAGCGGGTAGGGGCAAGGCATGGCTCGCCCCTATCCGCTTGTCAACCGCAGCAGAAGGGTTACTCAAACACGTGCACGATCTCAGCACTATTGGTCTTGCGCAATGGCAATTCCGGTAGTCCGAAGGCAATGAGCAGGAGCGCGGCTGCCACCAGCCAGAGGGCATAAAAATAAATCTTTGTGATGCTATTGGCGAATGAGAGCTTAAGCGCAACGGTCACCTTATCGCCAAGCGTTTGCGCTTCTTTGGTCACCTCTTGTTCAGCCTGGTCTACGACGGCCAGGGCTTGTTCAAGCGGCGGCTGCCCCACGGGTGACTGCGCCAATAATTCCTTCAAGGCTGGCGTTGTGTTCAAACCAGCGATCAGAGTAGCCCGTGCCTCCGCATTGCCATCGCGCAAGGCGGTTGTCACCAACTTACGTTCCGCTTCAAATGGCGCGCTGACCGAAGCGGCGATCTGACCACCCAAGTCAACTTGGGTGCCACCACTTTCAGCTGATGACACACTGCGGCTAAACTGCGCTGGATCTAGCTGGGCTTGCAAAGCAGGCGGCACTGTTGACAGAATCGGCGCAAAATTTGTGTGCATCTGGGCGGCCAACGTGGTTGTTAACACCACCCCAAAGACCGCACCACCAAGCGCCTGCCCAAGCTGTTGGAAGAACTGGCGGCTAGCCGTAGCCGCCCCGATCTGGGTGAAGGATACAGCATTTTGCATCGCCAGGTTCAGCAACGGTAAGGCTGGCCCCATCCCCAAACCGACAATAAACATGCGCCAGCCGACATCCCAGAGCGTCGAATGTACGTTGATCTGCGTGAGCAACGCAAAGCCAGCCACCATTAGAACAAAGCCAGCGATCATGTAAGATTTGTAGCGCCCACTACGCTGTACCACCTGCGAGATAACATTGCTGCTCAGTACAAACGCGACCATTAATGGCATCTGCGCTGTACCGGCCTCGGTCGCCTAGAGCCCTAAAACGTTAACCATACACAGTGACAAAAAGCGTACTGCGCCAAAGAACGCCGCGCCGTTGAGCACCGAGGCCACCACCCCAATCGCATAGGTGCGGTTGCGGAAGAGATCCAGGGCAATAATCGGCGAAGGCACGCGCGCCTCAACCAACAGGAAGAGTGCGGTAGCGACAAAAGCCACGGCAAACAGACCAAGAATCAGGGGTGAGGACCACGGATAAAGCGT
>JAPLGZ010000715.1 GCA_026389895.1 Chloroflexota bacterium | reverse complement strand
ACCCCGCACACACGACAGCAAAATCGATTGCATCGCAGCATAATCAGCACGTTCGGCACGCCAGTATCGCACTCAAAATACAGGCAGCCGACCCTTTATACACAAGAAATTTTTATCGACTGCCGCCTGAGCACACTCGGTCGAGCGCGATGTTTTTACTAACGCGACAGACATATTCTGTATAATGTTGCTCGTGGAATGGGGCTATTTTTATTGCCTAACCAAGCTTTTTTTCACTTTGCCCGGGTGGTGAAATTGGTAGACACAACGGACTTAAAATCACCTTTGTCAAATCTTTTTCTCATCAGGGATGTAGGCGCAGAGCTTGAAATGGCGCGGGTTTCCCGGGCTTTAGTGCAAATGGCCCCAACAGCCCTCTGACTGCTAGGTGTCATGTAGGGGCCAGTAGTGAGGTATATTAGAAACAAGCCTAGCGTAGCTAGGCGAAACATTGGTTCGGCAACGAGCCAAGCTAGCCCGAGTGGTGAAATTGGTAGACACAAGGGACTTAAAGCAATTTGAGCCCTCCAGGGGAAACCCCGGAGGTGAAGCCCGTCAAATTCGGCGAAAGCCCTGGATGCTGCAAGCATCCGAGCCAATACCGAGCCAAGCCCCGGATCGAAAGATTCGAGGGAAGGTGTAGAGAGCAGACGGCGGGCACCTACGGCCGCAAGGCTATGGTGAAGGCGTGCTCCAGACCACGAACAGCGTTCGCGCTGGCGGCGAAAGCCGAAGTGGTAAGAAAATCCCTCGACTCGAAATGGTCGTGCCGGTTCAATTCCGGCCTCGGGCACCAATTTGGAGAGCCGTCCTTGTTCAACCATGGGCGGCTTTTTCATTTCTTTGTGTAACGTCGGTACGCAGTAGCGCTGCTCGCTTAAACCCTCGATCCCGCGCCATGAACGCTTCAAGCATGTGCGGGATCAGTGTCGCGGCATCAATTGGCTCGCCGTAGGTCTGAGCATGCAGCGCGGCGTAGCGTTCCAAATCGGCCTTCAACACGCTGGTGAGTGCAATGGTGACTTTGACTGTCTCGGTCTTCGGCAGCGGCCCCAGCCGCAGCTTGCTATTGGTAGTACTCATTGCGATGATCCCCTCTGGAAGAACAGCGGCTGGTACGGCCGCAGGATCAGATCCTTATTCACCATTACCCGCATCGGGAATCCGGGCCGGATAGTGAGTGTCGGCTGGATGCTTAGGTTGCGTTTGGTGATTTCCTGACCGACCTGGTTCACTGTGTCCTGCGCGCTCTGGCGCGTGGCGATGATGACCTTGCCATCGCTGCCGCCGCGATCAGGCGCAGCCAGTTCCGCACCCACGCCGAGTAGTGTGGACAACGCAGCACCAGCGAGGATGCGATCCCAATGCCAATCGACGCCATCTTCCAGTCCGGCATAACCTGCCGGGTCGATGCCGGGCAGGCGGTCGAGCGAAATGGATGAGGTATCGGGCAGGATCAATCGGGTCCACACCAACAGCACGCGCCGCTGACCAAATGACACCTTGCTGTCGTAGCGGCCGATCAAGCGCGACCCTTGGGGGATCAGCAGGAAGCGACCCGTGGCTGTGTCGTAGACCGCCTCAGTCACGTTGGCGATGACCTGCCCCGGTAGATCGGAGTTGATGCCCGTCACCAGTGCCGCCGGAATGATGGTGCCCGCCATCACCTGGTAGGGAGAGGCTGGCAGTTGCAGGCTGGCCGGATTGCGGGTGGCGGTGTCGCCGCCATTGGCGACAAATGCCTGCTTCTGATCCTGCCGGTTTTGCACCGTCGTTGGGTCGGTCGGCTGCGCCGACGCAACGGTAGAGGTTATAGGATTGAACGGCTGGTTGCCCGATACCGCCTCGGGCATGTCCGTAATCGCAGTGAGCGACGGTGCTGCCTTTACCGCACCGCTCCGAAAGAAAACCGATGAGCGTGCTGACTCCCCGGCATCACCTGGCTGTGCAATGCGCCCAGTCTGCGCGGGAGGTGGGTGTGCGCCCGCGCCGGTGTTGCGCTGCGCATGCACGATGGCTGGACCCAGGTCGCCCGGCAATGGCTCGCCCAAAGCAGGCACTGGCTTGGTTGCCACCGGCACCTTGGAATAGTCCTTGGGCAACTGGTCGAGACTCTCGGCACGTGAGACGCGATCCACGTTGTACAGCTCAGTGGCCGGGTTGCGTTCACGCTGGCGTGGTTGCAGCGACCACAGCGTGGCACCCAGGATGATCACGCCCAGCGTTCCAGCAAGCACTGCGAGCATGCGCCGGTTCAGCCGCGTGACCGGGCGCGGCGGAGCACGCAGGGCCAAGGTGTCCGGGTCGGCCTTGCTTGTCCCAGTTGGTGGTATCTGCGGCGTGGCGGACGTGCTCATGCTCAGTGCCTCCGCGTCGTGCTGGCTACGCCATCGGTGCGCTCGACGCGGACTACTTCCGCCTTGTCACGACCCAACCGCAACTCAGCGGCACCGAACAACCGATCCACCACATAGTACGGCGAGCGAAAGCGGTAGTTCACGAGTTGGCCGTCGCCCTGCGCCCCAATCACGAACAGCGGCGGCAGCTCGCCCTGCGCGATGCCAGCAGGGAACTGGATATAGACCCGTTCGCCGTCGTCGAAGATGCGCAGCGGCTTCCACGATGGGCTGTCGCCGGAGATCGCATAGCGGAACTTGATCTGCTCCAGCGACAAGCCCGAGTCCACCGGTGCAGAGACTTGAGCCTGCTGCGCCTGCTTCTGCAAGGCCAGCATGCGGTCCTTCGGGTAGTCCCATGACGCGGAGGCCATCCACGCCTGCGGCGTCGAAGACAGTTCGAGCAGGTAAGTGCGGCGGTTGGTGGTGATGACCAGATTCGTCTTTAGCCCGATGCGCGTTGGCTTCACGAGGATGTTCACGCGCAAGCTGGAGCCCGAACCGCTGGCCGTGTCGCCGACGATCCAGCGCACAGTGTCACCGGCCGAGACCGTCACCAGTTCTTCGCCCTGCTGCAAGGCAATCACGGTGACGCGGCCCGGACTCGTATAGATCTGATACAGCGCCCCATCGGCGTAGGGCCAGACTTGGATGGCATTGATGTAACCCTCGCGGCTTGGTGCCACGCGCGCTTCTGCATTGGCACGCGCCACGCGAGCCTGCTCGTCGGGTGATTCAGCCACCGGTTTGTCCTCGGGTGCGCTCCCCAAGGCCTTCAACTGCTCGGGTAACGGCAGCAGCTTGGGCACCTCAACCACCTCAATGGGCTTGGGCAATTCCGGCAGCGCGTGCGCCGCGACGGGTTCGTCCAGCGTGATGTCCGGCGGCGGCTTGCCGTGTGTGGCGCAACCGGTGACGGTGGCCAAGGTGGCACTCAGGATCAACGGCAAAGCGTAAATACGGATTTGGGTTTTCATGGTTTCTTCACTCCTTCGGTCGCGTCGAGTTCACGGCTCCAGGACAGGCCGTTGACATAGATTCCCAGCGGGTTTTTGCGCAATCGCTCTTCGATGCGCGGCGGCTGTAACACCAAGGACAGCACGGCGGTCCAGCGCTCGGTGCCCGATGGTGAACCATTCACATAGTTGCGCTCGATCCATCGCACCTGGAACGAGGATTCGCTGGCGCGGACCACGCTGGTGATCTCCACGGCGGTCGAGGTCTGGCCGATGCGCGCGAACGGATCGTTGGTGCGCGCATAGTCGTTCAGGGTGGCCGCGCCCCTGTCCGTGGCGTACTCATAGGCTTCAAGCCAGTTCTGGCGCACGATGATCGGATCGATCGACAGTGAGCGCACGTCGGTGAGAAAGCGCGCCAGGTGGTAGGCGATCTGCGCATCGTTGGGCTTGTACGGCGTGGCCGCTTCGCCGACTGCGCGCACCTGTCCGCCGGTGGCGACCTCCACCACGTAAGGCGTGACGATGGACTGCGCTGAGCGCCACACCAGGCCACCCGCCATCAGCAGTGCCAGCGAGAGACAACCAAAGGCCATCAGCCGCCAGTTCTTCGCCTGCACGCGGGCACTGCCGATGCGCTGGTCCCACACCTGTGCGGCGGCTTGGTAAGGGGTAACCGGCTCGGGGGTGTCCGAGTACCGTACCTGGGGTCGTTTGAATCGCATGAATTTATCTCCTCAATGGTTCGGGTCAGGTGTTGGAGTCATCACGCAGGCTTGGACTGGAGCCGCTGCCGCCGTGGTCGCCCGAGCGCAGCGTGTGTGCAGCCGTCGAGACCGCATGGCTTGCTTGCTGTTTGCGTCGCATTTGTTTGGCCCAAGCGGGCTCGCCTGCTGGGGGCTTGGTTTCGGCCGATTCGGTAGAACCGGCTGCAGCCGCAGGCGCAGCAGCCTCTGCGACGAAATTCGCTACACGGTCCTTGACCGCTTTCGCCCCGGCTGCGACGCGCTGGCCGACAACACCGGCACCGCTCTTGGCCACATTAGCAAGGCCCGCGCCAGCAGCACGAATACCGCCTCCACCCGATGCCGCAGCACCGGCCTGGTAAGCAGACTTCGCACTGCTTGCCATTGAGCTGGTTTCACGCCCGGCCGATGCGGCGCTACCGATGGCCGCACGTGCGGCACCCGGCACCATGCGCGCACCTGCTGCTACCGCTGCGCCACCTGTTGCGATAGCTGCGCCGCCAGCGACAGCCAAACCAGCAGCACCCAGCGCTGTTCCGGCCGCAGCGCCAGCGCCGAGCTGTGGTGCGCCTGTCACCAGTCCGGTCGCAATTCCCGGCCCGAATATTCCCAGTCCCAGCATCGCCAGCGAGGCCAGCATGATGGTCAGTGCCAGATCAATGGATGGCTCGGTGCCGGGCGGCACATGAAACTCCGCAAACAGCCCTGTGCCGATGCCCACAATTACCGCCAGCACCAGCACCTTGATGCCCGACGACACCACGTTGCCTAATACGCGTTCGGCCAGAAATGCCGTTTTGTTCCACAACGCAAACGGCACCAGCACGAAGCCCGCGAGTGTGGTCAGCTTGAACTCGATCAGCGTGACGAAGAGCTGCACCGCCAACACGAAGAAGCTGATGATCACTACCAGCCAGGCGAGGAACAGCACCGTGATGACATCGAGGTGCGCGAACACTTCCGGGAAGCCGGTCATGTCGCTGATCTGCGCCATGATGGGCCGCGCTGCATCGACGCCGACCTTGGCCAGTAGACCCGGCCGCAGAAACTGCGCTTGTGTCAGTGTGGAACCCGACGCCACCAGGCCGAGCCCGGCAAAGGAGCGGAACAGAATGCTTGCCAGATGGTTGAAGTTGCCGATGATGAAAGCGAAGGCGCCAACATAGAGCGTCTTCTTGATCAACTTGCCGATCACGTCCTCACCGCTCATGGCCCAGAACAGTCCGGCCAGCGTCATGTCGATCACCACCAGTGTGGCGGTGAGGAAGGTCACCTCGCCATGCAGCAACCCGAAGCCAGAATCTATGTAACGCGAGAAGACATCGAGGAAGTGGTCGATGACCGACAAGTCGTTCATGGATCATTCCTTCGGCGCAGAAGGTGGAATAGCCGGTGGTGCAGGCGTGTACGGCGTGCCGCCGCCCATGAAGCGCCGCCGCGTGGCCTCGGCGGCCATGTTGCATAGGGCATCACCGACCTTGGCGTGGTCGGCCTTGCATTGGGCGCGGACCTCTTTCAAGTGCTCGGGATTCGCGATCAGCGACTCGACGGACTCGATGTGTGCCGGCTTGTTGCACGCAGCCAGCAGCACGATGAAGGCGACGACGGTGAGGAAGTGAGTTTTCATGATCGCGCCCTCAGTGGCTGTAGTAGTTGACGGTGGTCGGCGAGTAGGGCGTGCCGTCGCCCTGGAAGCGTCGGCGTACTTCGCGGGCGCGTTCCTGCACCGCGACCTGCCGCGCCTGCTCCAGGGCAGTGGAACGATCTTGGGTGATCTGAAGCTGCTGCGCCTGGATCGCCTGCCGAGCCTGTAAAGCCAGCAACTGGTTCGTCGCCTGCGTGGCTTGCAACGCGCCGACGGCCGACTGGCTGCGGTTCACGAGGTCGGTCAAGGTCTGTTCGTCGGACGCAAAGTTCTGTACTGCTTGCGACTGAATCTTGGTCGCGGTGCGCAGCGACTCCAACGAATTGCGCCAGCGCGTGCGAGCGTCAGTGGTCATCTGACTACCCGACGTGGAAGCTGAATAGGCATTGGGATAAAGCCGCGCGAACTCGGTTTCCATTTGTGATACGTTGAAGGCCAGCCCTTGCGCTTGCTGAATGAGCTGGTTCGTCGCAGACAGCGCTGCACGTAGTTCATTGAGCGCACTGAAGTTGAGGCTGGTCAGATTCCTGGCGTCATTCATCAGCATCTGCGCTTCGTTCTGGAGCTGCCTGATCTGGTTGTTGATCTGCTCCAGGGAACGTGCGGCCGTCATGATGTTCTGCGTCAAGTTTGAGGGGTCGATGACCACCAACGCCGCATGAGTTGCGGGCATTATGGTCACGAGCACGGCGGCGGCGATGGCAAGCAAGATTTTCTTCATGGCTGCTTCTCCTGGGGTGTGAAGGGGAACGACGGGTAAGAGGGGATCATATCTGCGGCCCAGTCGAGACCGCGATGGCGCAGCCAAGCGGCGGCGAAGTCCGCAGGCGGCACCAACGTAGAAACGGTGTCGATAGCGCGTTGGTCTTCGGGCGTGGCTGCACCGACAAATGCTAGCGCCACTGGCCCAAGTCCCAGATCAAAGACCCGGTTGCCGAACCGCGACTGGTAGTAGTAATCGCGCTTGGGCCGGGCGGTCGCCACGATATCGATCTGCCGCGAATTGAGGCCGAAGCCTTCGTAGATTGAGCGAATCTGCGGCTCGGTCGCCTGCGGGTTGGGCAAGAAGATACGGTTCACGCAGCTTTCGATGATGGCTGGCGCAATACTGGAATCTTTGATGTCCGCCAGCGATTGCGTGGCGAAGATCACTGATACGTTCTTTTTGCGCAGCGTCTTCAGCCACTGGCGAATGCGCGCGGCGAACACCGGGTCATCGAGGAACAGCCATGCCTCATCAAGTATCAACAGTGTTGGGGCACCATCAAGGCGTTCCTCGAAACGCGCGAACAGATAGCGCAGCACGGCCAGCGCAGTCGCCTTGCTATGCATCAAATCTTCCATCTCGAACGCTTGCACGTTGGCGAAACCGAGCCGGTCATGGTCGGCATCAAGCAGCTTGCCATATGTACCACCCAGCACATAGGGTTGCAGGGCTTGCCGCAGCGCGTTCGATTGCAGCAGCACAGACAAACCGGTCATGGTGCGCTGATCAAGCGGCGCACTGGCGAGACTGTTCAGCGCCGACCACACAGCGTCCTTCACGTCTGGCCCAACGGTCACGCCTTCGTGAATCAAGCGGCCTTCGACCCACTCGGCCGCCCAGGCGCGGTAGCTGTCTTGGTCGATGCGGGCCAGCGGCTGGAAGGCGATAGCACCCTCTGCGCCCAAGTCGTAATGCTCGCCGCCGAGTCCGAGCACGGTGGCGCGAATCGAACGTCCCATGTCAAACGCGAAGATGCGCGATCCGGCATAGCGGCGGAACTGCAATGCCAGCGTCGCGAGCAGCACCGACTTGCCCATGCCGATGGGGCCGACCACTAGCGTGTTGCCCACATCGCCGATGTGCGTGACCAGCCGGAACGGAGTCGCGCCATCGGTGCGGGTCACGATCAGCGGTGGGCCGTCAAGATGTGCATTACGCTCTTGCCCGGCCCACACTGCCGACACTGGCAGCATGTGGGCCAGATTCAAGGTCGAGACAATGGGCTGGCGCACATTGGCGTAGGCGTGCCCCGGAATCGACGACAGCCAGGCATCGATCGCGTTCAAAGTTTCGGGGATCGTCACGAAGCCGCGGCCCTGGATAGTCCGCTCCACTGCGCGCAATTTCTCGTCGGCGGCCGTGGCATCGGTATCGAGTACCGTCACGGTTGCGGTGACGTAGCCGAATGACACCTGGTCACTGCCCAGTTCCTGCAGTGCTGCATCGGCATCCGCTGCCTTGTTCGAGGCATCGGAATCCACCAGCGGGCTTTCCTGTTGAAAGATGGTTTCGCGCAGCAGCGCGACGATGTTCTTGCGCTTGGCGAACCACTGGCGGCGCAGCCGACCCAACTCGCGCTCGGCCTCGGCCTTGTCGAGGCACAGGAAGCGTGTGCTCCAACGGTAGGCAAAGCCCAGGCGATTCAGGTCGTCGAGCAAGCCGGGCCAAGTCGAAGTCGGGAAGCCACGCACCGACACCACGCGCAGGTGTTGGCTCCCGAGCATCGGTGCAAGCCCACCCGTCAGCGGTTCGTCGGCCAGCAGCGCATCAAGGTGCATCGGCACTTTGGGCACGGCCACCGAATGTCGGCGCGTGGACACGCAGGCATGCAGATAGGTCAATGTCTGACCATCGTCGAGCCAGGCTATCTCCGGCATTACCCCTTCGAGCAAACCGAAGAAGCGTTCGGTCTCCGACACGAAGCCCTCCAGCCGTTCGCGCCAATCCACGCCTTCGACCTTGGTGTTCTCGTACAGCAGCTTGGCGGCGCGAGCCGTTGATTCCTCGGGCGGCAGGTACAGCAGCGTCAGGTGGTACGTGCTCTCGAAGTGGCTATCTGCTTCCTCAAAAACGGCGCGGCGCTCTTCATCGACTAGCCACGACAGTGGCTCGGGAAATACCGACTCCGGGTAGTCCGCCGCTTCGCGCCGCTCGGCCTCCACGAACAAGGCCCAGCCGGAACCAAGCCGGCGCAATGCGTTGTTCAATCGCGCCGAC
This sequence comes from Chloroflexota bacterium, assembly GCA_026389895.1. GTDB lineage: Bacteria > Chloroflexota > Anaerolineae > Caldilineales > Caldilineaceae > JAPLGZ01. Next base: position 9,053 of record JAPLGZ010000715.1, on the reverse strand, counting down.
GTGGCAATCAGTTCGCCCTGTGTCGCGCTGTCCAGGTCCGGCCCTCGAAACCGTGCGGTGCGCTGGAACGAGCCGTCCTTGTTGAGCACGACACCCGGCGCGACAAGCCCAGCCCAGGGCAACCAGTCTGCCAGCAGAGCGGGGCGTTTGCGGTATTCGGCAAGGTGCATCATGGTCTTTGCCTCATACGTCCAACAATGTGCGGTGCTTGATGTGTCGCGCGAAAACCGCCATGAACTGCGCATCCAGCTGAGCGCCCCAGACCGCCAGCGAGTGCCCAACAATCCACAGCGCCATGCCAGGCAACCAAAGCTGTAATCCGAGACCGACCGCAGCGGCCAGCGTGCCGTTGGCAATCGCCACCGTACGCGGCGCGCCACCCAGCAAAATTGGTTCGGTCAACGAACGGTGCAGCGACACTTCAAAGCCAGGTGCGTCAGCAGGTAGCGCGTTCATGCGATTACCGCTCCGCCGGCGAAGCTGAAGAAGGTCAGGAAGAACGAGGACGCGGCGAACGCGATCGACAGACCAAATACGATCTGTACCAGCTTGCGAAAGCCGCCGCTGGAGTCGCCAAAGGCCAGTGTCAGGCCGGTGGTAATGATGACGATCACCGCGATGATGCGGGCCACCGGCCCCTGGATGGACTCCAGCACAGATTGCAGCGGTGCCTCCCACGGCATGTTCGAGCCCGCTGCATGCGCAGGCAGCGCCACACACAGCAACAGCGCGGCAATAACGATGATCTGCATACCGACTTGAAGCCGGGCGTTCTGCGGAAGCGGATTTACGGAAGTGTGTGAAGGTGTCATGACGGTTCTCCGGGAGTTGATGAAAGTAAAGGGACGGAAGACATCAGCTCGGCGCTGAGTTGGTAGCCGTGGCTGTCGAAGCCGGTGACGCGGGCGATTTCCTGCACGCGACGCGCATGGCCGCGACCGGCGATGTAGACGATGACGTTCACGGCCTCGGCAATCAGGGCGCGTGGTGCGGTCACCGCGACTTCAAGAATCAGTTGTTCTAGTCGCAGCAACGCGCCCGCTGCGGAACCGGCATGGACGGTCGCAATGCCTCCCGGATGGCCAGTGCCCCAAGCCTTGAGCAGGTCGAGCGCTTCGGGACCGCGCACCTCGCCTACGACGATGCGGTCTGGCCTCAGCCGCAGGGTCGAGCGCACCAGCTCGGCCATGGTCACGACGCCCGCGCGAGTGCGTAGTGGGACGTGATCGAGTGCCGTGCATTGCAGCTCAACCGTGTCTTCGAGCACGATAACGCGGTCACCGGTAGTGGCTATCTCGTCAAGCAGGGCATTGGCCAGCGTGGTCTTGCCGGTGCTGGTGCCACCCGCGATCAGGATGTTCTGGCGCTCGCGCACCGCGTTGCGCAGGAATTCCGCCTGAGCCTCGGTCAGGATGCCGTCGGCCACGTAGGTGTCGAGCCGGATCAGGCCGACCGCGCGCTTGCGCAGCGCGAAGACCGGCCCCAGCGTCACGGGCGGTAACGCGCCCTCGAAACGTTCGCCCGTTTCGGGCAGTTCGGCGGATAACAGCGGCTTGCCCGCATGCACTTCGGCATGCACATGGGCGGCGACCAGCCGGATGATGCGTTCGCCATCGGCAGGCGTGAGGCTGACGCCCAGCGGTTCGCGCCCGCTGCCCAGTCGATCCACCCACAGCGAACCGTCGGGGTTAAGCATGACTTCCACCACGTCGGGGTCATTCAGGGCCTTGGCAATGTCCGGCCCCATCGCCGTGTGCAGCATGCGCACGCGACGTTCCAGTGCCAGCGAGGCCGACAAGCCCTGATCGCGTGGCGGGCTGCTCATGACGGTGCTCCTCCAGCCTCGTCGGCAGGCGCTGCGGCGCGAACGTTTTCCTGCTGGCCGAAGAACTGGCTGGAGTCGGGCTGGATTTCCTCGATCACGTCCTTGACCAGGCTGCGCCCGCGCAGCAGATGCCGGCCGAGCTGTTCGATAAACTGCTCGAAGCGCGAGCGGCCTTGGGCGCGTGCCGCTTCCTGATGTGCTTCCGGCACCGGGGTGCTGACGGTGAGGTAGTAGCGCACGTAGAGCGCCAGTGTCTCGATCAGGATGTTCTGGTCCCGCTCAAGCTTGTCGAGCTGGCGTGACAAGCGATCCAGCCGCTTGGCGATAGCCGCTTCGCGCTGGTCGCCGGAATCGGGTGACAGGAACGAGGCCAGCGCGGCGGCGATGATGGAGGACTTGGACAAGCCCTTCATGGTCGCCAGCTCGTCGAGCCGCTTGGCATGCTCGGGTTCGATGAAAAGGTTCAGGCGCTTACGTGAATAACCTTGGCTCATAGGGATATCCCGTCATCATGGTCAAGGGTGGCCAACCGCGCCGTGCGTTGCAGGCGTGGGTCGAGCTGGGTGGGCAACGGCAAGTCGTCGTCATCGAGCAGACCCAGGTCGTCCACCGCGTGTTCGGGCTTTGGCGTGAACGCGACTTCAGCTAGTTCCGGCTGCTGCTGATGCCCGCCGTCGTCGGTGGCCTCGCCGTGTGCGGGGAAGACCAACCCGAGAATCGGCGCGGCGGGTATCGCCAGTCCGGTCCAGTCGTCTGGTCGTGCTGCCGGTATATCAGCGTAGTGCCCAGGTAGCAATGACGGCGGGGTCTGCACGCGCGTCTTGAAATTCGCATCCAAGTAGTAGCGAATTTTTTGCGCTTTGATCGGTGGATGACCGGACACCATCACAACCTCGTCGTCGGGCGGTAGTTGCATGACCTCACCGGGCGTGAGCAGTGGCCGTGCCGTCTCTTGCCTCGATACCATCAAGTGACCGAGCCAGGGGGCCAGCCGGTGACCCGCGTAGTTACGCTGCGCGCGCAATTCGGTTGCGGTGCCCAATGCTTCGGAAATACGTTTGGCCGTGCGTTCGTCGTTGGTGGCGAACGCGATCCGCACATGGCAGTTGTCGAGGATCGAATGGTTCTGGCCGTAGGCCTTGTCAATCTGGTTGAGGGACTGCGCGATCAGGAAGGCACGCAGGCCGTAGCCGGCCATGAAGGCCAGCGCACTCTCGAAGAAGTCGAGCCGACCCAGCGCCGGGAACTCGTCGAGCATCAGCAGCAACTTGTGGCGACGGGCAATGCCGTCCGAACCATCGAGTGACTCGGTCAAGCGTCGGCCGATCTGGTTGAGAATCAGGCGAATCAACGGCTTGGTGCGACTGATATCCGAGGGCGGCACCACCAGATACAGCGACACCGGGTGATCGGCATCGATCAGGTCGGCGATACGCCAGTCGCAACGTGAGGTGACTTCGGCCACGGTGGGATCACGATACAGGCCCAGGAAACTCATCGCGGTGGATAGCACACCGGATCGCTCGTTGTCGCTCTTGTTGAGTACCTCGCGCGCCGCCGATGCGACAACCGGGTGCGTTGTTTCGCCCAGATGTCGCGTCGTCATCATCCGGTGCAGCGTCACCTCAAACGGGCAGGCTGGGTCGGACAGAAAATTGGCGACGCCGCGCAGCGTCTTGTCTTCGCTGGCGTAGAGCACGTGCAGGATCGCACCGACCAACAGTGCGTGCGAAGTTTTTTCCCAATGGTTGCGCCGCTCCAGCGCACCTTCGGGATCGACCAAAATGTCGGCGATGTTCTGCACGTCGCGCACCTCGTGCATGCCGCGCCGCACTTCAAGCAGCGGGTTATAGGCAGCCGAGCGTGCGTCGGTCGGATTGAACAGCAGGCAATGCGAGAAGCGCGAGCGCCATCCGGCGGTCAAGTTCCAGTTCTCACCCTTGATGTCGTGGATCACGGCGGAGCCGGGCCACGAAAGCAGTGTTGGCACCACCAGGCCGACACCCTTGCCGGAGCGCGTGGGCGCGAAGGCCATCACATGCTCGGGACCTTCGTGGCGCAGGTAGTCGCCATCTTGGCGGCCCAGGAATACGCCAGCGGCTCCGTTCAGGCCGGAACGGCGGATTTCAGCGGGCAGCGCCCAGCGTGCTGATCCGTAGGTCGTGACCAGCTTGGACTGCCGTGCGCGCCACACCGACATGGCGATGGCCACCATGGCACCGGCAAAGCCGCTGCACGCTGCGATGGCACCGCCGCGCAGGAAAATGTCGGGCGCATAGGCATCAAAGAAGTACCACCACTCGAACAGCCGCCACGGGTGATAGATCGGTGTTCCCAGTAGGTCGAACCACGGCGCGCCGAGGCGCATCTGGTATCCCAGAGCAGCCGCCGTCCACTGGGTGGCACTCCATAACCCCAGTAATACGGTGGCTAAAACCATCGTGATCTGGCCAGTCAGCACGCCGGTCGGCACCATGCGCTACCCCTCTCATGTGATTACTCGATTCAGTCCATTTCGATGTGCCGTCAACGCGGTATCCGCGGATCAGGATCGGCCTATCGTCTAGGTTTGAAGCGGCACCGATCCGGCACCGCTTTAGACATCGCAAGTTTGGGGTCGCCGCGAGCATGAGGAAACCTGCTCCGGCGAAAGTCGGCTAAGAGGGGAGTACAACGATGATTATTTCTGTCACTGGCACGAATCGCGAAGCCTATCGCGCGGTATTTCCACAGTCGAACCCGCGTCCGTACTAACCATTTGACGCACGACCTGTCGCCGCCGCCGTTGTTAAATCATCATATGCTGCTTGTATGACTCAGTACATTCCAATTGAGGCTTGAGTCTAAAGGGGTGCGTTTTAAGAATTTCAGGCAGCCGTTTTCGGCCGGTTAAAAATGGCTTGTTTCGCTCAAGATGAATCCATAGAAAATCTGCGCGGAAAGGGGCGCAAGCAGCGGTCGGTGTCATTGCGGAAATTAATGGTGTTGGCGATTCGAGCTTCGTTGCAATTGAGCCAGTAATTGGGTGATGAGGCTGCCCTGATTCCTAATCATGTTGGCAAATCCATGACAAGATAAATTTGGTGAAACTCCTACATCTTGCCTTTCAGTAGATTGCAAAGGCCATCGGCAGTTTGACCAAGCGTGGCATATCGCGTCACAAGTCTGCCATACGACAGCGATGCAACTGTTTCAGTCAGGAGTGAACAACCAGAAAGCCCTGTTGAGTAGTATTAGAAATTTTTCTTTCGCAAGGCCGCTGGCAAAAATCTACACATTATTTTGATCAACTAACGATAAGCGATGTTATCGCTATTCAGGATTCGGTACTGTTGTTGCCAGTATCAAGTGCCGCTTTTGGCTACCTTGAGCAGTTGAGATACTCACCAATACCCAAAGGAATGGCTGCTTCTCGGCCAATGCGGACAACCGCCGGAAACCCTCGGTGATTTGTCAATGTCCGCTTTCCGGAGCCATAATCCAACTGTCGCTTTGTGCCAGGAGCAGCCGTTCGTATTTCTTCCCCAAAGAAGACATTCGCTCGCGTCCGTACTATTATGCATATGCGGAACAATAAAAACGGGGGGCTTCAATGAATCAATTGCTTACCGAAAATATGCATTCCACACTATTTTAATAGTACAGACCGGTGGGTCTGTCTAATAACTGTTATGTGCTAGAGAGTCGCGATGCCGCATGAAATAGTTACAATCATTGGAAGTTCATATTTTGAGCCGATCAGCGCGCTGATTGAAAAACTACAAAAGTATGACAAAGGGAGGGAAGATGGATTCCAGGCCGGTTACTACGTCAATGGATATTCAGCATCTATATGTATCCTTGCAGTAATATGCCTCGAGTCATATGTCATGCGTGTAAGATATATAAATAAGGCACAAGGTAAGGATCTAGATAGTGTTCCTGTTCCGACTTACATTGCTAATTTGTATCCGGATTTTCCCTATAAAGCAGAAGCAACAGAGATTTTTGTTGTCAGAGACATCCTTGCTCACAATCATCTTTGGGAAGTATCTTTATCTTCACACGAAGATTTAGGCGTGCAAGAAATAGATGCAGTAAGAAGAAGTTCAGGCGATAAAAAATATGCATCGTGTTTGGAACATAAGACGCAAAAAACAAAAACATTAAAACTAAATGCTAACCCAATTAGAGTTGGAGTTTCTGATAGCAAGAAAGTACTTCAAGCCGTATGGAAAATTCTTCTATTTCTTGAGAGTAAAGACAGAAATCAATGCTATGTCTCACATTTGCATGTCATTCATAAGAAAAAAATGGTTAGATTTGGTGAAGTAATTGGCATGCCTGAAACTTGCACATAACAATCCGCTTCAGAGGGACAAAATTATATCGTCATGCCTTTTGCTGCCGCAAAAGCCACGCCCATATAATTTTTCCCCTGAGCAGGAGCGTTAGCGTTGTTTTGATCAACGTTAGCACTACCGACTTGGAGGTAAAGGCACACATTGAAATTCACGTTGCAATCTCGTTTGGGTTGGAAATCTTCGCTTCTGTTCTTTGTGCAACATCTATCGCAATGGAGGAAATTATGGAAAATTCAATCGCTATGTGCAGTGCAGTAGTGGCATGTGTTTGGTGCGGAATTGCGTTCCTGCGGAGCTCTGGTGAGAAAAAAATTCCAACCCAAACGAGAGATGAGCGTGTTTGTAGATGTGTTGCCTTCCAAGAGTGAGCGCAGGTGGTTCGATTCCACCTCTCCGTACCATTATTGTTTGCGGTGCAGCGTTAAAAACGCTAACCCGTCAGTCGAGAGAAACTGCGCAAAAGCGCGCAGCCCCTCACTTTTACGTTGAGGCTGTAGAAAAACCACTTTATGAAAAATTGGAATAGTGATGCGCAAAATTCGACCTTTCAAAATGCGCTGTAATCGACGATCGTCTAGTCTGGAAGGGTTTGAAGACTATCAAACAATGATACGCTCGACCTCTCAAGTAGTTTTTCTACAGCGTCGTTAGAAACGTAAGGCTACGCCATGTCAATGTTTGATGCAGACTCAACAAAAACTTCGCAGCAAATCCTTAACGATGTCCGAGAGGCTACGCATCAATCGCATATGCCTGGGTTGCCCCTTCTTCCTTTTGCAACGCTGCTTGTTCGCTTGAGCCACGAAGCCAGCGCAACCGCAGATAAAAACCTGCTCATACAAAAACGCATGATCGTTATCACGCTCATCGTGTTAGCCATTTCCGTTGCACAGCTTGCTCTTGCGTTCCTTCAATTCCAAACGAGCGCCCCTAATAATTCTCAGAGCATCGTACCCACACCAAAGCCCGTACAAGCCGATGCAAATCAAAAAGACGTAATAGCAAACAAAAAACCAATAGAGCCAGACCATGCGCCCGCCGCTAAATAATAGTGTTTCTAACATGGTGCTCAACCTCGCTCCTTTCGGTCGCTGGACTCGGGCAAACTGCGCTTGCCCGAGCCGGTTAGCTTTACGTTGAAGGTCTGCTTTCCGGAATGTCAGTTGTCCGCTGTGGTTTAGGGTTGTCAGATGCCTGCCCTTAGTCGCAGCCCGAGCAAGATGCAACGACCCTCAGTGGGGCAGGCGTCTGACAACCCTAAACCATTGCGGACAATCAAGTGATGAGGTAACAAAGACTGCTTTGCACAAAATTCCGGACACTCTCCCCCCTGTCCCAACCTGCGTTGGCAAAACAGGAGCGGGGTGCTGCACTCTATAATGACCGACTGTGGCCACCCTCTGGCACGGTCGACAGTTCTGCGAGCCTGACGACTCTGGCTATAAAGGGCATACTGGCAAGACGAAAACCGTGGTTGTTCCGACTTGCCGCTTCATTCCGGTTGCGGAAAGTATTTTCAATTAATTATCATGGCCCGACCCGGCGCGGCACTCGGGAATGTCGAGCTCAAACCCGCCCTCGATGATAAATTTTTGGAGCAAATTGGCGGTTTTAATATTCACTTTAAACGGGGGAATACTCTGCCCTTCTACTGATTCAAAGTAAGCTTTTGCTTTTTGCCTATCTACGGTCGCTTTCAGCTCATCAAAACGGCCGTATTCGTTGATGTTGGCCGCAGTGATATTCGTGTTCATCAGGGCTGAAAGTTTCGTTTTATCTAATCCGAACAGTTGAGCGATAGCATCTATCTCGCCTGTTTTAGCCTTTGATTGGTATCCGGTGATGTATTCTTTAAACGGTCGGGCGGGATTGATCAGCGCGTCTCCCCGTTGGATGTCGTGCAGGAATATCTCGGCAAACTTTTGCTCTTGCTGTGTCAACATCGCAAACGACCGATGCAGCTCGGACAACGTAGCATTGATCGCTTCAGCATCATCACCGCTCTGGAGCATTTTCAAGTATTTCTCGAATCGGGAATTCATGTAATCCGCATCGATTTTATCCGTGTCGATCTCGGTCAGATGGCCTTCAATTTCATAGGGGACATCATCCGCTCCACCGCCGCCGCCACCTGATGCGAGCTCTTTATAGCGCAGGACCAGTGCCAGATACTGCTCTTGAGTAAAGTGCAGATCAACTTTGGTTTCGTCCGCACCCTCACCGAATACATACGTGGATTGATCCCATTTGAAGTTCTGGATTTTGGCCGCTTCCAGTACGGTATTGAACAATCTGAACAGCTTGGCAAATTCACCGCGCTCTGCCAAGTCGTCAGGGAGTTTCTTGAAGTCTTCCACTCCGGCCGCATCGAACAGCGCAACGATCTCATCAAACACCGCATTCATTCGGTTCAGGTTGCTTTCCAGACGGTCGGCAAAGAGCCCTATGGGTCTATCGCCAGAGTAGAGCTTCACCGCGTTATTGATATGCGCTTCCATGGTGTGTGGCTTGCGGTAATAGCGAATCGTGCCAAAGGGTTTATCCGGGCCGAACAGGCGATTGGTACGCGAGAAGGCCTGAATGATGTTTTCATATTTCAGCACCTTGTCCAGATAGAGGGTATTGACCCACTTCGAGTCGAAGCCGGTCAACATCTGATCCACCACAATCAGCAGATCCAGCTGCTTTTCTGGCGTAGTTTCAACGCGCTGATAAGGTTTTTTATGGGCCAGCCGCGCTGAAATTGAACTGACCTGATTTTTAGTACCACTCCATAAGAGAGGATTTTTGATAATCTTCTACTTAAAGGAGTGTTAAACATGACTAAAGGTCAACGTCTCAAGCCTGAGCAAATCGTCACCTTATTGCGTCAGATTGATGTTTTA
>JAPLGZ010000455.1 GCA_026389895.1 Chloroflexota bacterium | reverse complement strand
AAATGTACGAATTTATTTTTGAGCAACTACTAGAAACTGAATAGCTGTGGGGTGGCCGGAGTGGTTGAGGGCGTAGCAACTAGTAATTACTGATGGCAAATCTTCAAGCTCGACTTACCATTTACTCCTTACCATCTATTTCTTCCAGGCTCACCCTACATCGACGCCGTTACTATTGATTGTTAATTTTTAGCAACATTGACCGTTTTAGGAGAAGACATATGTCAACCACGACTCCGATCGACAAGCAAGATTTGCTCACGTCTAAGCAGATGGCGACATTTGTGGCGAAGGGCTTTTTGCGCTTCGATGAATTCATCGAACCCGATCTCAACGCAGCCATTATGCGCGAGATCGATGCCGGCACCCTCAAGGCGGCGCCCGCAGGCACGCCACTAGACGAATGTTACCCCGACCCATCGCCGCTTGGCCACATGTTGCGGCTGCCCAAAGTCCAGGGCATTATTCAGAGCCTGGTCGGGCCAGGTTCGCTCTTTGACCATCATGCGATTCATGTGCGCCAGGCCAATGAAGGCGCAGCGCAGGGCATGCATGGCGATTCGATTATCGATACACGGATGCATTTTGACATTCAACTGATGTACTTCCCGCATGATGTGCCACTGGAAATGGGTGGTACATTGGTTGTGCCGGGCAGTCACTTCCGCCGGATCAACGAAATGGACATTGCGCGTTATCAAAATCTGCTCGGCCAAGTGCCAATGGTCTGCAAGGCTGGCACCCTGTTGGCACTCCATCATGGCATTTGGCACTGTGGCCGCCAAAACAAGACCGACAAGCCGCGCTACATGTACAAAATTCGCCTGAACCCGACCGTGCGCCAGTTGCGCCTGTGGAACACGGAGGATCTCACCGAAGAGGTCAAGAAGAACAAACCGATCTTCACCCGCGAACAAAATGCCGTGGAAGATGTTCAGACGATTCTCGGCCGCACCGAGCCGTGGTTCGAAGACGCGGCAGGTCGTCTGGAAATTGTCAATCGGATTAAATTGTGGCGTTTCTTGACCGGGGACAATAATTTCGATGTCCACTACTGGTTAACACGCCTGGAAAACATGCCAGAAAACCGCTTGATGGCAGCGTAAGGTTTCATCGACGAACTAAAACAGCGGGGCGCGGCTTGTGAGCCGCGCCCCGCTGTTTTTATACGGCCAGCAGCTTGATTCTTCAACCCCAGGTATGGTTTAATCTACCACTATCAAGCTCGATCCCCCTCACGCAGGCGATAAATACCAGTATGACAAAAATACACATATGACGATTGGTCAAACATCAGAAAACATTCCTATTTTGATCTTGTTGGCGCTAGCCTACCTACCAGCCCTCTTTTTGTTGATCGGCCTGGGTGCGCTGCTCCGCAGTCTCTTGCGAATTCAAGGGGCTTACTTTGGCATCGGTTTTGTGTTGTTGTTGCTATTTGGTCCGCCTATTGCGGCTTCGCTCTATCTGGATACAGTAGGCCAGGTGGCGCCGGCCCAGGTGACCAAACGGGTGGAGACCATTCGCTATCGCGAGGAAGGTGACTGGCGGCATAATTTCACCCTGAGCATTCAGTACGTCACCACGACACAACAGGATGCTACGGCTAATTTCAGCCCAGATGAGGCTACATTTGATCATCTGCATGAAGGGGAAACAATCCTGGTGCGCACGGTCAATGTCGGACGCTGGATCAGTTTGGTGCGCTTCGCCAATCAGTCAACGCTCACTTGGCTGCCCTGGTGGTGGATCGGGGCAGGCTTGGCGCTGGTTGGTTTAGGCGTAGGGTTTTGGCTGCTCACGAAAGTCCCGTTTGGCTGGGTGGCGATCATTGTCATTCTCCTGGCGCTAGCCACCTACCCGCTGCTCGCGAAGTTGAACGAAGGGCAGCGTAGTCAAGACCCGAGCCTGACGCCACTGCGCGCCACGGCCACCATTCAAGCAGTAGAACGCGTGACCGAGTTTGATCCACTTCCGTCGAATCGTTCGGGCGACAGCGATTGGGAGACGCGCATTGATGCGCCGCAACCCTATGACATTGTTACCCTGCGCTTTACACCCCAAGGCTACGAACAAACGGTGCTTGGTGTTGATGCGGTTGATGCGAATAGTGTCGTAGTTCAGCCAGACACCCAAGTGGAAATAGCTTATGGCAGCCGTGATCCACGCACTGTACACCTGTTGCAAGGAACCCGCACCCATTATTGGAAGAATCCGCTGGGGTGGGTGCAACAACAGATCTACGGCCTGGTGCTTATTGTCTTGTTGCTCCTGGGGTTTGGGTGGCTGACGAAGCGGGCTGGCCAGTGGTGGAAGACGCGCGTAGAACAACGCGCCTAAATTGCACCCATCGTATACACCACAGATCGCCACCTAGGGCGCCTAAAGAGAATGCAGGCTGGGGTTCGTTTGCTATTGGTTGGCCTGCCCATCCTCCTCGCACTACGCTCCAGCACAGAGAATTCTATGCATGCCGGCTTATGCTCAACCATAGAATTCTCAGCACTGTCAAATTTTTGGCAAAAAAACCTCTAGAATAACGGACGGTGCGGTGGCATACTAAAGCCAGCGCAAAGACTTTTTGCCTGATCATTTGGCATGAGGCTTGTTGAATGAAGCACAGTCCCGCTTTCAGAAAGGTGTCCTATGGAACATAAATTCATCGCCCCCAGCCGTAAATTCCCCCTCCATCTCTTATTGACCCTCATCCTCTTGGGTAGTGTGGTCATTTCTTTGACAATACCGGCCAGAGTGGTCTTTGCCACAAATCCTTTAGCCGCCAATTTTGTGGTTTACGCCGATGTTCTGGCCACAGACTGGGCAGATTGGTCGTGGGATTCTACGATTGATCTGGCGAGCGCGACCCAGGTGCATGGCGGCGCCAACGCGATTGCCGTGACCTACAGCGCGCCCAATGCTGGCTTATCGTTGCGCGCCCCAACGGCGCTCGACACGGCAGGCTTTACTGCGGTTGAATTTTGGGTCTATGGGGGCACGGGTGGCAGCCAACTCTCCTTCTATACCCAGGCCACGGACGATGGCGGAGAAAGCACGTCCACCCCGATCAATGCGCCAGCAGGCACGTGGACCCACTTTAGCATTCCACTGAGCGCGCTAGGCAATCCCACCGCTATCGCCCGGCTCAATTGGCAAGAGGCCACCGGCGCGGTGCAACCAACGTTTTATGTGGATGATATTCAATTGATTGCCACCAACGGCACCACTCAGGCTTTGCCAGATTCGACAGCGGCAAGCAAGATCACGAATCTGGATCGCCCAGCCGGGATTGCGATTGCACCCAACGGGCGTGTCTTTGTCGCCATCTTTGGCAGTGACAATCCATTTCGCCAAGGTGCGATTCAGAGTTGGCCCAACACCACCGCTTTTCGTAGCGGTGGGACCCCGGATATTGTCCTGGGCAAAGCGGGTGCAGTTCAGGTTGGCAACCCAGAATCGCTCACCGTCGATCCGCAAAACCGACTCTACATTGCCGACACCGGCGCGCATCGGGTGTTGGTCTATAACAGTGTGACGACGACTGGCCAACAGCCGGACTTTGTCTTTGGCGCGCAGGGTATTTCTAACAAATTGGAAAATAAGTTCCAGTTTACGCGCGGGCTGGCCGTTGATAGTCAGAATCATCTCTTTGTCACCGATGAATTTAACGACCGGATCCTGGTTTACACGTTGCCGATTGCCTCGAACAATCCAACGCCCATCGCCCAGTTTACCGGGTTGAACGGCCCGCGCGCGGTGGCAGTCGATGGCAATAACAATGTCTACATCGCTGATAGCCAAAACGGTCAAGTCAAGGTCTTTCAAAACCCGGTCGCGGCGAATCACTTTGCCACACCGGATCGCACGATCGGCGAGCAACACGTGTCGGATTGCAGTTCAACGGGAAATGCCACTTCGGCCACGCGTCTCTCCTGTCCCATCGATCTAGTCTTGGATAGCGCCGGCAATCTCTTGATCTCAGATACGCCCAACCACCGGATGCTCGGCTACCCGGCGGGGAATTCTACGCCGACCGTTGTCTATGGACAGGCCGATTTTGCAAGCTATCTAGCCAATCGCGGCGGCGCGGCAGGCGATAACACGCTCAACTCGCCATTAGGTATGGCTTTCGATTCACAAGGCAACCTCTATCTGGCCGATTTTGAAAATAATCGCGTGCTCGTCTTTGCAGCGTCAACTACGCCGCCACCCCCGAATCCTGACCCCAATGTAGACATCACGTTGTCTGTCGATGTCAATGCCAATCGCAAACCGATCAGCCCTTATATCTATGGCCTGAACTATGCCAAAGAGACGTTTGCTCAAGAAATTGCGCTGCCCTTACGCCGGTGGGGTGGCAATATCACCACACGCTACAACTGGCAGACCAATAATATGAACCATGCGTCGGACTGGTTTTTCCATAATAATGTGAACTACGATGAGTACACCGGCAATGCCCTGACGGCCGACGAGTGGGTGCAACAGAATCAGCGCACCAACACCGAATCGCTCCTCACGGTGCCGATGATTGGCTATGTCGCCAAAGACGGCGACCAGGCGACCTGCGGTTTCAAAATCTCCATCTATGGCCCGCAAGATGCCAACGATGCAGATTCCGGCTTTCCCGATTGCGGCGATGGGCTGAAAGGTGGCAAACCCGTAGTGAACAACCCACTGGACACCAGTGTGGCGGTCGACAAATCGTTTATGGCGGCGTGGGTCAGCCATTTAAAGGATAACGCAGCCACGAATGGCGTCGTCAAGTTCTATGCCCTAGACAATGAACCCGGCCTCTGGCACGAGACCCATCGCGATGTCCACCCTGTGCCACCCACCTACGACGAACTACGTGATCTAGGCTTCGCTTATGGCGCGGCGGTCAAGGCTGTCGATCCGAACGCCCAAATCTTTGGGCCAGTTCAAGATGGCTGGACGCGCTATTTTTACGCTTCGTATGTCTCACAGGCCCAGGCCGATGCCGATCGCCAAGCGCATGGTGGTGAGGATTTTGTTCCGTGGTATCTACAACAGATGAAGACCTATGAGACCCAGCATAATCTGCGCCTTTTAGATTATCTCGATCTGCATTTCTACCCCCAAAATGGTGTAGACCAAACCCTGGCCGGCGACGCCACTCAACAAGCCTTGCGGTTGCGCTCAACACGGGCCTTGTGGGATCCCACCTATGTAGACGAAAGTTGGATCAAAGATGCCGGGCCAGATAACGGGATTGTCCAACTGTTGCCCCGCATGCATGCTTGGGTGGATGAGAATTATCCCAATACAAAATTGGCGATCACCGAATACAATTGGGGTGGTTTAGAAAATATTAACGGCGCATTGGCGCAGGCGGATGTGCTTGGCATCTTTGGGCGCGAGGGGCTGGATGCGGCGGCTTTATGGAACTACCCGCAGAACAAAAACGGTGCTGGAGAGGAGATCAAATATGATATTTTTGAAACTTTGCCCGGTGCTTACGCCTTCCGCCTCTATCGCAACTATGATGGCGCGGGCAGCAAATTTGGCGAAACCAGCCTCCAAGCCAGCAGCACAGACCAGAGTAAATTGTCCATCTACGCTGCGCAACGCAGCAACGATTCAGCGCTGACGTTGATGATCATCAATAAGACCGGTGGGGATCTGACCAGTCGCGTCAATCTGGCGAATTTCGTGCCTGGCAACGCCCGTGTCTATCGCTATAGCGCCAATAATCTAGGCGCGATTGAGCCGTTGGCTGATCAAGTAGTCGCGGCGGATGGCTTCAACGCGACATTTCCGGCCAACTCAATTACCTTAGTCGTGGTTCCCAAAGCCGGTGATGCGCAACCTGTCCCAGGGAACACAGGCGCCCAGCGGTTATTTATGCCACTGCTGCGCCGTTAGCAAGCGATAGACTCCTGCGGCATAGGCTGTAAACCAATAAAAAATACGCCGCAATGCTTGACAAAGTCATGGGTTGCGGCGTATGCTAATTTTAAGAAGCTGTTTAAAAAGCCACCGAATAAATTCGGCCTCTGGTATGAAAAACCCGTTGATGGTTATTTATTATTTAATTCGGTGATTGGCGGGCGTGCCGCAGCGAATGAATTCGCCGCCTGATAAGCGAAACCTGCTGAAGCAGGTTGGGTGACCAGTTACCGCTTTATTTTGTTAATGTCCATAAACGGGTTAACGTTGCGTGTACTAACGTGTTTTAACCCGTTTCTCATATCAGGCGGCGAATTCATTCGCTGACTGCCACGGCCACGATGACCTTTTTAAACAGTTTTAAGCGCTTATCCAATCACCCAACTATATTCACGTCAGCATAAAAAGCGAGTTCTGTCATCGAAGGGGCGTGCCCTTGTGACCGCCCCTTCGTCTAGCAAAAATCCGGTTCTCAACGTGATTTCAGTATAGTTACCAAACTGTGCCTCAGGATCAGAATTATGGACAATTTACCCAGCAGCATTCCCGCTCCGAAACAAGCCTTGCTAACGCAGATCACCGAGGCGCTGCGTCCAATCCCAGGCATTATGGCGATTGTACTAGGTGGTTCCTATGCCAGAGGCACGCATCATGCCACCTCTGATCTGGATATTGGTCTCTATTATGCCGAGGCCAACCCTTTTGCCATTGCCGACATCAAGCACGTTGCTGGCGAGCTGGCCGGTTCAGCGGCGCCAGTGGTCACCGATTTTTATGAATGGGGCCGTTGGGTCAACGGCGGCGCCTGGATTCAGACCCCTGCTGGCAAGGTCGATTTTCTCTACCGCAACCTTGATCAGGTGCAACGTACGCTGGATGAAGCGCAGCAAGGTAACTTCCAACATGATTATAACCAGCAGCCCGCGTATGGCTTCTACAGTATGATCTATCTGGCCGAGACCCAAATCTGCATTCCTTTGTCCGATCCACAAGGCCAGATCGCCGCGCTGAAACGCCAGGTGACAACCTACCCAGCCAAACTCAAACAGAAAATTATTGTTGACTGTTTATGGAGTGCGGAGTTTACGTTGCTGCATGCGCAGAGTTTTGCCGCGGTGGGCGATGTTTATAGCACGGTCGGTTGTCTCACGCGCATTGCCGCTAATCTAACACAGGTGCTCTTTGCGCTCAATGAGACGTATTTCATGAGTGATAAGCGCGCCATGGACATTCTGGCGACATTTGCGGTGTTGCCAGCCGGCTATCTAGAGAGCCTCACCACCATTCTGGCCCAACCAGGTCGCACCGCCGAAGCGTTGGGCCACACTGTCGTTGCGCTTGAGGCGACCTGGCAAAGTGTCGTCGATCTGGCGCAGGACAGCTACCAACCCAAATTCAAATTAAAACAGTAGTGGCCAGCCATCAATCGTTAGCTGATTCAAAGATGCGCGATATAGTTGGTAAGCAGGCCACCCTTTCTGAATAATTTGTATGGTATTATCGTTCGGGCAGTCATCTTATAAAATCTTCTTTTATCTTACTCTTTGTCCTCATGGTACTCCTCGTTGGCGATCCGCAATCTGCACGGGCGGCGGACGGCAACGGTATTTTTGTGCCAGGCAACAATGCCGTCGTTCAGGGAACTATTGCGATTCAAGGCGTAGCCCAACACGCGTCCTTTCGCAAATGGCAACTGGATCTGCTGATCAACGGCGACGAAAAACAGGCCAACTTTATCGCCGTTGGTGAAAAGATGCAGGCAATGCCAGCGCTCTTCACGAATCTAGATACCACCCGTTTTCCCGATGGCAACCATAAGTTGCGGCTGCGTGTGGTCTATAGCGGGCTGAATTACGACGAATATTTTGTGCCGATTACGATTAACAATACAGATGCGACGCCCGTGGAAGTTCCGCAACTTGCCCCAGAAGTGACGCCTGTACCGACGCCAACGCCGATCACCGAACCGCTTGGGCAAGGTGTGCCAGATGGCCGCCATTGGGTCGAGGTCGATATTAGCGATCAGACTCTGACCGCCTGGCAGGGCGATACGCCCGTACTGAAGACTCAAGTTAGCACAGGTAAGCCCGGCCATGAGACCGTCATTGGCACTTTTTATGTCCGTAACAAACTGCGCTATGAACACATGGTTGGCCCAGATTATGACACGCCGGATGTACCTTGGACGATGTATTTCTATGCGGGGTATGCCATTCACGGCGCCTATTGGCATAACAACTTTGGTCGCCCCGTCAGCCACGGGTGTGTCAATATGCGGGTCAATGAGGCAGAAGCGCTCTTTCAATGGGCCTCTGTTGGCCTGGAAGTTGTTGTCCACGATTGAGTACACTATAACAGAGTAGGGGCTGGGCTGTCGTGGGCAGAACAAAGACCCCATAAAAACTTTATCGGCAAGAACAGAGCGGGCGCAGAGAGATTTTCTCTGCGCCCGCTCTGTT
>JAPLGZ010000012.1 GCA_026389895.1 Chloroflexota bacterium | reverse complement strand
AAAGTTGCACCAGTGATATGAATGTGGTGGGTCCCGCTTGGCACTGCCCGATTCTTGCCTATGGTCATGGTGACAACGCGCTTGATCATACACCCAATGAACATGTAAACCTTGCAGAATATTGGAAAGCCGTATTGGTGCTTGAACAGGCTTTGCGCAACCTCCCAGACTTGTTGTAAGTCTCTAAACTGCAATTTCGTATAGCTGTTTGAACGTTTACTAGTGTAAACGCCCTCTGGCCTCGGTTGTTTGCTGAGGCTTTTTTCACCAAAAAAAATCTAAATTAGGTTATTCCTATTCACCGCCTACGTAGTCCGAATTCTTCCTTTCTAATAGATTACGATGTAAATTGTCGCTTTTCGTATACTCAGCTAATTGCTTAGATCTAGCTAAATTGGTTCAGATCGTACATTCGGATAGTCATCCATCAAGAATATTTGTTGAAAAAATTACCTCTTGCGCACTATAACATGTCGTGATACAATCAACGAAACTTATCCTTCATTTGACAACTTTGGCAGTCCATCTTGCCACATTATTTTTTTTCATCTCAACAGCGTATTCAGGAGGAAGCAAGCAATGAAAGAGGCTATCCGTAGTTTTTCGGAACGCATCTCGCTGCCCAAGCTCTACGGGTGGTTGGTGCAAACACGCCCGCGCGGGCGGCGACCGATTACAATTCTCGCTATCATTATTCTTGTCAGTAGCGGATTGCTAATTGCTCATACAACCAATGCGGCTAATACAAATGTATTGCGTAATGGTGGTTTTGAGGATGGGTTCAGCAGTCAGGCGGGTTGTGGTATGGTTGGTACAGGCTGGCAATGTTTCACCAACGGTGGCGCGGCTAATTATGGCTTTTACGATGATCAGTGGAATTTGACAATCGCTGATGGCAGCCACAGCCAACTCTTGGAACTCAATGCCAAAGGCGTGACTAGCCCCGATAATGATCGCTATTCCGGTATCTATCAGACGGTGCGTGTGCAGGATTGGTCCCAGTATACGCTCAATTTGAGTGGTATGATCCGCACAACCAACTTAGAGGGCGATCCTTGGCGCTATCGGGTGCAAGTCGGTTGGACCCAGGGCGGGCAGGCCGATTGGAACGGGGTTACCAACTGGACGGATGTCGGTTGGGACAAATATTACGAACGCACTGCGCCGGGTAGCTTTAGCACTTTCTCCACCCAACTGACCGCTGAGGCAAAATTTGTCACAGTCTATGTGCGGGTTTGGCGTAAGTGGGGTGTATCGGGCGAGGAATTGGATGTAAACTTCGACACGATTAGCTTGACCGGGCCGGCGCCTTTTGATGGTGGTTGGGGTTATCCGACCGAACCGCAACCGCCAGTTGATCATCAACATGGACCAGAGACAGGCTGGCAACCGCCTGTTGACGCACATCCTGGGCCACCAACTGATTGGCAGCCACCAGCAGAGCGTCCACATGGGCCTGGCTGGCAGCCGCCGACAGATAATAAACCGGTGCCAATCGAAAGCCTGGTCTGCGGTGGCGATGAGCAGATTTATAATGGCGGCTTTGAGCAAGGTTTTAATGCCCTCTCCGTCGGCCATGTGGGTAAGAGTTGGGGCTCCTTTACGAATGGGGGCGCGGCTAACTACGGTTTCTATGATGAGCAGTGGTCACCGGTCATTGCAGAAGGCTCCCACGGCCAATTAATTGAGCTTAACTCCAAGGGTGTCGATCCGGCAGATAACGACCGTTATGCCGGTATCTATCAGCAACTTAAGGGATTACGACCGGGCGCAACGTATGAATTAACGGTCAAAGGCATGTTGCGCGGTGCAGGCAATGCCGACGATCCCTATCGCTTTGAAGCACAATGGGGCTTTAACCAAGGCTTTGACACCGAATGGACCCATGTCACCAACTGGCAAGGCATGGACTTTGGTCAGATTTATCCCCGCACCGAACCAGGCGCCGTGGCAACGTACAAAGTGCGCTTCCAAGCAAATGCGCCGGCTATGGTGCTCTTTGTCCGTGGCTGGAAGAAATGGGGTATCACCGGCGTGGAGATGGATCTGAATTTGGATGCAATTAGCTTGCTAGCCTGCCGCGGTGACAAACCAGGGCATGGGGAGCCGCATGACAATTGGCAGCCAGGTTGGCAGCCCGACAAGCCAGGCCATGGGGAGCCGGATCATCAGATGCCGCCCGCGACTCAATGTACATACACGGTTAAGCCCGGTGATTGGCTCAGCTCGATTGCTAATCAAGTAAATATTCCGGTCAATGATCTGCTGAATGCTAACTCGCTCAACGATCCGAATATGCTCTATGTAGGGCAGGTATTGCAACTGCCGGGCTGCGCCGATGCGCCACAGCCGCCATCCCAGCCGCAGCAAGAACCACCACAAGTGGACCCGCCGGCCCCACCGGCCCCGAGCGATACGTCAACCAGCTACACCGTGCAACCTGGTGACACGCTGAGTGTGATTGCTGCTCAGTTCGGCATCAGTGCCAGAGCATTGGCCCAGGCCAATAACATTGATAATCCAAACTGGATCTATGTTGGCCAGGTGCTACAAATTCCGTAGCTCTACCTGCGGCAGAATTTTTGCCATGTCATTTGTGAGATAGTGGGTACAAATAAAAGCCGGGGCATAACGCCCCGGCTTTTATTTGGGCTAGACTGATGCTAACTTGAGCCGTGGCGTTTGGACCCCGCTTGAGAATCGGATTATGGTACTATACATGGCTCTTAAAACAAACAGCCCCATTGCCTAGGCAATGGGGCTGTCGTATTGAACTGGCTAGCTCGCACCTACCAATTTATTCGAGTGGACTCAACCAACGTTCTGTGTTGTCTCCGTCCGCAGCCCAGCCGACGAGGCTGCCATCATCCGAACGAATTTGATACCAGGTAAAGCCTTCGACGGATTGGGGGCCAGCAATGACGGTGTATTGTTTGCCCTCGCCAACTTGCGCCACCGTTGCACCATCGCGACCAGGCGTTGCGCGAATGGTCAACAGTTGATCGCCTTCGGTGGTCACTTGGACACGTTCACCCACCTTCGGCGCCCGGTTTGCTGGTTTCGCTTCGCCCAATTGGGGGCTTAGCCAGTCGCCGTCCTTATCACCCTGCACCGCCCAACCGACATTGCCTTGGCCGTCGTCGAGTTTCCACCAGGTAAAATCATCCGCCGAAACCGGCCCATCCACGATTGTCACCTTTTGGTCGCCGGCTAGACGAGTGATTAATTGGCCACCGGTGCTTGCACTATCGCGCAAATTTAGCCCATCTTCCGTGGTGACGCGTGCCGGTTGGCCTTTGGCCAAGGCCGTGCCCGGAACAGCTGTCGCCGTAAACGTGGGCGTGGGCGCAGGGATTGGCGTCTCCGTAGGCAGCAAGGCCAGCGTCGGTGTAATCGGCGCTTCGGTGGCTGGACCACCTGTACCGCCAGTTGTTTGCGGATCAACCGGTGTAACAACCGCAACGGTGGCCGTCGGCAGGGGCCGTGGTGCAAAGCTACCACAGGCGATGGTCGGCCCTAGCCAGATCATCGAGACGGCAAATAACAGACGCAACTGCCAGGCTTTGCTTAGTTTTTTCATACGGGATAGCGTAAATGGTTGATTGTACATGGCTGCTAAATAATAGCAGATATTATTAGAAACCGTCCATTTTGAAGTTTGCAGAATTATACTCTTGCGAAGCTTAGAAATAATAAATTGAGTCAATCGGATTCCCTATAGTGTGATCGCTTTCAACCAAATGATATCGGGCATCGCTTCGATGGTGGCCAATAACGCCGGTGACGCTACTTCATCGGTGCCCAACACCATAATGGCCTCCGCACGCGGGGCGCGCCGCCCAACATGCATAAAACTGATATTGATATCGGATTGGCCCAGCAAAGTACCCACGCGCCCGATGATGCCAGGCCGGTCTTGATGGCCAGTCAGCAAGAAATTGCCAACCGCCACGATATCAACCCACAAGTCATTAATCGCTACAATATGGACTTCGCCTTGCAGCACTGTGCCACGGACGGTCCAGCGCTGCGTGCCCGAAGTCGCGCTCAAGGATAACATGGTTTCGTAGGGCGCGTCACTTTGCTGGCGTTTACTTTCCATCAAATTCAAGCCACGCCGCTCGGCGATCAAATTGGCATTGACCAGATTGACCCGCACTTGTAATACATCGGCCAGCAAACCTTGAATCACGCCGGCCTTGATATATGCCAAGTCAAAGTTGGCCAGGTCACCATGGGCAATTAACTCCACATCACCCACTCCCTGGGCGCCTAATTGTTTCAAAAAGCGGCCCATGCGTTCGGCCAGATCGATATAGGGAATCAAAAATTCCAGATCTTTGGGCGGAATGATCGGCGCATTGACCGCATAGCGAGCAGGCCGGCCATTTAACACATCGAGCACCTGCAAGGCGACATCTTCTGCCACTTTTTCTTGCGCTTCGACCGTGCTGGCCCCCAAATGGGGCGTCAGGATAATTTTGTCTGAGGTGCGCAACGGGCTATCGGCGGCCAGCGGTTCGGTTTCAAAGACATCAAGCGCCGCGCCAGCGAGATGACCCTCGTTGATCACCTCGACCAGGGCCTGCTCATCGAGCACACCCCCACGGGCCACATTGAGGATACGCGCCCCCTGTTTCATGCTGAGCAAACGCTCCTTATTGAGCAGATGGCGAGTCTGGGGCGTTAACGGTGTGTGTAAGGTGACAAAATCCGACTCGGCCAGCAATGTATCGAGATCGGCTAGGGTGACGCCGCGTTGAGCTGCGTATTCGGCGGTGACATAGGGGTCGTAGGCCAACACTCGCATGCCCAACCCTTGTGCCATCTGGGCAACTTCCTGGGCCACGCGCCCCAAGCCGACGGTGCCTAATATTTTGTCACGCACTTCCGTTCCTACAAAACGATTGCGTTTCCATTGGCCCGTATGGACATGGGCATAGGCTTGGGGAATATTGCGGGCCAGCGCCATGAGCAGGGCAATCGTATGCTCGGCCGCCGCAACCGTATTACCCGTTGGGGCATTGACCACAATCACACCTGCTTGCGTGGCGGCTTTCGTATCGATATTATCCACCCCGACACCGGCACGCGCCACAACGCGTAACCGTTTGCCAGCCTGGATTACGGCGGCCGTCACCTGTGTGCTGCTGCGCACAATCAAGGCATCATAGGCAGGGATCGCTTCGATCAATTGATCCGGCGTCAGCGTTGTTCGGATATCGACGGTGAGATTCGCGTCCGCTTGCAAGGGGGTCAGGCCCGATTCTGGCAATTCGTCGCTGACAAGTACTTTATAAGTTTCAGTCATGTTTGGCACGATCTAAGTTGATGTTTGACTAGGTTGATGTTTGATAGATGATACTGTGATCGATGAATTTACATGCTTTCCGGCGCGTTGACACCCATCAAGCGCAGCACCTTTGCCAATCCGATCCGCGCGGCCTGGCTCAAGAGCAGACGCGCGCGGCTCAGATCTGGTTGATCTGGATCGACAACCCGACAATCGCGATAGAAAGCATTAAAACTTTTGGTTAAATCAATGGCGTAATGGGTTAGATTATGTGGCGAAAGTTTTTCAATGGCCAACTCAATCTGTTCTTCCAGTTCCAACAATTTACGGATCAAGGCTAATTCAGCGGGATGGGTCAGCAAGCCAGGTTCCGTAGCTTCGTGCACAGCCAACGTTTGGAGATCGAAACCCTCGTAGGCCGCCTTTGCCAGAATCGAACAAATGCGTGCATGGCTATATTGGACGTAATAGACCGGATTTTCATTGGTCTGCGCCACCGCCAAATCTAAATCAAATTCGATGCTGCTCTCCGGGCTGCGGGTGAGTAAATTGAAACGTAGTGCATCGGACCCGACTTCATCGACCACATCATTGATCGTGACAAGATTGCCGGCGCGTTTGCTGAGCTTGACCTCTTTGCCATCACGCACCAAGCGCACCAGATCATACAGTAAAAGCGTCAGGCGATTTGGATCGAGTCCCAACGCCTGCATGACGGCCGTCATGCGCGGGACATGCCCTTGGTGATCCACAGCCAAAACATCGATCACATGATCGAACTGGCGGCGCACAAATTTATCATAATGATAGGCAATATCGCTGGCAAAATAGGAGGGCATGCCGTTCGAGCGGATGACAACTTCATCTTTATCATTTTTGGGATATTTGCTGGCTGTAAACCAAACTGCCCCGTCGCGCCGCACCAATTCGCCGCGCTCTTCTAGATAAGCCAACGCCTGATTCACCAAGCCGGCCGCGTAGAGGCTTTGTTCGCTAAACCATTGGTCAAAGACCACCCCAATACGCGCTAGCTCCTGTTTCAGTTCGGAGATCACCAACTCATGGCCGATTGGTTGAAGTTCGCGGAGCGCCTGTTGCTTGTCCACCTTTAAAAAATGATCGCCATAGCGGTCAACGAGCTTTTTGGCATAGTCGACCATATATTCGCCCTTATAACCCACTTCGGGCACCGCTTCATCTTTGCCCAGCAGCTGGGCGTAGCGGGCATAGAGCGTGGCGATAAAGGCTTCAAATTGGGTGCCGCGGTCATTAATATAAAATTCGCGTTGCACGGTGTAGCCAGCCGCTTCGAGGACATTGGCCAGCGTATCGCCCAAGACCGCATTGCGCGCCCCACCATAATGAATGGGGCCAGTCGGATTGGCGCTGACATATTCAACTTGCCAAGATTGGCCCTGGCCGCGGGCGATATTGCCAAAGGTGGCGCCGGCCTGCACAATGACGGCCACTTGTTGTTGGAGCCACTGCTCGGTCAGGCGGACATTGATAAAACCAGGCCCGGCCAACTCAGTGCTGCCAATTAACGCATTAACTGGTAAATGTTTGACAAGCGCCTGGGCAATTTCGCGCGGATTGCTCTTTTCGCCGGTCGCTTTCCGGATGGCGGCAGCCACGATCATGGCAATGTTTGTGCTGTAATCGCCGTGCTCGGCCTGTTTGGGGCGCTCAATCTCGACAATCGGCATGGCAAAGGTGGGCAAACTGCCATCGGCTTGGGCCGCTACCACAGCCTTTTCAATTGTTTGTCTGATGATATCTTTAAGCATAAATTTCAAGTTTGCTGGGTGGCTCGTCGAGCGATCAAACTGTTTTACTCGGCTGGTTGCAAGTCATACCAGTTGGGTCCGTACTCGACATCAACTTTGAGCGGCACCTCCAATGCATAGGCAGATTCCATCACATCGCAGACCAACTTTACAATCGCGGCGCATTCTGCTTCGGGCGCTTCTAACACCAATTCATCGTGGACTTGGAGCAACATGCGCGTGCGAAAATTGCCAGCTTTGAGCGCTTCGTGCAGCCGGATCATCGCGATTTTCATAATATCAGCGGCCGTGCCCTGAATGGGTGCGTTCATGGCGGCCCGTTCAGCGGCTTGCCGCTGGTTGAAGGGCAGGCGTGGATCAAGCAGTTCTGGGAAATAGCGTTTGCGGCCCAACAAGGTTTCCACATAACCGTGTTGGTTGGCAAAGGCCAGTGTGTTGGCAATATATTCGCGAATCTTGGGATAGGTGACAAAATATTGATCCAAGAATTTTTGCGCCTGCTTCGGATCCATTTCGGTGCGGGAACTAATGCCAAAGGCGCTGGAGCCGTAAATCGTCGCAAAATTGATCGTCTTCGCCAGCCCGCGTTGCTGCTTGGTCACCTGATCAATGGTCACATCGAACAGGCGGGCCGCTGTCGCCACATGAATATCCAGGTCGGCGCGGAAGGCCTCTAGCAAAGCTTGTTCTTGGGCGACATGCGCCAGCAGGCGTAATTCCACCTGGCTATAGTCGGCGGAGATTAGCACGCTGCCCGGCGGCACAACAAAGGCGCGGCGGATCTCGCGCCCCATTTCGGTGCGGATCGGGATATTTTGCAAATTGGGATCGCTGCTGCTCATCCGTCCCGTAGAGGCACCGGCTTGGTTAAAGCTGGTATGTAAACGGCCCGTTTGCGGATTGACCTGCGCCGGCAATGAATCGACATAGGTCCCGCGCAATTTTTCCATCTGGCGCTGCTCAAAAATAATTTCAAGCACCCGTTGCTGGTTATCACTCAATTTACCAGAGAATGTGGCCAGTTTTTCTAGTTCGGAGACTGCCGTGCTGATCTTGCCCGCGCTGGTTTTGGCCAACCCTTTGGTGGGGAAATTCAGCTCTTCAAACAATACCTGGCTCAATTGTTGCGTGCTACGCAAGTTAAATTCATGGCCGACGATTTGAAATAATTCGCCCTGCAACTCTCCCAGCCGCTGAGTCAGCTTAACCGACATCTCGGCTAAATAGGCGGTGTCCAATTGAATCCCCGTCATTTCCATGTCGGTCAAGACTGGAATCAACGGTAGCTCAATCTCGGTATAAAGATCCCACATGCCGGTCTCTTGCAAGCGCGGCAGGAGCAGATTAAAAAGCTGGATCGTGGCATCCACATCCGCGCCACAATAGCTGACAATCTTATCGATCGCCACCTGGTCAATCGTGATCTGTTTGCGGCCCGTGCCGATCAGGTCAGTGATTTCCGTCATCTGCCAGTTTAATTGTTTGGCGGCTTGCGCCTTCAACCCTAACGTGCGACTGGCGGAATCTAGCAGCCAGGCCATGATCATCGTGTCGTGAATAGGGCCTTCCACGGTCAAACCATGCTCCAGACAGACCGTGAGATCATATTTGGCATTGTGCGCTAACTTGGGCAGCGCTGGATCGGCGAAAAATGGTTGGAGCGCCGCTTTTACCTGTGACCACGCCAGTTGTTGACCTGCGCCATGCCCAATCGGGATATAGGCCGCCTGTTGTGGCGCCCAGGCAATTCCCAGCCCCACCAGGCGTGCCTGAACAGCGTCTGTGCTTGTCGTCTCTACGTCGAAGCTCAGATATTGGGCCGTGCTCAAAGCTGTAACGACCGCTTGCAAGGTCTCTTCATCTTGCACACAAAGATATTGGCTCGGCGTGGTCGGCTCGGCCGCTGTTGCATCTGGATCAATATCGGCGGTAAAGAGCGCCATCTGGCCGGTGTCCGACTTGTCGTCAACCGTCGTGCCGGCAATGTCCATGGCGTCAGACTGAGGCAACTCTTTGATCAAGCTGCGAAATTCCAACTCATGCAGCAGCGCCATCACCTTGCTCTGGTCATAATCCCGCAAACGCGAATTGTGGGTATCGTAACCAAGATCGAGGTCCGTGACAATCGTCACCAAACGCTTGTTGCGCTCGACCTGATCACGCGCTGCGAGTAAGTTCTGGCGGGTTTTGACACCTTTTAACTCATCAAGATGGGCATAGAGATTGTCGAGCGAACCATAAGTTTGCAGCAAACTGATGGCTGTCTTTTCGCCGATGCCAGGGACGCCAGGGATGTTATCCGAGGCATCACCCGTCAACGCTTTTAAGTCGATGAATTGGGTGGGGGTCAGGCCATAACGTTCGTGAACTTCCTCGAGGCCGTAGACGCTGGTCGTCGGATTTGGCCCCCCCGAGGTATAGAGAATCTTGATATGCTCATCGACCAATTGATACATATCGCGATCACCGGTCAGGATCAAGACATCGGTCCCTTCCGCTGCTGCCCGGCGCGCCAACGTGCCCAATACATCATCAGCTTCGTAATTGGGATAGGTGACAATGGGGATATTAAAGGCCTGCAACAGTTGTTGGATGCGCGTGATCTGGCTGTGCATGTCATCTGGCATACGATCGCGCGTGGCTTTATAACCATCAAACTCTACGTGGCGCCAGGTGTCGCCTAGATCAAAGGCCACCGCCACATATTCAGGGTGATATTCTTTGGTCACGCTGAGTAGTTTGCGCGCAAAGCCATAGACGGCGCCGGTTAATTCCCCGCTAGCCGTAGATAAGGGTGCTTTCATGCCAAAATAGGCGCGATACGCCTGAGAATGGCCGTCAATTAATAGAAGTGTAGCCATGAAACCTTATTCGTGCGTAACAAACCACGGCCTCAAGTGTTCAGCCGGCGTCATCCATGCCTAGACTGATCCCACCGTGCCACTGGCTTCCTACGCCACAAGTAATCCGTTTTCTCGATTGAGGACAAATGCCCCCATGGCACGCGGAGCGTGCTTAATTCTCAATGACCAAATTGCCTTCGTCGACCAGGGTTTTGACTTCGGCAATCTTGAGAATCGAACGCAAGGTGCGCATGCGCCGCCCGGCATCTAGGCGATAACGGCCAGCGGGCAACTCTAACATGTAATTATTGTGCGAGCGGTTGGCCAACATAATAATGTCATCTGGATTTTCTTGCCAGGTATTGTGATTGATATTGCTGCTTGTCGCCATAATTTGTCACATCCTTTATTGGTTCATTGGTTGAACGCGTAACCTAGCACACTGCCTTTGGCGCCTGGCCGGGTGACTGCCCAGCCTGCACCCCTGAGACTTTAGGGGTGGTTATGCCATCAGGCTTGCTGATAGATCAGCCTATTATACAATTTTATTGCCTATTTGACAAGATATCGGCTATCTGGGGTGCATCAGGTCGGTGCAGACAGCGCAAACACCGCTGGGATGCGCGAATCAAATGCGGACGCGCTCCCCCTTATATTCCACGGGCGTTGGCTCGTCAAGGGGGAGTTGTTGGCTCTCTGGGGGATGGGGCCTACCCAACTTGGTTTGCCAGAGATCAACAAAAATCATCAAGCCGAATCCACCCGCATAAATGAGCAGGAAGGGGGCTGACCACCACTTGCCAATCAGCATCGCCGTTACAGCCGTGATCAAGGCGTAGAGCATCAAGGCAAATTCGCCCAACGAAACCCATTCAATCGCCAGCCGATAGCTGCTTTTGTGCCAGTGATCAGTGGCTGCTTCGACCCGAAATTTTGGTGTCCGTTCAAATTGGCCACCCTGGCTGCGCAACCCTTGCCATACTGCCATACTGTTTTTGAGGCAGACACCCGTGCCCAACAAGGTCAGCAACGGCAAATAGGCCCAATGTCGCCACCAGCGCTGCGGGTGCAAACTTTGTTGAGCAACCGCGTAAAGGAAGGGTGGCCCAAACGAGGCGAGACTAAGCACCGTCAAATGGGGGGCGGGATTGACACCCAACAACATCAACGGCAAGGTGGTGAGCAGCAGTAATAGCAAGAGCGGATGGATCAGGTAGCTGCCCAAATGGCCAAGGGCGGCCAGGCGTGTTGCCAACGGCCACTCACTCTCCCAGACCCGCCGGCCCAACTTGCGTAATGTCTGAATACTCCCTTTGGCCCAGCGTGATTGCTGGCGTTTGAAGGCGATCAGTTGAACCGGAATTTCCGCAGGCGCTTCGAGATCGTTCAAATAATAGGGCTGCCAGCCGACTAATTGAGCGCGATAGCTCAGGTCCAAATCTTCACACAATGTATCCACTTGCCAGCCGCCAACGGCCGCATCTTCGATACAGGTACGGCGCCATACACCGGCAGAGCCATTAAACCCAAATGGATAACCGGCGGCTTGGCGTCCTGCCTGTTCTACCACAAAATGACCATCGAGGGCCAATGCCTGGCAACGGGTAAGCGGCGAATAATCCCGGTTCAGGTGGCCCCAGCGTGCTTGAACGAAGCCGAGTGAATGGCCACCGGCGGCCACCAGGTGAGGGATGGTGCGTTGGAGAAAGTCTTTAGGTGGTACAAAATCGGCATCAAAGATCGCAATAAATTCGCCTGTCGCCAACGGCAGGGCATAGGCCAATGCGCCCGCCTTAAACCCTTGGCGATCAGGGCGCTGTACCGCGCTGATCGCCAGGCCTTTGCCTTGCCAATAGCGCACACGCTGCTGCACAATCAGCAAGGTTTCATCGGTTGAATCGTCTAAGACCTGAATTTGTAGTTTAGCGGTTGGATAGTTTAGCTTTGCGCAAGCATCGATCAGACGTTCGATCACATAACGTTCATTGTAAATGGGCAACTGGATGGTAACAGCTGGCCAGGTGGTGGGTAGCGGCACGGGCAGCCGAGGTGGTTGTTTAAAGCTGGTTTGTGGTGGAAAAAAACGGGCGCTGAGGTGTTTCCAGGTGAGCCAAAATGCATGGAAGCCATAAAGTGCTAGACCCAATACACCAATGGTGTAAAGCACTTGGAGAAATAATACCACTATACTCCGCATGGAGATTTGCCTTCAAATTAGTAGCAGCCAGATCGAACGTATGGTTGTCCCAGACTGCAAGCTGACCTAAGCTGCTTGGCCCAACCATGCGTCACACTGCAAAAAAATCAGCCGACGACGCTCGCCGGCTGGATGAGTCCATTATAGCGGATATAGTTTTTCCTTCAAAATTTCCTACTGATATTTTGTTTTCCGGAACAGCAGATGGGTGTTCGTGTTGCCGTCGCGCATTAGCCAAGACTGTAAGGTGGCGTAGCCCCTAAACTAAGTTTTAATATAGACGGCGATTGCCTCCGCTATGACATTATATGTAGAATTCTTACAATGCTTTACCCAATACCTTACGAATTATTCGAAAAATCAGTGATTTGGCGGATAACATTATGCCATTTAACCAGAGATATTCTATTCATTTGTGCTATAATGGATGAACCCCTGCTGATTGGCAAAAATTCTTTGCCAATCACGTTTGCTGCTCCATTCATCTGCACGGCTGTTTTAGCAATAAATGGTTGATTTATTAGGATGTTGGTGTAAAAATTGATTTGAGTGGGTTCTTGGTGCGTCGTTAAGCGATTGAGTATGAATTGAAGGCATTTTATATGGATTCTCAAACTGCTTCCTCTTATGGTGTTAATAATAACGGCGCACTAGCCACAAATCAAGCCTTGTCCCTTGATGGTAATTTGCGGCCAGGTGCTGGGCTTGCTACGCTAACTGATAGCGCATTATTTGACTTGTCAGAGATGATTTCTGACCGAGACCCACTCATCTTAACCGAGTTGGTCGAGGCTTTTTTGTCGGAGGCAACGCGCCAGGTCAATAACATGGCGCGCGGTATCCGCGAAAACGATCTCTCGCTCCTCTTTTTGGCTGCGCATAACCTGAAATCTAGCAGTGCAACTTTTGGGGCTATGCGTCTGGCTAGATTGAGTCAGATGTTAGAAGATCTGTTGAGCGGCTCCCGCCATATAGATGTCTTAGGCCATTTTGTTACAGAAATCGAAGCAGAATCCACCCTGGTTTTTGTCGCCATGCGCAATGCCCTAGCCCAATGGCAGGCATAGATCGAGCTTTGTGCCACCTGAATGGATCGCTTACACAGGAGATAAGGAGACACGAGACAGGGAGAGAGATGAATCTCCTTGTCTCGTGTCTCCTTAACTAAACAAAACCAACCGCTAACAATCTGCCCCTATTCTTCGTGTTCTACATGTTTGTGCTGAGCGATGACCGTTTCGGCTAGATAGACTGGTAGAGGATCAAAGTGGTCAAACTCCATTGCATAGACGCCACGGCCTTGCGTCATGGAGCGTAGATCAGTGCCATAGCGCAGAATTTCGGCTAGCGGCACCAATGCATGGACGATTGTGCGATTGTTTTTCTGTTCCATCCCCTGCACCCGCCCGCGCCGGGTGTTGAAGTCACCCATCACATCGCCCATATATTCATCGGGCACCGTCACATCCACCCGATAGATTGGCTCTAACAAAACGGGGTTGGCTTCCTGCATTGCATGGCGGAAGACCTCGCGTCCGGCCGTCTGGAAGGCAATATCTTTTGAATCCACCGGATGCTCTTTGCCATCATAAACCACGGCTTTAACGTCTACCACAGGATAACCGGCGATCACACCTTGGTGCATCACTTGCTTCACCCCTTTCTCGATGGAAGGCAAGTAGACGCCACTGATCGACCCGCCGAAAACCTCGCTCACATATTCAAACCCTTTCCCGGTTTCGAGCGGTTCCACGCGCATATGCACTTCGGCAAATTGACCCGCGCCACCCGATTGTTTGCGGTGGCGGTATTGGGCCGAGGCGATTTTTGTAATCGTTTCTTGATAAGGCACTTTAGGGATCGAAGTCTCCACCTTAACACCAAATTTGGTTTCCAAGCGCCGGACGGCGATATCCACATGCGATTCGCCCATGCCCTGCAACACCGTCTGGTGAGTGGCGGCCACTGTCTGGACTTGTAAAGTTGGATCTTCTTCCAGTAAGGCATGCAGCGATTGCCCGAGTTTGGCGCTATCGGCCTGGGTGGCAGGCGTTACGGCCACTGAATAGAGCGGTTGCGGATACGTGGCATGTTCGACCCGAATGGGCTGCTCGGCGGTGGTCAGTGTGTCGCCTGTGAGGAGATCTTCGAGTTTAGTGACGACGCCAATATCGCCGGCAACTAATTCGTTGACATTGATCAGCTCTTTCCCGCGCGGCGTGGCAAGGTTGGCAAGGCGATAGTGGTGGTGGGTGCGCTCGTTGATCAGTTGTGTATCTTTATGCATGACCCCAGAAAAAATCCGTACATAGTTCATACGGCCGACATAGCGGTCAATAATCGTCTTGAAAGCCGTTGCGGCCAGTGGACCGTTGGCATCACTGGTCAATTCAATCTCGTCGGCGTCTTGTTGCGCCACAATTGTCCGCTCGGTGGGATTGGGTACATACCGGCCCAGTGCTTGCATCAAGCGTTCTAAGCCAATGTCGTTTAGGGCGCTGCCACAATAGACCGGTGTGATCTCACCTGAACGGACGCCTTCATGTAAGGCATGGCGCAATTCGTCTGGTGTTAATTCCTGGCCATCCAAATATTTTACAATTAAATCATCGCGGGTCTCGGCAGCGGCTTCGGTCATCGCCAAGCGGGCGGTCTCGACCTCTGCCAACATCTCTTCGGGGATCGCCGCTTCCTTGCCTTCTTTGCCCAGATAAGCTTTCATCGTCACCAAACTGATGACACCGCGGAAATTCTCGGCTTCGCCAATCGGCAGTTGCATGGGGATGATTTTGGAGTGGCCAAGCGCGCTGCGCAAGCTTTCGATCACACGCTGAAAATTGGCATTCTCGCGCTCCATTTTGTTGATGAAGAGGATTCGCGGGCGTTTGTGCTCATTCAAACTCTCCCACGCCAATTCTGTGCCTACTTCGGCGCCTGCCACCGAATCGACCAACAGCAGACCGGCTTCGGCGACATGCAAGGCACTGATCTGTTCGCCGGAAAAATCCAAATAACCGGGCGTGTCAATGAAATTAAGTTTAAGATTTTCAAATTCGATTGGAATTACCGAAAGATTGATCGATATGCCACGTCTTTGCTCCTCGGGATCCCAATCGGCCGTAGTTGTGCCATCTTCGACGCGGCCGACGCGGTTTGTCACTCCAGTCTTGAAGAGCAAGGCTTCGGTTAATGTTGTTTTCCCCGAGCCTCCGTGGCCTAAGACAGCAATGTTGCGGATTTGCGCGGTACTGAACTTCGCCATTATTCCTCCTTAAAACGTTGCGTGCAAGCGTTAATGATCGCCCTCGCGCTCGCTAACAATTCTCAGTGGATGCAGGCAGATGCATACTTCGGAAACTGTCTAAGTTGGGCCTATGGTCACTATAGGTCATGGCTGTACAGCGATTCGTTGCTACATAGTATTACTATATGTAGACACATGCCCGATCCGGCATAGGATAAATGAATAAGCGAATATCTTTGCCTTTCTTTGATGTTAAGAGCTGAGGTAAAGGGAGCCTGATGTACAACTGTGCTAAGCAGATTGTACTGAAAAATAAGCCTGGTGTCAATGTAGGCAAAATTACCCAGGCAGGCCAAATTTTCAGCACAAATTCACGCCTGCGAAAAATCTTGCTGCGAAAAAATCTTGCCCCAGATGCCTTTAGCGTCCTCGATAGCATTTGATGTATAATCTAATTTTGTAACTGCATAGCAATTTGGTATGATCCGAGCTAAATATAATCTTAATGGTCCTTATTGTTCCTCTCATGCGCAAATAACCACGAAAGTGACCGAATCTCAACCGCTATTTCTAGCTCCTCCTATACACAATCAATCGAGTGGCGATGACGCGCTAGGTGTGCGCTTGCTCTTAATTTGTCAAGCTGAAGGCATGCACAGTCGTTACGCCGAACTGAGCGTCGAGAACAGCGGATTGACGGCGCGGGGCTGGGAACAGACCAATGCCCTGGCCTCCTGGTTGGCAACCCATGAACGCGTGGACGTTGTGGTCAGCGCACCCCCGTTGCGCAGCCGCTTAACGGCGCAACGGATTGGGCAGGCCTTGGGTCGTCCGGTAACCGTGCATCAAGATTTGCCCCATCAAGTGCGGGTTCTCTCCGTGGGTGGCGCCCCGGCCGCTACCAGCCCCCAAGCCTTGGCTCTCCTCCATGTAAAAGAACAATTTACCGATGACCAACAGTATCGTGAATTCCGGCAAAAATTAATGGCGGCGCTTGAGCATACTGCCCATGAACAGTGGGGGAAGACCATCGCGGTTGTATTGGATGGCAATGCGGTAGCAACGACCTTGCGGAGCTTGTTGGGGAATCATGAACTCTCGATCGCTGTGAACCATACCAGCATCTCGGAAATCAGTTTTCAGGCCGGACAGTGGTGTTTGATGTATGTCAACCGGCTGGAACATAACCCGTTGCCCCCCTTGACATTACCCAAAAGTGTCCCTGAACCTGCGTCGGGCGTCGAGTCGGCGGCGGTGGAAGAAGAGCTCGCCCTTGTCACTGCCGTCTATAATCGCACGGTCTCTTCCGACATTGATCTTACAGATCAAGGGCATGATCAACGGATCCGCCATCTTTTAAAATTTGCCAACTTGCCGACGGGGTTGCGGGTGTTGGATGTCGGTTCAGGGAATGGTCGCCTGGCCTTGTTGCTGGCCGAAGAAGGGGCGCGCGAAGTGGTAGGCGTAGATATCAGCCCGGCGATGTTGGAAATTGCTGAATATTTGCGGCTGAGCAGCAGTTCACCGGCAGCCCAGCGTGTCAGCTATCGATTGGCGCCAGCACACCGCATGCCTTTTCAAAATGAAGGGTATGATGCTGTGATCTGTCGCTTGGTGCTTCATCATACACCTAAACCCGAATTGATTCTGCGCGAGTGTGTGCGGTTGCTACGGCCGGGTGGCACGTTGGTGCTCGCCGATCTGCTCAGCGCCGATGATCCAGTGAAACGCGCCACGCAGAACACGATTGAAGCGCGCCGCAACCCCAGCCACGTGGCGGCGCGCAGCACTGACCAATACCGCAAGTTAGTCACTGGCGCTGGCTTGACCATTGAGGCGGAAACGGTGGCCGTCTTTGAACGTGAGTTGGAAAATTGGTTGTCGGACATGCAATCAGAGACCGGCAGCCGCACCGCCGTGCGCGAAATGATCGAAGCCGGCTTAGAGACCGACGCCACCGGCTTCAATGTGCGCCGCCAAAGCGGCAAGTTAGTCTTCGATCAGCGCATGTTCTATGTCAAGGCTGTCAAACGTTAGCCGGGCCCCCAGAAAAGCCCCTGAAGTCGCCTCTACATTTTTAACCTTATCAACGCATATCTTTGTCAGCGCGCATCTTTATAGAGCTCACGCATAATGATCATCTTCTGAATCTGCGTGGTGCCTTCGTAAATTTGGTAAATCTTCGCATCGCGCATCAATTTTTCAACTGGATATTCCCGACTATAGCCGTTGCCACCAAAGACCTGGACGGCGTCTGTGGCGTTTTGCATGGCTGCATCGGCGCAAAACGCTTTCGCGATGGCCGCTTCCATCGTGTTCCGTTTGCCATTATCCACCAGCCAGGCCGCTTTCCAGACCAGACTGAGCGCGGCTTCTGTCCGAATTTTCATGTCGGCGAGAATGAAGCCAACCCCTTGATAGGTGGCAATTGGCTTGCCAAAGGTTGTGCGTGTACCTGCATACTTGACGGCTTCATCCAGCGCGCGGCGGGCTAGACCGGTGGCGGCCGCAGCGACTGGCGGGCGACTCTTATCGAAGACCTTCATCGCAATCATAAACCCGTCACCCTCGTTGCCGAGGCGATTTTCTACGGGCACTTCGACATTTTCTAGAAAGACCATGCCAGTCTGCGCCGCATGTTGGCCCATCTTTTCCAACGGTTTGCTGGTGCTCACCCCTTTGAAATCCCGCTCGACAATAAAGGCACTCATGCCTTTGTGGGCGCCATTCGGGTCCGTTTTGGCAAAGACCACAAAATAACTGGCGACTGGCGCGTCGGTGATCCAGGTCTTGGCGCCATTGAGCACGTAATGGTCACCATTGCGCACTGCCGTTGTCTTGATGCCTGCCACATCAGAGCCGGCATCCGGTTCTGTCAGCGCATAGGAGATCACTTTGCCGTCGTCGATCAGGCGGGGAAAGTAGTGCTGTTTCTGTTCGGCATTGCCAGCGATCAAAATCGGCAAAACAGCCAACTGGTTCAACATCAACGCCGTTTGAATCCCGGTGCAACCATAGGCCAGCTCATGCGTGACAATGCATTCATCAAGTACGCTAGCCCCCAGCCCACCATATTCTTCAGGGATATTGATGTTCACGAGCCCAACTTCACGCGCTTTGTTAAAAATATCCCACGGCCATTCGCCAGTCCGATCATAATGTTCGGCTTTAGGGATCACCTCTTTCCGTGTAAAATCGCGCGCCAGATCTTGTAACATTTTCTGGTCGCCGGTCAGTTCGAGTTGGAGCGAGCCAACAGTTTCTTCGGCTATATTTGCCATGAGCTTATCCTTTGGGTAGCAATTGACTGATCCTCGTTGGGCAGGCACAGCAGACGGACCCCACCGTAACCCTCTCCGGCCGGGAAGGAACTGGTCATCGACAGATAAAGTCACTGCTTATCCACCAATTGGCTTCCTCCCAGCAGGGGAGGGCGAGGGCGTGTTGTATACGTAATTGAATAGGACGCTGATTCTGGCATTGTTGCCAGTTTGTTTATAATGAACGGTATGAAAAACCGGCTATGAGCCTGATTCCACCGTCCGTTTTCCGCTTTCTAGCAACCGACACTGGACAAAATAATGCCAACGACATCCCATCTCTATCGAGAAATTCACGAACAACCCCAGGTGCTGCGTACGTTGCTCGACCGGCAACGGCAAACGATCCAAGCGCTGGCCGCTGATATCCGCAGCCGGCAGATCGAATATGTGGTAATTGCGGCGCGCGGCACCAGCGATAATGCCGGCCGTTATGCCAATTACCTCTTTGGCGCCGTCAACGGGTTGCCGGTGGCGCTGGCAACGCCCAGCCTTTATACGATTTACAAGCGACCACCCCGGTTGGCCCATGCTTTAGTTCTGGGCATTAGCCAGAGTGGTAAAAGCCCAGATATTGTAAGTGTATTGGCCGAAGCGCGCAAGCAGGGCGCCCTCACCGCTGTGATCACCAATTTTGCCGATTCTGATCTGGCGCAAGAGGCGGATCATGTGATCGAATTGCACGCTGGCGAGGAACGTGCCGTCGCCGCTACCAAAACATATACCAGTGAATTGATGGTGATCGCGCTGCTTGGCGCAACCCTGGCCGAAGACCCCGGCATGTTGGCCGCATTAGAACAGGTGCCAGACGCGGTTGCCACAGTGCTGGGGATCAATGATCACGTGGCGCAGATCGCCCAACGTTACCGTTACATGAGCGATTGTGTGGTGATCGGCCGGGGCTATAACTATGCGAGCGCGTTTGAATTGGCGCTTAAACTCAAAGAATTGACCTATACGATCGCCGAGCCGTATAGCAGCGCTGATTTTTTGCATGGCCCGTTAGCCCTAATCCAACATGGCTTCCCCGTGATTGTGATTGCCCCTTCGGGCGTGATCTTGCCTGAACTTCAGTCCTTTATTCAGGTGTTGCGCCAGCGTGAAGCCGAAACCATTGTGATCAGCGATGACCAGGCCACGCTCGATCTGGCGCGCATCCCGTTGCGCTTGGCGGCCTCTTTGCCCGAATGGCTTTCCCCGATCACGGCAATTGTGCCTGGCCAACTCTTTGGTCTCTATCTGGCCGCAGCCCGCGATTATGATCCTGATCATCCACGCGGTCTGCGCAAAGTGACGGAAACGCGGTAGGAGGAAGCAAGTTATTGTCCAGAAGCAACTGGGAGATTAGCGATAGGAGATTATGCCTTGTTAATCTCCTATTCTTGGACAATGACTAAGGGCCTAAGGAATGGATAGGACCCTACTCCCCTACTTCCTTATTCCCTACACCCAAACTGATCAGTCGCGCTCTTGTCAATTTGATCAACTCTTTCACCGGCAGCAGGATATTGGCCCCGCGTTGACCGGCGCTGACGGCGATACGCTCAAAAGCCTGAGCCTGTTCATCTAGATAGACATCAAACCCTTTGTTGATCAAGGCCAGTGGGCTAATGCCACCGGTTTGTAGCCCCGTCAAACTTTCGGCTTGATCGTGTGTAGACATGCGCACTTTTTTGATATTGGTGGCTTTGGCCAATGCCTTTAGATCAAGCGTATCGGGGCCAGGAATGATCACAAGCAACGGCTTGCGGTTGGGCTCATCGGCCAATGTCACCAACGTTTTGAAGACTTGCTGCGCTGGCAACCCAATCGCCGCGGCCACTTCTACGGCAGAGTGTACACCGGCCTCATAATCATAGGTAAAAACTTGGTAGGTCACCCGTTTGCTGTCTAGAAAGCGGGTGACATTATTTTTGAAATCCATAGTCGTATCCTAACTGCTAAAAGTGGGTGGGGCGGGGTCCGTTTTCAACATGATGAATTAAACAATGATAGAAATCTGGTCTTGGTTACTTGAGCCACGTGGGTTGTTCACGCTGGCCTGCATTGGGCTGTTGTTGGTCTTTAGTTGGTTGGCGGCCGCTTCCCAAAATCTTCGGCGCGGGCGCGCCATGCTTGCGATTCTGAATGATAGCACACGCGGGGTTGTCGCGCTCCAACGTGGCCCTAATTTTCAAGGGTTTTTTACCAAAATCACGCCGGCCCCTGAACCCTTTATCCAGTTTATCATTACCTACCATGCCGCATCCAATCTGAATGTGGTGGGTCTGTTGTTGCGCCCACTCACTCGTTACGCTGATCGCATGGTGATCCATGGCAAGTTGATCGCCCGCCCAGGCGCCGAGCTGATTTGGCAGCGCGGACGGGTTCCCTCCCGGGCTTTAGGGCATGACCGTGGCGCCATGCTCTGGGTGCAACGGCGGCTGGACTTTGTCGATGCCGAGTATGCGACGCGGGGCGTGAATCCAGGGGCCCTGATCCATGGCTTTGCCGATCTATATACACGTTTTGGCCCTTGGTTGTACAAGTTCAGTGTCCAGGCTGATGATGTGCCCGAAATGGAAATTGTTTTAACAACCCACGGTCTCAACCCTGACGAGCTGGCCGCGTTGGTCACAACCCTGCGCGCTGCTGGCCGCGCTGCGATGCTGCGCTAATTGCCCCGCATGTGGGTTGCTCGCACCTGCCATCTTGCCGCCACCAGCCCTGTGTGCCCCACCCTCGCTTGTTCACCCGTGCGCAAGCTATATCCCTGATTTTTTATAGCAAAAAGGCGACCCAGTATCTCCTGCATAAGTGAGATACTGGGTCGCCTTTTAGACGATAATAAATTTTTGCGCAACCCGCTTTAGTCGCTGCGCTTGGTGCTTAGCTCGGCAGAATCAAATGAATGTCAAAATCGGTGGACTGCACCATTGGCAACACTTGATTTAGCATGTTGTTGACATCCGCTGGATTTAAACCGCGGTCGGCCAACGTATTCCAGAGCCCCATTTGCCCGGCCAGATCCAGCAGATGATTGAGCTTGCCATTGTCCCAGCTAATATAGGGCAGTTCATTGCCATTGATGGAAATGTGAATCCCCGTGGCATTGGTGGCGATGCTGATATCAGAAATGCCCTTGCTCTTGAGGTTATCCAGCGTGGCTGGTGGCATCTGCAAGCCCGCCATTGGCAGACCGGTCAGCGTCGTAAACTCGGCAGAGGAGAGGTCAGCAATGCGGAAGCTGCCATCCGCATTATAGAAGATCGGTACATTGATCTTCGGGGTTTCACCTACACTGGCGACAAAGGCTTTTTGTGCCTCACTGGCCTTGGCGGCGGCACTGCCTTCACCGGTGACGTAGGTCGGAATCGCTTCCTTGCCCTGGGCCACGGGGAAACGCAGAATCGCACCAACCCCCAGGTTCATGATCATCGGAAGAATTTTTTCCAAGGCTGGCGAAACCACACCACCAAGCTTGCCAATGGTTGCGGTTGTCTCTTTGAGCGAATTGCCATCCCAGGCCAGCGAAGGAATGGCTTCGCCGTTGATCAGGATCGTCAAACCGCTGGGTAAATTATCGATTTGAATGTGTTGAATGTTGGCATTGGTCAACATCTCAACCTGGGCTGGTGGCAGCTTGATCTGGTCTAAACCAGCCACCCCAAAGGTGCTCGCCAATTGCGCAATGGGCACATTGCCAACGCTTGGCTGGCCTTCGGCATCAAAGTCGATCACAATGGCGGGTAGATCAACGACAAGATCGTGCTGCGTCGCCGATTTCGCGGTTTCGCCGCCGCCAGCGCGGGGTGCACAACCGGCCAGCACAATCAGCACGGCGCTGATGAGCGAGAACCAGACTGTAAAGCGTTTTTGGTGCATAACTCTATCCTCCTCAAATGGTTATAGATGGCAGATAAAAACGTGGTTACGGATAAGTAGAAAGTCGGTTGAAGTGTAATGGGTCAAAGCTGATGCAGTAAACGGATACGCGAATTTTATAATCTGGCTGAAATTATAGCATAAAATCGAACTCATTTGCGCAAATAATAAGCGATAGGCTTAACATTCAGCAATATTGTACACTTTTGACTGATGAACAAAGAATAAAGTGTAGAGGTATCGCGCAAACTCAGGGTAGGCGCTGGGTCGCAGTTACCTTCGTCAGCGGTTGGGGCCAGTGCATTCAATCGCTAATCGAAGTTTAATCGTCTGCATTGTACACACGCCGAACTATTGTGTCAACTAGACATTTTGTCGCAGAGGCTTCGCCAAAGGTGCTTAGCGTTCAGGCCTTATGCCAAAACGTAAGGCGTCCTGTGCTGTTGAATTGGATGGTTGGCGCACAACCTTGCTCCAGGCGCCAGGCAACTCAGCGGCCTTTTTTCTCCCTCCTACCTGGAAAATATTGTTTTAGCTCCATTACAGGTATAATTCTACCTCTTACCCAATAATTGATTCAAGGTGAATGATGACGCAAGATGACAAAATGAATGAGCCTGTGCAGAGCAGGCTTGAAATACCCCAAGAGACTCAGGTGCAGGCTGGGTCTAGTTGGTTTCGGCCCAGAAGCGCCGTGATTGAAGCTGGCGACTTGTTCTTGCTTGTCACCACCGATCACAAGCGCTACCTGATTACCTTACAACCCAACCAGAAAATGCATACGCATGTGGGCATTTATGAGCATAACCAAATGCTTGGCCAACCGCCCGGCGCCACCGTGATCAGCACGATGGGCCATCCTGCCCTGGTCCTGGAGCCGGGACTGACTGATCTGATCCAGCATCTAAAGCGTGGTACGCAGATTATCTATCCGAAGGATGCCGCCTATATTGTACACCGGTTGAGTTTGCGCGCCGGCAGCCGCGTCATCGAGGCAGGGACGGGCAGCGGCGGCTTGACCACCGCACTCGCCTGGGCCGTGGCGCCGACTGGTACAATCTATACCTATGAAACGCGCGCCGAGACGCATAATCTCGCCCGGCGCAATATCGAGCGTGTCGGTTTATGGCCCTATGTCCAGATGTTTCAACGCTCGATCGAAGAAGGTTTTCTGCAAACCGACGTGGATGCCCTCTTCCTGGATGTGCGTGAACCCTGGCATTTTCTTGACCAAGTGCGAACCGCCTTGCGGCCTGGCGGTTTTTTTGCCAGTCTGGTGCCCACCACCAACCAGGTCAGCGAATTGCTCTACGCGCTGGAGCGCAACAGCTTTGCCGATATTGCCGTTGAAGAATTGTTGTTGCGCCACTACAAACCGGTGCCTGATCGCTTGCGCCCCGAAGATACCATGGCCGCCCACACCGGCTTCTTAATCTTTGCCCGCTCGGTTGCCACCACCGTTGATGCCACGCGCTGGCACGCCAAAGAGCGCCAACGCTATCGCTCGCGCCTGAAGGCCGACGAAGAGATCGCCGCTGCCCAAGCCCAACGCACCATTGACCGAGAAAACGGTGGCCTCAAATACCCACCAATGCCCTTGCCGGATTAGCGGCGTTCTTGAAGCATAAGAGATATATAGAAGCGGCTCACAGATCGAGAACATCATCGATCCGTGAGCCGCTTTTCGTTATTGGTCCCCCGGTTGGCGCACCATCCGATTTTTCCCACTGGCGAAGGATTTATGCCTTACATTGCGATTAAATAGATAGTAGAAACTTTAGTGTCACCAGACCCAGTAGAATCCAAACGTTTTAAACCAACGCACCGCTGAAGCCCCGCAGCAGGTTTGCCTCTATAACCCCTGTTTCGTCTTCACCTTCAGCAGCGTCATTGCTCGCCGGAGGTGCTTTTGTTTTGGATTGTGCATCTCACAATCATTGACCTTTGAAGTAGTGCTACACCAATTCTGAACAAATTTTGTGCTCGTCGCGTAGTTCGCGACAACCCCAGCGCACCATAACCATCATCAACATTCAACTCACCTTGAAAGGAGATCGGTTATGGGACGCAAGCGCGATGATCAGCGATTAGATGAGATTTTGGCGGTGATTCAGAGTCAACCCGAACAAAAAGCCGGCACGATTGGCACGCAACTCGGCCTGGATGACAAAACTATTCAACGGGCATTCGTGCAACTAGAAGATCGTGGTGATCTGTTGCAACAGGACGATAACGACCGTGTAAGTTGGTTTGGTAAACGCAAATGAGTTTTTGAACGTGGTGGAAAAAGTGGCGTTATTTG
Source organism: Chloroflexota bacterium (assembly GCA_026389895.1). Lineage (GTDB taxonomy): Bacteria > Chloroflexota > Anaerolineae > Caldilineales > Caldilineaceae > JAPLGZ01. Next base: position 1,858 of record JAPLGZ010000012.1, on the reverse strand, counting down.
GTGATAGCGTATGCTATGCTGTCACCAAGCCCATTTTCCTACCAAACAAATAAGGAGATTTTTCATGGCACAACGTGATAAAGAGTATAAGCGGCTCGAACTACTCTTCAAGATGCTAATCTATTATATGGATCAAGCTTATAGTGATGTTGAGCTAGGTATAGAGTTGGAAACGGATCGCAGCAACATTTGGCGCATCCGCGGCATTATGGCGGGCGAGCTTGAAATTCCGATTCAAGAATCACCCGAACAGCCAGGTAAATATTTTATTCGTAAAGACTTTCAAATGCGTTACATTCATTTTAGCCCAGAAGAGATGGCTTCGCTCTATCTGGCAGCTCGCCGGCTTCAGCAGCAGACGAAGACCAGTCAAGAGCCGGTCGCGCTGGCCTTGAAAAAATTAGCCAATGCGATGCGCAAGCCTTTTGCCGAAAGATTGATCATGGCGGCGCAAACAGTGACCAGCCAAGAACAGGATGCACAACAGGAACTAATCTTTTCAACGCTAGTTGAATGTTGGCTGGAACAAGTGCCGGTGCGCATAACCCATCGCAAATTACATGGACAATCCCGCACCTATTATGTCGAGCCCTATCAGATCGAACCCTCTGTCTGGGGTGATGGCAACTATCTGATAGGCAAGAGCGACTACCACAAAGGATTGGCCACTTTTAAGCTCGCCAGAATTGAAAAGGCCGTGAAAGCCACTGGGCGATATACCATTCCGCCCGACTTTAATATTCACGATCTACTCAAATATGCCTGGGGCGTCTGGCACGCCGATGAAGAGCCAGTGACGGTAAAGCTCCGCTTCAATAAATATGTCACACCCAGGGTGAGCGAAACCCTGTGGCATCCGCAACAAGCAATCACGCAGCATGAAGATGGTAGCTGTACATGGCAAGTGCAGGTGTCAGGATGGAAAGAAATGGAATCCTGGGTGCGCGGCTGGGGAAGCAATGTAAAAGTTGAGGAGCCAGCCAACTTGTTGGCCGCCATCGAAAACGAGGTACGCAGGTTGGTTAAATTATATGCAGTGGCCGAATTGCCAGCAGTACCCACTTATCAATTGTTATGGGCCAAAACCAGTAAAGATAAACAACGAACCCATCCGCTCATTTGTCATTTGATCGATGTCGGGCAAGCGGCCCTCGCCTTGTGGAAGTTTGCCTTTCCAGACAGCTTACGTAGACATATGGCCAGACTGATGAATATGAAAAATGATCTAGACGCCGCAGGCCGCACGCTTGCCTTTTGGATTGCCTTGCATGATCTCGGCAAGGCCAGCCCGGCCTTTCAGCGGTTGCATAAACCGGCGATTGAGGTGCTGGAAGCGGCAAAGCTGAGTTTTCCACTGGCTATTGACAAACAAAAAGTGTGGCATGCCACGATCACGGCAGTGACATTGGATACTCTGCTCTCACCGGCGCTATCCCCACGGACGCGCAAGAAAATTGCCCAAGCCTTGGGCGGCCATCACGGTTCATGGCCTTCCGTGCAACTGCTCGGTGATTATCGCGATGTTGAACGCATGGTAGGAAATCAGGATTGGCAGGCGATCCGTGCGGAATTGGTCAACGTACTGCAAACTTGCTTTCAGCCATCCGACCTATGTAACCTTAACCAAGAGCAAACGGAGTTTAACAGTTTTCTCACCCTGTTTTCCGGGATGACCACCGTTGCCGATTGGATTGGCTCGATGGAAGAGTATTTTAGCTAACTCAAGTTGTGACCTAGAAAAGGTGCGTATAGTAAATTAGAAAATCCATGAGTTCTCCGGTAAAGTTGTGGTTGCTGAGACAACAACGAACCAAGGAGGCACTCATGGACCTGCAAATTATACTCATTTATTGCTTGT
>JAPLGZ010000024.1 GCA_026389895.1 Chloroflexota bacterium | reverse complement strand
TATGGCGGGCAAGTTTATGACTGTGGCGTCCAGGATCACGGGCAACGGGGTGCGATGTCCGAAGGGGGGCACGCCACCGGCTGGATAACCTAGCAGGTCGAGGACAACATCGGCGGGGGCGAACTTGATCCGCTTATTACCGACTTGAAAGTGATCCGCCAGCAGTTTCTTATCCACGCGCCGCTCTCCGTTGCTGATCACAATCACGGGGGTGGCTGATGTCGCCGCCTCACCCGGTTTTTCCACCAGAAACAGCAATGTCTTGATAATCTGTTCGGCATCCACGCCCAGGGCTGCGGCTGCGGCGGGCACGGTGGGCGTATCGCCGATCCCCTGGATCAGGTGCGCCGTAATCTGGTGGGCATCGATATAGGCTTGTAAATCGGCGGGGGTGCGCGCCGGTGGCAAATTTTGGTTGTCCATTAATAATTCATACCTCGGTTGTCTAATAGTCGATTTAATAGTTTTGCAGTAGAATCAGCGTGCAGCGATGGATGCCGTCGCTCTGCCGCTCCCTAATCTACATCAAAACGCTTGGCGCGTGAAAATTTAGCTATGATTGAAGCAATTACCTTTGATTTTTGGGATACGATCGCGATTGATGACTCGGATGAGCCGAAACGGGCGGCCTTAGGCTTGCCCGGTAAACCAGAGGCCCGCTTGCAGATGTTTGTCGAAAAAATCGTTAAGCGCTATCCTCACATCAACTCGGCGCGCGCCGCCGAGGCCTATCAGGCGGCCAATGAGCGGTTTCGCCATGAATGGCACACGGCCCATCGAACCCCTAGTGTCACCGCCCGCATTTATTATGCCTATGAACATCTCGGTCTGCAATCGAAACCGGGGGAATATGCGCGGCTGGTGCGCGAGATCGACGATCTCGTCCGCGACATCGAAATGATGGAGATCCGCATCCCGCCCAACTTTGCGCCGGGTGTCCACAATACGTTGCAGCTATTAGCCCAAGAATATAAACTGGGCATTATCTCTGACACGATTCACACGCACGGGCGTGGCTTACGTAATCTGTTAGAGCGCCAAGGCTTGCTCCAATATTTCAGCCAGTTTATCTTTTCCGACGAGGTAGGCATCGCCAAGCCATCGAGCCAAGTCTTTCTGCACGCAGCTATCGGTTTGGATGTCTCACCAGCCCGCATGGTCCATGTGGGGGATCGGGAAAGTAATGATGTGAGCGGGCCGCTCGACTTGGGGATGCAGGCCATTTTGTTTACGGGTGTTGTGGATCGCGGCAGTCAAAAGACACGGGCTCAAGCGATTTGTCGCAATTTTGCCGATTTGCCAGCGATCATTAAGCGCTTACGGTGATATAATCTTAAGCAGCCAGCGCTTTTGAACACCTGGTTGTTAAGGATAGCTTTATGAACCAACTTGCCAATGATCAACTCGCCAGTGAGCAACTGAAGCGTGATCAGCTTGATGGCGCCATCAATACGCTGGCTGCCCAGTTTACGAATAGTTTTCCCGAACAAGTCCCATACCCGCGCACCATTGGTCGGGAAGCAGAATTCCCTGTGGTCACCGCTACGGGCGAAGCGGCTGATGTACGGCGGCTCTGGGAACCTTTGTCGGTCGCCGATGAGTTACGGGGCTATGCGGCGATGCGCCCCCATTACGACACAACCACGCCGAATATGGTCGCTGGCCTGGATGGCGATGATTATAATTATGAGCTAGAGGTGGGTGTGGGCACGGTAGAAATTGTCGTGCGTCCATGCACCGATCTATTAACTGTACAGACCATCATGGAACAAGCGGTGGGGCGGCTCGTGCGTGCTGCGGCGCGTTATAACTGGCAAATTTTGGGGTATGGCATCCAGCCGATCACGCCGCCCAGCTTGGCCTTGATGGCGCCCAAACAACGCTATCAAAGTCTCTATCGGGCGATGGGCGACGAGTGGCTCTGGTATACAGTCACGGCAAGCGATCAGTGTCATGTGGCCATTCGGCGCGATGAGACGGTGCTGATGCTCAATTTAGGCAATTTGATGGCGCCGGTTGTGATTGCGTTATGTGGCAATTCGCCCGTCCACAGTGGTGCGCTTAGCCCTTTTTGCAGCGCGCGTGAAGGCCAACACCAGTTGATCGATGTACATAAATTTCGGTACGGTGGCGCTCGGCATGGCATGCCGGTGCGCCCCTTTGCCAGCATTGCCGATTATGTGCAGACGATGGCGCAATCCACCTATCTGATCGTGCGTGCCGACAACGAAATTATTCCCAGCTCGCGACCTTTCACCGATTATTTGCGTGAACATGGGCCTGATTTTGAGGCCTTCCTCTTTCATGAACATTACATTTGGAACAGTGCCCGCTTGCGCACCAAGTATGGCACCCTTGAAATCCGGCCGGCCTGTCAACAGCCGTGGTCTGAACATATGGCGGCAATGGCGTTGAGTGTGGGTTTGGTCGAGGCTGCGCAACCAATTATGGATTACGTGCAGACCACGCTCGGTGTGGACTATTGGCACAGTATGCGCACCTATCACCAGCAGACCATTGCCAAAGGATTGGTCGCACCCCAACCGGCGCGTAATTTCTTGCGCACAATTGTGCTGTTGGCAGAAACCGGCTTGCGGCAGCGGGGGCAAGGCGAGGAGCGATGGCTCAGACCTATTTTTGACCGGCTGGATCGCGGTTTAAACCCAGCGCAACGCGTGCGCAAGATTTTTCAAACCCAAGGTGCCACGGGGCTGCTTTCCTACACCGCCATTCGTCCCCAATCCGTCCCATTTACGCCCACCTGAGGATTTTACGTAAAACGCTGTCCTCAACTGAGCTTCAAAACATCGTTTTCCATTGCGACAGCTATCCTGGTGTGGTAAAATGGCCGCAACCATTAAATAGCAGCAACGTCAAATGGACTGCATCATCTTGTAGCCGAATCTATCACACCCAGGAGAAGTTTGTGTCGGATCGCCCTAAAGTTACTGTGCAGTCTAACCGTCTCTTTTCTGCTTGCGTCTGTGCGCCTGGTGTTGGGTGTAAGGGTAAAGCGGGGCGTGCCCGCCAACAATGGTTGGCGCATCTGGCGCGTCTGATCCTGGCGCTATTTTTATTGGGCATGGAGAGCGCGCCAACATGGGCTGTTGCGTCTGCCGCTCCACTGGCTGCACCCATGGGTGATATTGCGCCGGGATGTGGTAATTTGGTTGAAGGCGGCGACTTTGAGACGCTCAACCCGGCCTGGGAATTTCAGCCGAGTACGAACCCGCCTCGCTATACCACCGATTATGCCTTCGGGGGCAGTGTGCAATCGCTGGTGCTGAGCGATGCACTGGGAGCTTCCAGTGATCCCAGCATCAGCGAAGTACGCTACAGGGCGTTTCAATTGCCGGCCGCCGCCACACGGATTGCGCTGCATTTTCACTATTTGCCCTTTTACGAAGACGCGCTGGACAC
>JAPLGZ010000555.1 GCA_026389895.1 Chloroflexota bacterium | reverse complement strand
TGACCAAGGCCGCGGTCTGACACCAGAAAACATCGCCCAGATTGATGCCTATATCCAGTTTGAGCGCCAAACCTATGAACAGCAAGGAGCCGGCCTTGGTCTGACCCTGGCGCGGCGATTGGCCGAGTTCTATGGCGGCTCCCTGCAGATCGTGAGCACCCCGGGTGTTGGTACGGTCATACGTGTTGCGTTGCCTGGCGTATGAACGCATTGCGACCTGTCTGAGCTTTACCTTCCTCGTTGTCAGAACCGTGGTTGCCGTTGGCTGCGTCCGGTCTCTGAGGCGAAGAAAGCCGAAAATCGCCTGGGCCCCAGTTGCTGGGCGGCCATTGGGTGCGATTTGCCCCTGTCTGCCGCTGAATCAATTCTGCTTACCTCGGCCAATTTGCGATGCTTCTCGCCTTCCCCCGCGCCACTAAGGCTTTGGTTGTATGTTATACTTGCCACATCGATCCGGTGCCCCGCCTACGGAGTCGCCGCGGCATGCTACTAAGACGAGTGGCTATCACCGGTGTAACAAATGCACTACGCAAACAACGGTATTGTTGCAAAATTTTGCCACTGGTTAATCCTTATTTTCGCTCGGATACAGGAGGAGGTCGAACCTTGAAACCCGAAGCTGTTGTCCAGCGCCAGCTTGAGGCGTATAACGCCCATGACCTCGCGCTCTTTCTTGCCCAGTATAGCGAGGATATTCGTCTCTATCGCCCGCCCGCTGTTGAGCCCACCTTGGTCGGGAAGGCAGCCTTTGGCCACTTCTACGCCACCCAAAGATTCAACCGCGCGCATCTACACGCCGAAGTTGTGAACCGGATCATTATCGGGAACAGGGTCATCGATCACGAGCGCATCTCGGGGGTCAACGCTGAGCCTTTCGAGGTCGCCATCGTGTATGAGGTGGTCAATGATCAAATTCAATGTACGTGGACCTTTGCTGCCGAGTAGTTTAGATCGATCTACTAGCGGTGGCGCGAGGGCGATCAGGCGCGACTGTTCCTTGAGCACGCGCCAATCTGGGCCTGACGCGAAGCACCCGCTTAAGGAGACTAGAGATGGATAACATGTGGCAAATGATCATTGGGCGGCAATTGGATGCTGCTATCGAAACACTGGAAGATGCCCTGCGCGCCTGTCCTGCTGATCTCTGGGGTGCTTGTCTGTGGAATGACCCTGCGCAGCGCGCCGAGTTCTCTGAGTTCTGGTATGTTGCCTATCACACGCTTTTCTGGCTTGACCTCTACCTATCTGGCGCAGTCGAAGGATTCACCCCACCTGCGCCATTTACCCTCGACGAACTCGACCCCGCCGGGCTGCTGCCCGAAAGACGCTATACCAAGGCTGAACTACAAGCCTATCTCGATCACAATCGTCAGAAGTGCCGTACGATCATGAATACGCTGACCGATGACAGAGCCCGGCAACGCTGCGCGTTCTCTTGGGGTGAGCTTTGTTATGCCGAGTTACTCTTAGACAACATGCGGCATGTCCAAGAACATGCCGCCCAACTCAATCTGTTTCTTGGGCAACAAATTACTTTACACGATAGCAATCAAAAATGAAAAGAGGGATTTGTATGACGTTACGCATTCAACCGGCCAGTAAACTCGTCATGATTGGCGACTCCATCACGGATTGTGAGCGCAAACGCCCGATTGGCGAAGGTCTCTTCAACGCACTTGGCAAGGGGTATGTCAGTCTGGTTGATAGCCTGCTCCAAGCGACCTATCCGCAAGCGCGGATTCGGGTCATCAATATGGGGACCGGGGGAAATACCGTGCGCGATCTGCACGACCGCTGGCAAACCGATGTGGTGGATCTCCAGCCCGATTGGCTATCGATCATGATTGGCATCAACGATGTCTGGCGGCAGTTCGACTCGCCCTGGCAGACTGAATGGCATGTTTCGCTCGATGAATATCAGCGCACGCTAGAGACACTTGTCGCGACCACGCGCCCCTCGGTGAAGGGTTTGATCCTGTTGACCCCCTATGTCCTGGAACCCAATCGGGCTGATCCCATGCGGCGCATGATGGATGACTATGGCGCGGTGGTTCAACAACTCGCCACTAAGCACGATGCCATTTATGTTGACACCCAGGCAGCCTTCGACGTGGTATTAGGCCATTTACACCCCATGGCGCTTGCCTGGGATCGCATTCATCCCACCCTGACCGGCCACATGGTGCTGGCGCGCGCGTTTTTGCAGGCAATCGGGTACGAATGGGCGCAGTAATGGCTCCTAGAACTTGCCTGATGCGATAAGAGTATGCCCGACCGGCGCCGGCTACTGGTTGGGCGTAATCTTGTGATTGGGCGCGCATTCCCAGCATGCGCTTTACCCAATCACGCTAATTTTAGAATATGCCGCCTCGCTGGTATGAAGTTGATCTGTTTTCTTTATTGGGGAGCAATGGGTATAATAAAACCTGACGATATGCGCTGCTTTCGTTTTGGCTAATTCCACATCTTAAAATTCTCATCAGCAGAGAAGGATAAATACCATGCTCATTATTGACGCCCATCTTGATCTTTCCATGAATGCGTTGCAGTGGAACCGCGACTTACTGCTCTCGGTTTATACGATTCGCACCCAAGAGCAGATGGTTTTGGGGAAGGGCCGCGCCTTAGGCACCGTGGCTTTTCCAGAGATGCGCCGTGGTCGCATCTTTCTGAGCGTTGCCACCCTGATTGCCCGCTCGACCGGGCGACCGGTGCCCTATTTTGATTTTCCTTCTCCTACCCAGTCGTATGGCATGGCGCGCGGTCAATTGGCCTATTACCGGGCTTTGGAACAAGAGGGGCATGTGCGCATTATTTCGGATGTGGCGGCGTTGGATGCGCATGTCGCCGAATGGACAGCCTGGGATGCAGCCCATCCAGAAGAGACCGAAGAGACCCCACCGCTTGGCTTTGTGATCAGCATGGAAGGCGCCGATCCGATCTTGCATCCTGAACAGTTGGCGGAGTGGTGGGATGTGGGCTTGCGGCTGTTGGGGCCCACGCACTATGGGCCAGGCCGTTATGCTGGCGGCACCGCCACCGAGTTAGGCCTGACCAAACTGGGGCCACCCTTGTTGCGCGAAATGGATCGGCTTGGCATCGCCCTAGATTTGACGCATATGTCCGACCAGGCGTTCTGGGAAGCGTTGGAGCATTACACTGGGATCGTGCTGGCCAGCCACAACAACTGTCGCGCCTTGGTGCCACACCAACGCCAATTTAGTGACGAACAGTTGAAGGCGATCTTCGCGCGCGATGGCGTGATCGGCGCGGTGTTTGACACTTGGATGATCCAACCGGGTTGGGTCGTGGGTCAGACGACCAACGAGAAAGTGACGATGGCCAACGTGGTCGACCATATCGATCATGTCTGCCAGTTGGCTGGCAACACGCGTCACATCGCCATCGGCACCGATCTGGACGGCGGTTATGGTCGCGAGCAGAGCCCGCGCGATCTGGATACGATTGCCGATTTGCAGAAGCTAAACGGGCTGTTGGCGGACCGTGGGTATAGCGATGCCGATATTGCCGCCATCCTGCATGGCAACTGGCTGCGCTTCTTGCATCAAGCCTGGAAGAAATAACGGTTAATGCCAAATGGTTAATGCTGAATGATTAACAACGATATGCCCAACTTGCCACATTTTTTCATTATCCATTACACCATTAACCACTCTACCACTAACCATTAGAAAGGTTTTTATGCTTCAGCTTCCTTTTAATCAGCCAGGCCGTTTCTGGAAAGGCAACTTACATACGCACTCTACGGCGTCGGATGGCAAGTTGACCATTGAGGCGGTTTGCCAGCGTTACCGCGAGGCGGGCTATCATTTTTTTGCCCTGACCGATCATTTCTTGGAGCGTTACCAGTGGCCATTAAGTGACACCCGACCCTTTCGCACCCCCGATTTTACGACAATTCTGGGGGCGGAATTGCATACGGATAAGACTGAAATGGGTGAAATGTGGCATATTCTAGCTGTCGGCTTGCCACTTGATTTTGCCCCCACCGCACCTGATGAAACCGCGGCGCAACTCGCCGCCCGAGCCAGGGCCGCCGGCGCGTATGTGGCTGTCGCCCATCCAAACTGGTATGCCTTAACCGAGCGTGATATTGCCAATCTGGGCATGGTGGATGCGATTGAGGTGATCAACGGTACGGCCATTGACCACAATGATCACGCCGATAGTTGGGCTGTCACCGATGTCATGCTGGGGCGCGGCCACCGTTATTTGGTCTGCGCCACCGATGACTTTCATGGCAAGCCAGAACGTCTTGATTTCGCACGCGGCTGGGTGCACGTCAAAAGTGAATCTTTGGCGCCAGAGGCTTTGCTCGCTGCGCTGAAAGCCGGTTATTATTATTCCAGCAATGGCCCAGAAATTTATGATCTACAAGTGACGCCCGGCGACAAAGTCACAGTTCGGTGTTCGCCGGTTGACCGTGTCTTTGTCACGGGGCGGGGCAGCAAGTCGATCGCCGTGGGTGGTTATATCAATACCGAATTTGAAATCAGTCTGAAAAATTTTACCAGCCCCTATTGTCGTATTACGGTGCGCGATATGGTTGGCCGGCGTGCGTGGTCGAATCCAATTTGGTTTGAATAAAGCGTGATGAGTGATGAGTGATGGGTGAAGGTTAACCAATTATGTTATCCTATCTCACCTATCACTTTTTCACTCATCACTCATCATGAATTGAGGAGTGATCGTGAGTGAAATTGGTCTGTCAAAAAACGAGTTAGACACACCTGCGCTGTGGGTGGATTTGGATCGACTGGATCGCAACATCAGCCAACTGGCCGCGCATTTTAAGAGCGCTGGTGTCAATTGGCGACCGCATACCAAAGGGATCAAAGTGCCAGCCATTGCGCATAAATTGCTGGCGGCCGGCGCTATTGGCATCACCTGTGCCAAGTTGGGGGAGGCCGAGGTCATGGTGGCCGCCGGCATTCGGGATATCTTAATTGCGAATCAGATTGTCGGCCAGCAAAAAGTCACCCGCTTGGCGAATTTGCGCCCGCATGCGGATGTGAAAGTCGCGGTGGACAGCCGTGAGAATGTGGCTGAAATTGGGGCTGCGGCCAGTGCGAAAGGTGTCGAAGTGGGCGTCGTGGTCGAAGTCAACACGGGCATGGAGCGGGCCGGAACTGCGCCCGGCCAACCAACCCTTGATCTGGCGCGGCTGATTCATGATACCCCCGGCGTACGCTTCAGGGGGCTGATGACTTGGGAAGGCCACGCCTTGGAAGCAAGCGATCCGGCGATCAAGCGCCAGCACATCGAAAAAAGTATTAATCTGGTTGCCGAAACGGCGCAACTCTGTCGTAGCGATGGTCTGCCCGTGGAAATTGTCAGCGCGGGCGGCAGCGGCACCTATGCCATTACACCTTTTTTGCCCGGTGTAACGGAAATCGAAGCCGGCGGCGCGATCTTCTGTGATCAAACTTATCAAGGCTGGGGTGTCGATCTGGAACCGGCGCTCTTCATCAAGTGTACAGTCACTAGCCGTCCGGCCCCTACACGGATTATCTGTGACGGCGGTTTTAAAACGTTGCCGCGCGGCTTTGCAGCCCCGAAACCACTGGGCGTTGCGCATGTCAAAAATATCGCTTTATCGGCGGAGCATGGCATCATTACCCTAGATGAGCCCGACGCCCAGGTGAAGATCGGCGACGCGATCGATTTTGTGGTGGGCTATGGCGATGCCACTGTCTTCTTGCATGACATGATGTACGGCGTCCGCAATGAGATCGTCGAAACGGCATGGATTGTGCAGGGGCGTGGTAAGTTGCGTTGATTGAATGGCGCTAACTTCTGGGCAGTGGTCACGCAATTTTCATTGACTCTGTAAAGCTTGACCACTGCCCGGAAGTTTAGAAATTTCGATTTTTAATCCTTTGATAACTGAATTCTACTATGCAAGCAGAAGCGCTTACCTATATCCGTTCGCATGGCAAAATCCTGGATGTGACCAAATTTTGTGGAAAGTGGTATATCATCCGTACCAGCCTGAATTTTTGGCAGCGTCGTGTGAACCCAAGCGTCACCTATACGTTAATGGAGCCAGGCGCGCGTACAAAATTACTGGATATTATTCACTATGGTCCCGCTGGCAAATCCCCTAAACAGGTGGTTGGTGTGGACACCCAGGACAAAACTAACCCGAACTTGTTTCAATGGCGCGGGCGCAGCGGGCTGAGTTGGCTATTTGGCAGTGAATGGCTGGTCTTGGATCACGACGACGCCTGCCAGGCGTGGGCTGTCACTTATTTTTCGAGCACGCCTGTCACCCAAGCTGGGATTGATATCTATGCGCGCCAGCCGAATTTGTCATCGGCGAAACTCGCAGAAATTCAGGCCCAGTTGCAAGCAAATCAATTTTTAGCCAGCTATGCCAGCGTGTTATTTGCCCCGATGCATGAAGCCCAATGAAGGTGACCAACTTAGGTTTGGATGAGCCGCATTTTTTATAGACCTTCCTTGTAAATAGGGAAAATTTCTTTGAAAGGAAGCCTTCGTTTTGGCCTGAAATAGGTAGATTTTTGTTCTGTGATGCAGAAGAATATAATGTAGATTACCTGAATTTTTATTTTATTAATTGTCAGTTTTTTGCAAGCGTTTTTATGAATATAGTGATTGCAATCTTTACTATTTTGTAATACAATCAATGGGTAATTGTTGAGTGATTATTTGTTGAAGCAGAGATAGATGCAGCGGTTTTATCTGTTGGTTGATCCGCTGTTCCATAGAATCCCAAAATTATTTTTAAATAATTTATTCGCACGTATCGTGTCTATACCATACTGCTGTCGTGTTGTTCCCCGAGAAACGCGAGTTTATGGATTGTGTGATGCTGCGGGGAATTTTGCTTTGCGTGCTTTTGGTTGAAATTATAAAGATACCCCCAGCTTATGAAGGTACTGAACATCGTTTTCAATAAGCGCGAAGAAAAGGCACAAACTGTGCCCTTTCTTCGCGCTTTCTTTTTGATAATTGAATGGGTTTATTATTCCATAATTGCATAACCTATATCTACATAAGAGAGTTATGTATTTTGTAATTCATTTTCCTAAATTAAAGGTTTACAATGCAATAAAAACGATATAAGTAGCAGCATGGAGAAATCGACTATCTGGGTTACCTAATAGTCGATTAAGAGAATGAAAAAAGGGAGCTAGTTATTTGGCTAACTCCCTACCCAAGTGAACTACTGTTTGCGCTGCCAACGTCCGACAGCAGTTCACTGTTTCGGTGAATAGATCACACCTCAGGTGCTGATCTATACCTCTTTTTCTATTTTATCATGCATTGGAGCGATAGTCAACCTTTAATTGAATATTTTTACAAAATGTAAGCTGAATTTAATCCTCTGATTTGAAGCTGTTATTTTTTTTAATGTTTTTGTAAGATCTGTTGCTTACGATGATTCGTATAGCAGTCTTTGCTATACGCCTTGATTAGCAGGATACCATTATCCAAGACAATCATCTTTTGCAAGAATTACAGCTTTCTTGCGTCCTAGCGACTAACTGTTGCGCTGCCAACGTCCGACAGTTGTTCGCTGTTTCGATGAACAGAGCAACACCGTCTAGTGTTGCTCTGTAC
>JAPLGZ010000751.1 GCA_026389895.1 Chloroflexota bacterium | reverse complement strand
TAACCCCGTACTTTTTCGGTATCTCTGAGGTACAGATATAGCGTCATTTGCCTCAAACCCCGTTAAATCAGAAGCCGTTCTAAGTGTCCACGTTCCCTTTTTAAGTAAAAATCTAAATCGGCTTAAGGGTCTGCCATTGGTTAAATCAGGATCCATCACCACCCCTTTAATCGCCTGGACCCCACCGATCATCTCACCTTCTTTAGGCAATAGAATCTGAGGTAAAGTCCCTTCTTTTGAAAAATCCATCCCTTGGCTATTTACGTTCCCCATTTCATCCGTTAAAACCAACTCGGCATGATACCCCCCTTTAGCCCAATCCTTTCCAGATATCGGGTATCGGCACAGTTGTTTGGCCTCGATATTCACCGTACTCACCCCTATCGTTTCCCCACGCTGATTCGTACAATACCATTGTACGTCTAATGCCTGATCAACGATGGCCCAGCAAGTATAGCATTCTAGATTCTATTCCAACAATGCCGTGGCTTGATAAACGAAGTGGGGATCATCGCATCATATCGCCCCAATCTGTAGACCAATTGGTCGATGAATCTGATGAATTGGTGGTTTCATCCGTCTCAGAAGAGGCGGCCGGTGGGTGAGCCGCATCGTCTAATGGCGCAAAAATGGCGTTGTAACTACGACAAGCTTCCACCAAATGGATGGCGGAAAAGTGGCCCCAAGTCCAGAAATTCATAGTTGACTCACGGCTGAACAAATGGGCCACCATCTCTGGCACTGTCTGGCCAGCGGCATCGAGCCGGGCAACTTCGCGCGCAAGCCGGAGCAATTGACCAATCTTCTCGTGCAGTTCAGGCAATGGCGTGCGACTTACCTGGCCGTCGCCGGGGAAGATGCGCTCCGGATGCAAACTGGCCAATGTGCGTAGACTACTGATTACGCCAAACATATCATACTCTGGCGCCCAACTGTCGTCGCGCCCACTGATAAAGGCATCGCCACAGAAAAGCCAGCGTTGCGTCGGTTCAAAAAAGGTGATGTGATCGGGGCTATGGCCTGGCGTTTCTACCACACGCAGACAAAAATTTGGCGATTTGATCTGATTATTTACCTTGTCCAAAGAGACCAAGTCTCTGAATGTTCGAGGATAGCCCCACAAAATGCGGCGGTAATTTTGCATCTTGATTTTGGCTGGTTCTTCGATCAGTGGCAACGTCCGCGGGCCTGCATAGATCGTGGCTTGTGGATAGCGCGCATGTAGCTGCGCAAGCCCGCCCACATGATCTTCATGCCCATGCGTGATCACGATCTGATCCACATGAACACGGTTGAGCGCCCGTAACAATTCTGGGGCTGTAGTGCTCGGTCCGGCGTCGATTAAGATACCATCCACCCAATAAGCAGCTGTCCACCAAAACGGTCGTCCCAAAAATGAGCGCGACATACGAATGGCAAGCACGGGGCCATGTTGTTCGACGTGGATCATAGGTCCAAACCTTGTAAAAAGAATGAGTTCATTGCAGTGTCAACGATGACGAACATCTAATAAGCCAAGCGCAAATGGTATGTGAGCAATAATCCTACCGGCACTTACTACCTACCATTTACTCTGTACTACCCACCCGTTGTGCACTGAGTAAACGAATGGCGCCCTGTTCTAAGCGTTCCAGAATAAAGGCGGGAATTTTTGCCATACGCCCCTCCAGATCAACACAGACATGCTCGCTCACGCCCGTGGCTAACAAGGTGGCATCCAGCGCTTTGCGCACTTCATAGCTGAATTCCACTTGCCGGCTCCGTAATTTAGTCAGGCGCGTGATAATGCGCACGGTGTCGCCAAAACGCGCTGAAGCTCGATACGCTGTGTGGATGCCCGTGACCGCAAAATGATGGCCACTGGCGGCCACTTCGGTGTACGGCATCTGCGCTGCTACCATCCACGCCACGCGGCCACACTCGAACCAGACCACATAGGCGCCATGATGCACCACTCCCATGGCATCTGTTTCGGCAAAGCGCACGGCAAGATCAGTCGCAACAGTCGCCTCTTCCAATTGATTATTCACAGTCTACGATCAACTTTATCTAGATAATTTGTCGCTAATAAAAGTTTGCGTAGGTGCGGTTTGTAACCGCACAATCCTGGATTTCTCGAATTT
>JAPLGZ010000332.1 GCA_026389895.1 Chloroflexota bacterium | reverse complement strand
CGCAAAGGCGCGCCCTTCGCCCACATCCAATTGCTCTTCACCTTGCCATCCCACCGGCGGCTAGGGGTTGGGCGTCACCTTCTAGAAGCCGTCAGACAACTGGCCCTGGCCCGCGACGCCTGTCGCGTAGAACTGGAAACCGACACCGAGAACTTGCCGGCTCGCACGTTATACGAGTCGGTGGGCTACGAACGGCTGCGTGATAAAGAAATATATATGTTGTTCTTCTCGAGATGATCCTCGCTGATACGTGATGCGTGAAAAAGTGACGCGTGAGATAGGCCAGCGTTATTCGGTTAGCCTTCACCTGTCACGCATCACGCATCACTTATTACCCAAGCTTATAAAACGCCAGCGCATTGTCGTGGAAGAGCTTGCGCAACTCCGCATCCGAACAGCCGCTGACGGCCCAGGCCAACGTCTCCACCCAGCGTGGGTATTCGGTGGCTTGATAGGCCACCGGCCAGTCACCACCGTACATGACACGGTCAAAGCCGAAACTAGCGATCACATGATCAATGTATGGCTTCAGATCTTCGCGCGTCCAGTGCTGGTGATCTGCTTCCGTCACCAGGCCAGAGACTTTGCACCAGACGTTGGGAAAACCGGCCAGCGTCTTGATTTCCGCGCGCCACGGATCAAGCAGATGATCTTTGATATCTGGTTTGCCAATGTGGTCGAGGATAAAAGTGACATTGGGGCATTGCGCAACCAGCTTGATCGTGTTGGCCAATTGGCTGTGTGAAATACAGATGTCAAAGCTCAAATTGTAATCGGCCAGCGCCTGCACACCTTGCACAAAGTCTGGGCGCAGACAAAAGGCCTGATCGGGCTCAAACTGGATGATGCGGCGTACGCCTTTGATCAGCGGATTTTCCGCGAACTTTTCCAGATCGGCGCAGGCGGCATCGCCAAGTTCCAATGGCGCCCAGGGCACGATCCCTTGCAGGCGTGGATCCTGCTGGGCTAGACTGGTGACCCAATCTGCTTCTTCGCGGAACTGGCCAAAGTCACATTCGCATTGCAGAAAGACCATTTTTTCGACGGTCACAGGACCACAGGCACGTTTGTAATCTTCAAGCAGATAAGGTTTGTTCAATAATAGATTGTCATCCAGCCAGGGATAACGAAGATAGCTGGGATCCCACAAATGCACATGGGTGTCGATAATGGGGAACTGGATCATACGAACTCCTTTGGTTTGCCGGTTTTGATGGAAAGCTGGCCACGAGTTACGCGGATTTTCACGAAAAGATCCCAAGTTTTATTTGTGAAAATTCGCGTAACTTGTGGCTTTAGTCTTGTCGATGTTGTTTATGCCACGTCTGTTTTGCTTAATCAGGTTCACAAAGCCTGCGGATTGGCCTTGTCACTGCAAGTTGTCATCAACCCCTAATGCTTTTATAATATGCTTACGAAAAAAGGTCAAACACCCAACTGCCGCAACAGGAGCGCTCCCCACCCGTCACACCCTTTAATAATAACTGTTTTCTTTGGTCAGGAAACGAAAAGAGCCATCATGATCGATCAAGATCTACTGTTTGCCTTTGATGTTCAGGGTTATTTACATCTACGCCGCGCATTGACACCAACGGAGGTGGCTACTTATACAACCTGGAGCAACGAAATTCAAGCCACAGATTTACAGGCCCTGAATGTGGATAATCCAGCCGGCGTGACCCATCAATTAAATCGCCCGGTTTCGCGCCCATTGGATGCCGATGCGCGGTTTGCCCATTTTCTGAATCATCCGGTGGTTGAACCTTGGCTCCAAACCTTGCTCGGTCTAGCGCACCGGCATATTGACAATGATCTGTACTATACGTATCCAGGCTACACGGGCGGCCATTGGCATCGCGGCGTGCGCGCCCACCCCACTGGGCATGTCGTAGATGGCAAGTTTATCTGCCCGATGGTCAAGGTCTTTTATTGTTTGACCGATGTTGGCCCTGATGAAGGAGAATTTGTGGTCATTCCTGGTTCACACAAAGCGCAGTTCAAATTGGCCTACAACGAACGCGTTGATCTACCTGCGCAGCACATTTTTAACGATGTCACGGCGGGTGACATCATTATTTTCAACGAAGCCTTGCTGCACAATGGTCGTCCAAACCCTTCTCCCAAAACACGCAAGACGATCATTGTGAACTTTGGCCGGCATGATGCTGGTGTCTGGCAGGGCTATCAGCCGCTGGCGCAAACCCTGGCCGCCGTAACACCGCGCCAGCGCGAAATTTTGAGCAACACCACTGGGTTTTGGGCGGAACCAGATCTGACTTGTTGATATAAAAACGTCACGGTTGCCGCACTACAGAAAAAGCCTGCTGTTACTAAAAAATACCTGAATCAAATGTAACCTACCCAAAAGGAAGTCATTCATGGAACAAAAGCAAATTCGTGTTGGGATCGCCGGGCTGGGACGGAGTGGTTGGGACATTCATGCCCGCTTGCTCGGTGAGTTGCCCGAACAATATCAGGTGGCGGCTGTATTAGACGCCGACGCCAACCGCCGCCAAGAGGCGATTGACAAGTTTGATTGTCAGGCGTATACAGAGTACAGTGAACTGATTCAGGATCCGGCTGTCGAGTTGGTGGTTGTCTCGCTGCCTAGTTTTTTGCATGCGGATGGCGCGATTGCGGCGCTGCAAGCGGGTAAACATGTGGTCTGCGAGAAGCCGATGGCGACTTCGCTGGCCGATGCCGACCGGATGATCGCGGCGACCGAAGCCACAGGCAAGACGCTCACAATTTTTCACCAACGGCGCTATTATCCTGATTTTATGCAGGTGAAAAAAGTAATTGATAGTGGCCTTCTCGGCCGAATCGTGCAAATTCGCCTCACAGCCTCTAATTTTAGCCGGCGTTGGGATTGGCAAACGTTGCAGAAATTTGGCGGCGGCAGCCTCAACAACACGGGACCGCATTTTCTCGACCAGGCGCTGCAACTCTTTGGTGCAAATTATCCAGAGGAAGTTTTCTGTCACCTGGACCGCACGTTGACGCTGGGCGACGCCGATGATCATGTCAAATTGGTCTTTAAGGGCCAAGATGCACCGACCATCGACATCGAAATTAGCAGCGCCTGTGCTTACCCTGGGGAGACCTGGAATATCATGGGTACGCTGGGTGGGCTGGCGGGTTCGGCGAAACAATTGCGCTGGAAATGGTTTGATCCTGCCGTGCAGACACCGCGCATGCTCGACACCCAACCCACACCCAACCGCAGTTACAATCGCGACGACATCCAATGGCAAGAAGAGAGTTGGGACATTGCCAACGATACATCGCCCGGCGATCTAGGTTTCTATATGGATTTGCATGAAACAATTCGCAGCGGCAAGCCACTCGCGATCACGCCGCAAAGCGTGCGCCGTGTGATGTGGCTGACGGAGGAATGTCATCGGTTGTGTCCGTTGCCGCAGGAGGTAGAGTGAAGAAGTGATGTCA
Organism: Chloroflexota bacterium; assembly: GCA_026389895.1. GTDB lineage: Bacteria > Chloroflexota > Anaerolineae > Caldilineales > Caldilineaceae > JAPLGZ01. The sequence continues at coordinate 7,379 of JAPLGZ010000332.1, read as the reverse complement.
ATGGATTTTGGGAATAGATTGAACGGATTCGCCAAATGGAATCTATTCTTCATCACCCCTAGAGCAGATTACAACAGCAGGAGCACAAAACTATGCCCGACCTTTTCCCGCTTGCCTATAGCACGCTAGGTTGCCCCAATTGGACGTTAGAACACGCCGCCGAACAAGCCGCAGCGAATGGTTACCGCGGTTTGGAAATTCGCTGGCTTGATGGGGGGATTATCCCGGTCGATATGCCGGCCCAGCGTCGCCGTGAGATCAAACAGATCATGCAGCAGAACGGCTTGGAAATCACCGGGCTGGGGCTCTCTACCCGTTTCTCATCGCCAGACGCGGGTGAGCGTGCGAGTAATTTGAATGATTTACGCCGTTACCTGGCACTAGCCAACGATCTCGGTGCGCCGATGGTGCGCACCTTTGGTGGCAATGTACAGCCCGATTGCAGCATTGAGCAAACGATCGATTGGCTAGCCGAGAACTTAGCCGCGGCCATGCCAGAAGCCGAAAAGCAGGGGGTGACCGTGTTATTGGAAACGCACGACGCCTTCTGTCGTGGCGCCGAAGTGGCAAAGGTATTGGCGCAGGTCGAGCATCCACGCCTGGCTGCGGTCTGGGATGTGCATCATCCGTTTCGCATGGGCGAGTCGATTGAAGAGACTTGGCAATTGATCGGCGCGCGTACAGCGCATGTCCACATCAAAGATGCTCGCTTGCGCCCAGATGGCTCCTGGCAACTCGTCTTGCTCGGCGAGGGTGAAGTGCCTTGCCGAGCCGTGGTTGCGTTGCTGCATCGTGAAGGTTACAAAGGCGCGATCAGCGCCGAATGGGAGAAGAAGTGGCACCCAGAGATCGAGGAGCCGGAGATTGCCATGCCGCAACATGCGCGAGTGCTGCGGCAGTGGTTTAGCGAGATTCAGGCGTGATAAGTGATTAATGACGAGTGAAACGTGATGCGTGAGATTAAATGACCTTTTTCACACATCACGCTTCACTCGTCACGGAATGGAGCAACCCATGTATCAAGAGGTCATTCAAAGTTTACGTGTCGCCTATGACCGCAAGGTAGACGAACGCGCCCATAAGTCGCTGGCGCTGTGGAAGATCGAAGAGCGTGCTCACTTTATGCAATTGCTCCAGCAAGAAGGCAAACAGCACTTGCTCGAAATTGGCGCGGGGTCGGGGCAAGATAGTCTCTTTTTTCAAGAGCATGGCTTTACGGTCACCTGCACCGATCTATCTCCAGAGATGGTCAAGTATTGCCAGAGCCAAGGACTGAACGCGAAGGTGATGGATTTTGCCAATCTTGATTTTCTGCCAGAAAGCTTCGACGCCGTCTATGCACGCAACTGCCTGCTGCATGTGCCAAAACAGGACTTTTCTGGCATTCTCCAAAACATCCATAAGTTACTGCGCCCCACTGGGCTTTTCTTTTTGGGTCAGTATGGAGGCGTCGATGAAGAAGGTGTCTGGGAGGGTGATCATTACGAACCCAAACGTTTTTTCGCCCGCTATCTGGATCAACCGATCAAAGACATTGTGACAACGATTTTTGAACTCGTCTCCTTCAAACCTATCAAAGTGGATGACGGTACGATGGGGCATTTTCAATCCATGATTTTACGCAAAGGGGCATAAAACATGAAAATCACCGATATTAAAACCCTCTTGATCGACCGCTATCTCTTCGTGCAAGTTTATACCGATGCGGGCATTACGGGGTTGGGCGAGTCCGGTGCGTGGGGCTATCTGGAAGCGTCGGCAGGCGCTGTGGAGACCTTCAAGCGCTACCTGATCGGCCAAGATCCGTTACGCATGGAGCATCACTGGCAATATCTCTATCGTTGGAGCGCCTTTCGGGGGGCGGCGATCATGGGCGCGCTTAGCGCGATTGATATTGCACTGTGGGACATTATGGGCAAGCACTTTGGTGTGCCCTGTTATCAATTGATGGGCGGCAAGACGCGTGACAAAGCGCGTGTCTACTACCACGTCTTTGGCGAGACCAAAGAAGAATTGATCCAGGGTTGCATTGACGCCAAGGCCAAAGGATTTACGGCTGTCGGTCACCTGACACCTTTCCTTGATGAAGATCCCAGCCTGCCTTTCTTTAAAACCCATGTGGACAAGATGGAAGATGCCATCGACACGGTGCGGCGTTATCGTGAGGCCGTGGGCAAAGAGGTAGATCTGTGCGTCGAGATTCATCGGCGACTGACCCCCGCCGAAGCAATTGTGCTGGCGCGCGGCATCGAGCAGTATCATCCTTTCTTCTATGAAGACCCGATCCTGCCTGATCATTTTGATTCAATGGCGCTGGTGGCGCAGCATATCAACATTCCCATTGCCACCGGCGAACGCATTCACACGATCTATGAATTTGAAATGTTGCTCAAACGCGGGGCCGTGCAATATATTCGGCCTGATGTCTGTCTGGCTGGCGGCTTGACCCATTGTAAAAAGATTGCCGCTGTGGCCGAGGCGCATAACGTGGGTGTGGTGCCGCATAACCCACTTAGCCCGGTGAGCACAGCGGCGTGCATTCAACTGGCGGCGTGTATTCCGAATTTTGCGCTGCAAGAATATCCGCTGGGTGAAAATGAGCCGCCGAAGAGTGAGATTGTCAAAAGCGCCCTCAAATGCGAAAATGGCTTTATCATTATCCCCGACGCCCCTGGGATTGGCGTGGAACTGGCCGAGGATGCGCAGGAAAAGTGGCCCTACAAGCCGCGAACGGTGAAGACGCGACTCCATCTGGATGGCTCGGTGATCGATCAGTAGGCGATTGATGGCTGAATATACCGAGAAGCAAGGCCAATATCTGGCCTTTATCTATTATTATACAAAAGTGAATGGACGACCACCGGCCCAAGCTGATCTGCAACGCTATTTTCAGGCGACGCCACCAAGCGTTCACCAAATGATCCTGACTTTGGAGAAACGGGGTTTTATTTCTCGTATGCCAAGGCAGGCGCGCTCGATCAGAGTGCTATTATTGCCCGAACATCTCCCACCGCTTATATAAAGCTAGAAATTAAACCTAAAGGAAAAGAAGATGACCCAAGAAAATTCAACCAAGACCCTGGTCTATATTGGCACTTACACCGGCACGCGCGCGCACGTAGCGGGCAAGGCGGAAGGCATTTATGTCTACCAGTTTGACACTGCCAGCGGCGCCTTGACGCCGGTTAGCAAGGCGACTGGCATTGTCAACCCGTCCTTTTTAACCATCGATCCAACCCAGCGCTATCTCTATGCCGTGAGCGAAGTGTTAGAGGCCAATGGTCAGCCTGGCGGCGGGGTGAGCGCCTATGCGATTGATCCCCAGACTGGTGCGTTAACCTTTTTGAATGAGCAATCAACTCGTGGCACCGATCCCTGTTACGTGAGTGTCGATAAAACGGGACAATATCTGCTGGTCGCCAACTATACGAGCGGCAGTGTTGGCATCTATCCCATTTTGGAAGATGGCCAGTTGGGCGCCATGAGCGACTTTGTCCAGCACGAGGGCTCGAGTGTCAATCCCCAACGGCAGCAGGGGCCACACGCCCATTCGATCGTGATCGATCCGGCCAACCGCTATGCCTTTGCGCCGGACCTAGGGATGGACAAAGTGATGATCTACCAACTGGATCTGCCCAATGGCAAATTGCTGCCAAACGACCCGGCCTTTGCGCAGGTGGCGCCTGGCGCAGGACCGCGCCATTTCGATTTTCATCCGTCGCGAAAATATGCCTATGTGCTTAACGAAATTGGCTCTACGGTGACGGCCTTTGCCTATGATGAAGATCAGGGCGCGTTAACGGAGATTCAAACCCTGCCGACCTTGCCTGCCGACTTCACTGGCAACAACGGCACGGCCGACTTGCATGTACATCCATCGGGCAAGTTTTTGTACGGCTCTAATCGCGGGCATGACAGCATTGCGATCTTCACCATCGACGAAAGTACGGGCCACTTGACGGTTGCGGGCCACGAATCAACCCAAGGCCGAACCCCTCGCAACTTTGCGATTGATCCAACTGGCACCTTCTTGTTAGCCGCTAACCAGAACACCGATACGGTGGTTACGTTCCAGATTGATCAACAGACGGGTCAGTTGACGCCAACCGGGCAAATTGCCTCAGTTCACTCCACAAATCCGTTGCCTATTTATGTAGTTGGTAATGCTTGACCTGCGTACCCAGAAATTCTGCCTGATCAACCACGGTGCCATGTTGATCCAGCCATTCGTCCATTAAGTGGCGTGAATCCCACATCTCCACCTCACTTCGTAAAACCCAAAGTTCCGTTGTATCAGCCGTTAATGCTTGCATCTGCTGATCAACATCCGTCGCCGACTTGCCATCGTTAGTCCAGAGCCCCCCCACCCAGTCGCCGAGCCGCGTGTCACTGCCATCTAGGTAATGGACGCTGAAATCGCCGCTATAGTAGCGATAACTGTACTGCATATGGGGAATCTGCAAAATCAGCAGTGTAGCTGGCTGGCGGCGCTGCGCGATGTAGGTCACAGCGTCGCGCAGATCATACTTCATTGGCGTTGTCTTCTGTTGCCAACCTACATAAAGCCAGAAGCCGAGCAGATAGACAACGAGTAGACCCGCCAGCCAGCGCGCAAACGTACCGGCATTATAAATGACCACCTGGACGCCTAACGCCAGCAGCAGCATAATCGCCGGCGCAATCCAGATCACGTAGCGCTCCGTAAAAATAGCCTGGCGTAAACTCAAGGCATAGATCGCCAGCACTGGCACGATGATCCAACTGATCACTAATAAGAAGCGCCGCCACGCCGACAATTCGGCATCCGGTTTTGCGGTGGTGTGGCCCATCTCATAGACGCCCAACACCAACCCGGCCAAAGCGAGAAAGAAGAGCGGCGTCAGCGGCAGCAGATCATCAGAAGGTAAAAAGCCACGGCTGTGACTTAAAATTAAGCTGCGTACGGTTTCGCGCAAGGGGACAAACGTAAAACCGGTCCGATGCTCGCTCGTGGTTAGCATCGCCCATTGCCACCAGACCATCGGCAAATAGGGTAAGGTCAAACCGGCTAGCGCCAGCCCATAACCCTGCCACTGGCGGCGACTTTGCGGCCATGCGATCAAAAACCAAACCAGATGAAACGGAATCAGCAGCACCATCAGCAAATGGGTATACATGGCAATGCTTACCGTGATCAGATAGCCCAGCCATCGTTGCCAACCACCACGTTCGATGCCCGTAAGCCAGAACCAGGTAGCCAGCAACGCCAAGCAGGTGATCACTGCATACATCTTGCCCTCTTGCGCATACCAGAGTTGGTAGGGATTCAGGGCGAGAAAAGTAGCGGCGAGCAAAGGCGCGGAGAATAGCGTGCCGAATCGCATGGGACGGTCCGGTCGCAAGTTCGCCTCTAGTGGCGGCGTCTCCAGGATAAGCGCGCCAACTGGTTCGTGTCGCGCATCCGTGTTGCGCACGAACACTAGTCGTCGTGCCACTTGCCACAGCAAGACCACACTCAGCGTGCTGGCCATAACTGAAGGGTAGCGCAGCGCAAACTCAGAGGCGCCAACAAGATTAAACCAGCCGCGCAACATCAAAAAGTAGAGCGCACCATTGTCGGCCACCCGCACAAACATGGCGAGCGTTTCGCGTAGATTACGCAGCGCAAAATAGACAGCATCGACTTCGTCGCGCCAGAGACTTTGATTGGCTAGCCCTTGCACACGCCAGGCAAAACTTACCAATAATAAGAAGAGCAGCGAGCAACGCGTGCGTTGATTAATTTTACTCATGGCAAAGAGGCTGGCCAGTAATCATCATCGGTCGAGTTAGTGGTAGGGCGGGTAGGCGGCGCCGGCATAGGGGCAGGTGAGGGGGCTGGCACAGTCTGATAGCGATCCTCATCGCTGTCGTTTGGGTTGTCCACCAGGGCATAGCGTGGACGGTGCTGATGGCGGAATCCCAAACCAGCCATCAGACCAGCGGTGACAAAAAAGATCAATGAACCACAGATAAACCAGATCCAACCAGCCGCCGCAATCGAGGCGTCAACAACTTTGGCGAATAGTACAAGAAATTCGGCGGGCGGGGTGGGCGACGGATATTCAAGCGGGCGCACTGTGGCTGCTGGCGCCGCGGCGGCCACGGTCATCGTTGCTGTCAGGGTCGAACTCAACGTTGGCGTCTCCGTTGGGACAGGCGTTGGCTGGGCAAGTAATGCCACACCTGTGGCTGTCGCGTCTATGGCCGCGGCGGTTTGAGCGGCGGCCACGGCGCCATTATCGATGGTTGGCGCGGGCAAGGGCGAAATGGGCTGCTGGCCATTGTTTGGCAAAGGCAACGGCGATTGCCCCTGCTGTGTGACGCCGCCGGGTGTTGTCACGCCAGTCAGGAGAAAATTGGGTGTCCACGTTGGCGTGGGCAGCAAAGAGGCGACAACCGGCGCGGGTGTCCCAGTTGGTGACGGTGTCGGGATTGGGGTCGGCGTCCAGGTCGATGTTGGGATAGGCGTAAATGTATTCGTTGGCCCAGGGGTGGGGGTGATGCTCGGTGTCGGGGTCACGGTGGCGACGGTTGTCACTTGTGGCAAGATGACCGCTGCGCTGGCATTCGCCACTGTACTCACCCCTTGCGTCGTCTTGGACGTAAACGTTACCACATTGACGACGTTCGCGCCAAAGGTAAATGGGCCGAGCCTTTGGTTTTGGGCCGTGGTGAGCAAAGTCGCCAATAGCGTCTGGGTCAAGGTTAAAACAGCGTTAGGCTCTAGCGAATAGGTAAACTCGCTGGTGCTTATGCCTGTGGCTGCTTCGCTAATCTGATGGCTTGTCAAAGCCACCTGGCCGCGATTTTCAACGCGTAGACAATAATAGATCTGTTCGCCAACCGCAACGGTCAGCGAAGCCGTGGGCGCACAAGAGCTGGGATCCCTCTCCAGATATTTGAACAGCCCGATCACAGGGACGCCAACACTAACCTGTGTATTGTCCGATTGTGTATTGCTCAAGCCCCCGTTCGCTGTAGCAATGACCGTAAACGTATCCGCCACACCCGTCTGGGCATTGGTTACCGTCAATTTGGCGATCAGGTCGGACGGTAGACCTGTGGGGGTGGCTGGACTAATGACGAGCAGGGCCCCTGGCTTTAATGCATACGCAAAATTTTGATCGATACCTAATAGGGTGTCTTTGATCGCAAAATTCGTTAAGGTAAGATTGCCCGTATTTTTGATGGTGAGACAGTAATAGAGCGTCGCGCCGGGCGATACACCAATCGTGTCATAGGCGCCGCAAGCCGCCGAGTTCACGCCTACGGTTGTGGTGAGGGCAATGGTCGCTCTGGCAATTTCCGCCTTTGCCTGCGCCTGCGCGTGTACCGTCAACTGGTTAGACGTATCCATG
>JAPLGZ010000579.1 GCA_026389895.1 Chloroflexota bacterium | reverse complement strand
GATGCCCTGGTCACCAAGTTCGACGCCGGGCAACTGATCAATGCCCCGCCAACCTATGCCGGTGAAACGACCGATGAACAGATGTGGGCGAATTTTAGCTATTTCTTGCAACGGGTGCTGCCCGTTGCGGAGGCGGCCCAGGTCAAACTGGCGCTCCACCCGGATGATCCGCCCATGTCGCCCGTGCTCGGTCTGGCCCGCATTATGCGCGACATGGAGGCCTTTACGCGCGTGATTGAGCTGGCGCCCAGTGCCTATAATGGCATCACCTTTTGCCAGGGTAACTTTGCGGCGATGGGCAATGTCGATATTCCGGCGGCGATTCGTTATTTCGGGCGCCGCCAGAAGCTCTTCTTCGCCCATTTTCGCGATGTGCGGGGCAGCGTCCCAGTCTTTGAAGAGACCTTCCACGATGAAGGCAAGACCGACATGGCCGCCGCAATGCGCGCCTATCGCGACATTGGTTTCGACGGCCCGATGCGGCCCGATCACGCCCCGACCATGGAAGGTGAATCCAACGACAACCCCGGTTATATGGTGCGCGGTAAAATCTTTGCCATCGGCTACATGAAAGGGTTGATCGACGCCATCAGCAGTGAAAGCGGGACAGCCGGATGATGGGCTGGCCTGGTGACTGAAGGTCTTTAATAATTTAATTCGGCGATTGGTGGGCGTGCCGCAGCGGTTAAAACCGCCGCCTGCTACGAGAAACCTGCTGAAGCAGGTTGACTGACCTGTTACCGCTTTATTTTGCTATTCTCATAACTCGCAGCAACGGTTGCCAAACCCACTTGCATGGGTTAAAAAGACAACCCATGCAAGTGGGTTTGGCTGCATGTAGCACGTGATATTGCAAATTGCTTAATTAATCAGACAATACATTTTTGCTTCTGCTGTCATGCAGCCAGAGTATAGTAGGTTCGTATGACAAGCATCGGATTGTTCGGTTAATTTTGCAATTTGCAACAATCACCACGGCTGCTGTAAAAAACAAAACGGGGGCGTCGCATACGACGCCCCCGTTTGTTATCCTCATCTTTGCTTGATGCCGCCTGAATAATGTCAACAAAACGCCGCCAATGCGCCACTTGTTGGTATTCTGCGGTATACTAAATTAAACTTTATTGATCATCTATACTCACCACATTTATCCAACCGTAAATGATGGTCCAACACCAGGTAAGAAAGATCATGACACAAAACAACCCAAAAATCATTTACACCCTAACCGATGAAGCCCCCGCTCTGGCCACCTACTCGCTGCTGCCGATCATTCAGCGTTTTATGTCGGCTGCCGGCGTTGTGGTCGAGACAAGCGACATCTCGTTAGCCGGCCGCATTATTGCTAATTTTCCCGACAAGCTAACCGCCAGCCAAAAACAGCCCGATGCCCTGGCCGAATTAGGCGAACTGGCCAAGAAGCCAGAAGCGAATATCATCAAGCTGCCTAATGTCAGCGCCTCGATTCCCCAGTTGGTTGAGGCCATCCAAGAGTTGCAAGCACAAGGCTATGATATCCCCGATTATCCAGCCGAACCACGCACCGAGGCCGAAAAAGAGATCCAGGCACGTTATGCCAAAGTGCTGGGCAGCGCCGTCAACCCCGTCTTGCGCGAAGGCAACTCGGATCGTCGCGTGGCCGCGCCAGTCAAGAAATATGCGCAAAAGAATCCCCACTCGATGGGTAAGTGGAGCCCAGATTCGAAAACACACGTAGCCCATATGCAGGCGGGTGATTTTTATGGCAGCGAGAAATCTGTCATTATCGACCAGGCGGGCAGCGTAAAAATTGAGTTCGTGGGCGCCGATGGCACAACCAAGGTGCTCAAGGCAAAGACAGCAGTAGATGCGGGCGAAGTAATTGACGCGTCCGTGATGAGCCGCAAAGCGCTGCGCGCCTTCTATGCGGACGCAATTGAAGAAGCCAAGGAGCGCGGGGTGCTGCTCTCGTTGCACGTCAAAGCCACGATGATGAAGGTCTCTGACCCAATCATCTTTGGCAATGCGGTGACGATCTACTTTCAAGATCTCTTTGAAAAACATGCGGCGCTCTTTGCCGAGTTGGGGGTCAATCCCAACAACGGCTTGGGCGACCTCTACGCCAAAATCGAGACGTTGCCGGCCGACAAGAAGGCCGAAATCGAAGCCGATATTCAAGCCTGTTATGCCAAGCGCCCAGAATTAGCCATGGTCGATTCGGACAAAGGCATCACCAATTTGCATGTACCCAGCGATGTGATTGTCGATGCCTCTATGGCAGCCTCGATTCGGGCTTCAGGCAAAATGTATGGTCGCGATGGCAAACTACACGACACCACAGCGATGATTCCAGATCGCTCTTATGCAGGCATCTACCAGGAGATTATCAGCTTTTGCCAGCAGCATGGTGCATTTGATGTCACCACGATGGGCAATGTCGCCAACGTTGGGTTGATGGCGCAAAAGGCCGAAGAGTATGGCTCGCACGACAAGACCTTTGAAATTCCCGCTGACGGCCAGGTGCGTGTGGTAGATGCTTCTGGGCAGACGCTGATGGAGCACACAGTCGAAAAAGGCGACATCTGGCGCATGTGCCAGACCAAAGATGCCCCGATCCAAGATTGGGTTAAGCTGGCCGTCGACCGTGCCAAGGCCACCGGCGTCCCCGCCGTCTTCTGGCTAGACGCCAACCGCGCCCACGATGCCAACTTGATTGCCAAGGTGCAACAATATCTAAAGGCATACGATACAACCGGGCTGGAGATTCTCATTCTCTCGCCAGTGGAAGCGATGCGCTATACCGCCGAACGTGTGCGCGCTGGCAAAGATACGATCTCGGTGACGGGCAATGTGCTGCGCGATTACTTGACCGATCTCTTCCCGATTCTCGAACTAGGCACCAGCGCCAAGATGCTCTCGATTGTGCCGCTGTTGGCCGGTGGTGGCCTCTTTGAGACGGGTGCCGGCGGCTCAGCCCCCAAACATGTCGAACAGTTTATCGAAGAAGGCCATCTGCGCTGGGATTCACTGGGCGAGTTTTTAGCGCTGGCCGTGGCGCTGGAAGATTTGGGGCGTAAAACGAATAATAACAAGGCCCTGTTGCTGGCCGACACCCTAAACCAGGCGATTGGCAAGATTCTGGACAACAACAAGTCACCCTCGCGCAAGGTGCGTGAGTTGGATAATCGGGGCAGCCACTTCTATCTGGCACTCTACTGGGCCCAGGCGCTGGCTGAACAGACGCAGGATCCCGAACTGCAAGCCCAATTTACGGGGTTGGCCCAAGCGCTGGCCAGCCACGAGCCGCAGATCCTCGCTGAACTCAACGCGGCCCAAGGCCTCCCGGTGGATATTGGCGGCTATTACCATCCCAATGAAGCAAAGACGACCCAAGCAATGCGTCCCAGCGCGACGCTTAATGCCGTGTTGGCGGCATAAGCTTATTCAACGCTAGGTTGACAGTGCTTCTTCAGTTCTGAAAGCAACGGTCCGATCGTATGGGAATCCTCATCCCGCATGAGCGGACCGTTGCTTTCTTCGATAGCCGGGCAGACAGCTGAGCTTGCTTCAACGCAATCAAGCCCAAACCTTTTCCCATTGCCGGCTAGTGGCCGAACGGTAGATGGCCAGCGCCGTGCGTAGTTCACCCAGCGAATAGGTAGGGGCTGCGGCTAGCGCCGTGCCATCCAACACCGCGCCGCTGAAATCGTCCAATTCATAACCGAAGCTGGCGTCGCGACCATTGCCTTTGGTTAGAATCAGTTGCCCCTCTGGATGGGCTTGATTAAAGAGGAGCAGACGGCCATGAAGGCCTCGCTCGATGATCAGTTCCCCTTGCGTACCGGTGATGCGAAACTCCTCCCCCGGCCCAATGAACGCCCCAGCGGAGATCGCATCGAAAACGGCCACTACACCCGATTGAAAGCGCAGCAGCGCCCGAGTCAGCGATTCGCCTTCCATCTCGGCCAGCGGATGGCCGATTACGGCCACCACCTCATCAATTTCGCCCAACCACATGCGCAACGGGCGTAGCCAATGCGCGCCGCCGTCGATGGTGATGCCACCGCCCGCGACCGCCTGGTAATAACGCCAGGGTTTGGTCCCGCCACTGTTGGGGGCAGCGCCGCCAAAGAAACCGCGCGCCGTAATGATCTCGCCAATCGCACCTTCCTGGATCAACTGTTGCACTTTGCACGCATCAGGCCAATACTGCGCCTGTTCAGCGACCATAAAGACAGTCCCGGCTTGCGCGGCGGCGGCGATAATGCGCTGGCAGGCCGCCAGGGTGGGGGCCATCGGTTTTTCGAGCACAACATGTTTGCCAGCGCCAAAGGCCAGCACCGCGGCGGCTTCGTGTTGGTCGTGCGGCAACATGATATCCACCGCCGTAAAGTCGCCCTGTTCCAGCGCGCTGGCTAGCGAGGTAAAGGGTTGCCCGCCGGTCTGTTCGGCCATTGCCGCCGCACGCGCCGGATCGGTATCGACGGTGGCTGTCACTTTAATGCGTGGGGCGTGAGCCTGGATGCCGCGCCAATGGGCTTGGGCAATCCCACCACAACCAACTAAGGCAAGTTTGACCTGTTGGGATGTTGTCATCAAAATTCCTTTCGAGATACCCCTGCCTTCAGGCATGGGGAGGTAAGAAGGCCAAGCGTACTCGCTTGGGATATGTGTAGTATGCGATTCAATATTTTGAATATGCGAACATCTGTGCTATCATGCGTCTATGAAATTAACCGCCAAAGTGAAGTTGCAACCGACCAAAGAACAGGCTGACTTGCTCAAAACTACTCTTGAGACAGCCAACGCTGCTTGCAATCAAATCAGCCAGGTCGCCTGGGATGTGCGCACCTTCGGTCAATTCAGGCTGCACAAACTTACCTATCACGCCATCCGCGAGCATTTCGGCTTGGCGGCGCAGTTGGTTGTGCGGTGCATCTCCAAAGTGGCTGATGCTTACAAGTTGGACAAGCAAACCAAGCGCACTTTCAAGCCACTGGGTGGCATTGCCTACGATGATCGGGTGCTCGGCTGGCGCTTGCCCAGTCGCACGGTATCGATCTGGACGATGACCGGGCGTCAGACAATCCCGTTCGTTTGTGGTGAGCACCAGTGGCGACTGTTGCAGACCCAGCAAGGTGAAACGGACCTGGCCTGTATCGACGGTGCGTTCTACCTGTTCGCCGTCTGCAACGTTGACCAGCCAGGCCCACTGGATGTCGAGGGCGTGCTGGGCGTTGAC
>JAPLGZ010000670.1 GCA_026389895.1 Chloroflexota bacterium | reverse complement strand
CCCACCCCGCCTTTCAGACTAGCCATGACAATAAGGCGTCCCGGCTTGGTGCTTGCGGTCACAACTGTCTGGACATGCAGGACGCGCTCTAACGTGGCTTGAAAGTGTTGATGGTTGATCGGAAAGGCGACAAAGTCCACCGCGCCAGCAAGCCGGGCCTCTTGCAGTTCGGGCAAAAATTCCGGTGTGACCAGCGCCAGGAGCGGCACCTTGGGCAGGCGGCTGCTCAATTCGCGGAAGAGCGCCACCGAGCCCGGCACTTCCAAGTCGATCAAGACCAGATCAACCGGTTGCTTGTGCAGCGCTTCCACCGGTGACACTTGGATGCCAAGCGTCAAAGCATGCCAGCCTTTGCCCACCGCCATATATTCAATCACTTCGCCCCGATAGGCCTGGGTGGTGATAATTGCCAATTGTAAAGGTCGATTTTGCATAAAGTCTCTTGCCTGTAGGAGGCACGCCTCGGGTTTACGATTTAATTAGTTGAGATGGGGGGATTGGAGATTAGGAACTCTAGCGCCCCGACATTTTGCCAGCGAGCAGGGTTAAAACCCTGGGCTGATAGGTTCAGGAAGTGCCCTCAGGCACTGAGATCCTAGTCGCTGAGGCGACTTCCCGCGTTGTCAGCCGACCATTTGAATGGTCCGCGCCAAAGTGTCGGGGCGCTAGATGAGGAGATTGGCGCAACAAAATCTCCTCATCTCCAATCTCCAATCCCTTACTCCCTTAACCTTCGCCTCTGTGCTTGAATCACAACCCCTCAGCGCGCCAGATTAATTTTGTAACGATTGGCTAGATAGAGTTGATCGACTGGCACGGGGGCAGATGCACTGTCATCTTTGGGCGCCCGCAAGACGAGATCGAGGCTGCCGCCCACATTTTGCACATGTAGAATGGTCAAGGCATCTTGGGTATCGACAGCCAGCAGGATGGCCTGCGCCCCCGCCTCTGAACTGTGAAAGACCCCTCCTTCTTCGCGGGCTTGGACGGTGGTGTCGACAGCCTCTGTGGCTGACTTATCATCGGCCAGTGGCGCAGGCGCCAGGATGATGGCATGGATCTCCAAGTTCTGGAGCAAGGCCACACTCTCGGCCTGGGTGCCGCCGCCCTCCGCGCCTGTCGCTTGCATATCGACCGTCGCCAGCAGATCCACATGGTCACCCGGCCGGATCAGATGATTGCTGATCAGTTTGGACTGGGTGGGCACGACCATCACGACCTTGCTGCGCGGCACGGACAGGGCCACTTGCTGGGTGACAATATCGGGCATTGCCAACTGTTGCACCAGAATTGGCGCGTTGGCAAAGAGATCGACGGTCGACATTTTGCCTTCGACCTGATCAAGGCTGACCGCCGCGCCCTCTGGCACCGCATCCACCGGCAGATCGCGGATCACCAATTCGGCGGCGCTGATCGAACGGCGGAATGGGATATTGACGCTGGCCACCACAACCGGCCGGGTGATCACCGTTGGCAGGGTGATGGCACTGGATGCTACTGGTCTCAACAGGCTAAAGGTCAACAGACCCGCCAGACCGGCTGAGACAAAGGCGCCGATCCACCAGAGGAGGCCACTTACACGCATCGTTTTTTCGTCTCGGTAAAATTCATAAGCATTATTGTTCCTACCAGGCGCATTGATTGAAATCACGCGCTACATCTGAGAAACCCACGCAGGCGGTTTCAAACTAATTGCTGCGACTTATGGTGATTAAACATTTATGTCGGCGATTGGTGGGCGTGCCGCAGCGCGCCCAAGGGGCACCCAAACCGCCGCCTTCTACGGGAAACCTTGCCCAGAGGGCGCCCACAGCAGGTTGGCTGACCTGTTACCGTTTATTTTGTTAATGCCCATCAGTCGCCCGAATTCTATTCGCCGGCCCTTGGTTGATCTACTGCGTCATGCGCACATCGCGCACCCCGAAATCGGGGGGGCTGCTATTGCTGGTGCTCGTATCGTGCGCGACGCTCCGAATAAACTTACCGGTCACGGTTTTATTGGCATAACTCAACAAGACAAACTCGGCAAAGGCACAGACGCGATAGCGGGCGTTGGACCCATTGCCTGTGACAGTGTTGTAGAGCGGGATCGTCACCGCTTTGTTGATCCAGCCATCCAAGGCGCTGCGCACACCCGAGCTGTTGTTAGTCCCCGTGGTCGCGTTCATCCAGTCGCCAATTTTTAAGACCGGGCTGTTGCTCGGGTGGGTAATGTTGTCTGCCAGGGTGCTGGCGCTCGGTGAGCCATTCCAGGTTAACCAGCCGCGGTTGCCAGGGGCTGTCATCGCGCTATCATGCAAGACATAGGTGGCGCCATAGGTGAATCCGGCATCGGCATCGGTGTCCATGTCGTCACACATTACCGTCATTGGCAGCAGATTACCGGCGCTTGTCACAGCCGCAAAATGCGCCTTGGCTGTGGCCTGCACGCTGAAGGTTGGGTAACCGATCACCCCTGCGAAAAAGGTGGCAAAGGTATGCACGGCCGTCACCTGGACTTCGGTGTTGCTGTTGAGGTAGCTCACGCTGACACTGTTGGCTCCGTTCGCCGTGGCCAACGTCTGCACTACGCTCTGCACCTGGGTTGTTGTATCCCCCTGCGCCAAACGTTGCGCCCCCGCCAACGCTGCGGCATCGGCAGCGGTCTGCATGCGCCCTTGTTGGGCATACAGATTGCTGCCATCAATTGCCAGCGCGGCAAAGCCTAGCAGCACGGGCAGCGCCAGCGCTACATAGATCGCGGCAACGCCGTGTTCCTGCGCGCAAAGGCGCCTCACGCTAATTTTGATCTGCTGCAATAGTCTTGTTATTGGGCTAGTCATAGAGCACGCGCATGGTCACCTGGGCGCTGAACGAAATAGTTGAGATTTTTGTCAGTGCGCCAAACATCAGCGGATAGGCACAGACAATTTTGAAGGTCACATTGTCGCCGGCTGCGTACTTGCTCTTGACCGGCGTAATCGTAATGGTGAGTTGGCTGGCCGTTAGCCCCACACGGGCCGCTTCGGTGGTGGCCAACGTACGTGCGCCAGTTGGGTCGCTGGGATAGTGGGCCAACCACGCTGCGCCTTCGCGGGCGGCATTGTTGAGCGTCATATAGATGCGAAAACTGCGCCCAATCTCAATAGTGCCCAGGATCAAGAGTAATAAGAAGGGCAGCAATAGCGCTAATTCAATTACACTTTGAGCCTGCTCGCGGCGTAACAAGTGGCGCATATGGTTCCTACTCAGCAGGACGCCTGTACTGCCTGCTAAGACCGGCAGACAATACAGGCGTCCTGCTATCAAGAATAATGTGGCCGCTAAAGCCTATGGTTTGCCTTAACTGCCTAAGGCCGTCTTGATCGCAGTGAAGGTGCTGTCAAGCTTTCCTTCAAGAGCAGCGAGCCCGCCGACCAGCAAAACAGCAATCAGCGCAATGATCAAAGCATATTCGACCATCCCTTGTCCTTCTTGGCGCTCGTTGGTCGGCAGATAAGACTTCACCAGCAAGACTAATTGGAGGGCCAAGGTGTTCATTTTGTCGTTCATGGTAGAGACCGTGTTCATGTTAAAACTCCTTTGAAATAAAAGAATGGATAGTGTTGATACATCTGCCGCACTTGCGGCAGACCGAGTTGGATGGTGAAAGCCAGCATTGGTTAATTGATCAGCATACTGGCGCTGCTGGTTAG
>JAPLGZ010000507.1 GCA_026389895.1 Chloroflexota bacterium | reverse complement strand
GACCCACCGCCCCCACCGCCGCCCAGCGGATCAACGACCATGCCCCTCGATCTGCTCGCCACCAAGCTCTTTGTCCCGCCCGTGCGGGCGCACTTGGTGCCGCGCCTGCGCCTGCTCGACCGCCTGCAGCAGAGCATCCAGGGCAAGTTGACGCTCATCTCGGCAGGGGCTGGCTTTGGGAAAAGCACACTGGTCAGTGCCTGGGTCGCTATCCCCAGCGTCCAGCGACCGGTGGCCTGGCTGTCGCTGGACGCTGGGGATAGCGACCCCGTACACTTTCTGACCTATCTGGTCGCAGCGTTGCAGACGATTGCACCGACGCTTGGTGCAGGCATCATGGATCTGCTCCAAGGCCCACAGCCACCACGGGAGACCGCTGGGCGCGAAGCAATCCTGACAACGCTGATCAATGAGCTGACCACGTTCCCAGACCATTTTGTCCTGGTCCTCGATGACTACCACCTGATTGAGGCCGCGCCCAACGGCGGTTGCCTACCAGGCGCGCTTCTGGGCGCAGTTGACACGGCCCTCACCTTTCTGCTCGATCACCTACCACCGCGGATGCACCTGGTCATCATCACCCGCGAGGATCCGTCACTCCCCTTGGCCCGCCTTCGCGCCCGGGGCGACTTGAGCGAACTACGCGCAGCGGACTTACGCTTTACAGAGGCTGAAACCGCCGAATTTCTCAATCAAGGGATGGGCCTCAGTCTCTCAGTAGCAGACATCGCCGCCCTGGAAGCACGCACCGAAGGCTGGATTGCCGGCCTGCAGCTAGCGGCCCTCTCCCTGCAGGGTCAGCACGACGCCACCCACTTCATCCAGTCTTTCACCGGTAGCCATCATTTTGTGCTAGACTATCTGGTTGAAGAAGTGCTGGAACGGCAACCCGCCAGCGTCCAGACGTTCTTGCTGCGCACCTCGATCCTCGACCGCCTGTGTGGTCCCCTCTGCGATGCCGTGCTGCGCGACCCCGCCGCTGACGGGCAAGCCACCTTGGCCTATCTGGAGCACGCCAACCTGTTCCTCGTCCCCCTGGACAACGAGCGGCGTTGGTACCGTTATCACCATCTCTTCGCCGATTTACTCCGACAGCGCCTGCACCAGCACGCTACCTCGTCGACAGAGAATGACAATGAGCGTGTTACCGAATACCACAGCCGCGCCAGTCAATGGTATGAGGACCAGGGCCTGACGTTTGAAGCGTTTCAGCAGGCAACAGCCGCCCAGGATATCGAGCGTGCGGCGCGGCTGATCGAAGGCGAGGGACTACCCCGTCACTTTCGTAGCACCGTGACGATTATCCTGGATTGGCTGGCATCGCTCCCAATGCGCGAACTGGATGCCAGGCCAGCATTGTGGTGGCGCTACGCCTCGTTGTTGCTAGTCAATGGCCAAACGGCTGGCGTGGAAGAGAGGCTCCAAGCCTCCGAAGCAGCGATGCAGGGCACTGCGGCGGACGACAAGACCCGCCCCCTGATCGGGCAAATTGCTGCCGTCAGGGCTGTGCTAGCGGTCACTCGTTACCAGGTAGAAACGATGTTGACCCAGTCGCGCCGCGCCCTGGCGTATCTGCCGCTCACCAACCGGGCGCTGCGGGCGACGGCTAGCTGGACGCTGGGGGTCGCCTACCAACAGCAGGACAACCGGGCCGCCGCCCAGCATGCCTTTACGGCCAGCATCGAGCTCAGCCAGGCCTGCGGCGAGATCTTCACCACCGTCCTGGCGACGATCGGTCTCGCCGACCTGCAGATCGCCGAGAACCAGCTCTATGGGGCGGCGGAGACCTATCAGCGCGTCCTCCAACTCCTTGGTGATTCACCGTTGCCCGTTGCCTGCGAAGCCCATCGCGATCTGGCGCAAATCTACTACGAGTGGAACGACCTTGCTGCCGCCGAACGGCACGGACGCCAGAGTCTCCACCTGGCGCGGCAGTATGGCCCCGTCATCGACCGCTTCGTCATCTGTGAAGTATTTCTCGCCCGGCTGAAGCTAGCCCAAGGCGATGTGACTGGCGCCGCCGCGCTGCTGGTTGAGGCCAGCCAGTCTGCGCACACCCATAACTTTGTGCAGCGCGTGCCAGAGGTGGCCGCCGTGCAGGTGCTAACCTTGCTGCGCCAGGGCAATCTGGCAACCGCCGCACAGTTGGCCGAGTTGCACGACCTCCCCATCAGCCAAGCCAGGGTCTACCTGGCCCGGGGAGACCCGGCCGCGGCATTGGCGGTGCTGGACCCCCTGCGCCAGCAGATGGAGGCCAAGGGTTGGGCGGACGAGCGGCTCAAGGTGCTGGTGTTACAGGCAGTCGCGCACCAGGCGCATGGCGAAAAGGACGCGGCGGTGCAGATGATAGGCGACGCGCTGGCCCTGGCCAAGATGGGCGGATTCATTCGGCTCTTTGTGGATGAAGGCCCGCCGATGGCCCGCCTCCTCAGCGAAGTTGCGGTGCGTGGGATCGCACCGGATTACACCCAGCAGTTGTTGGCGGCATTCTCCCCAGTCGGCGTGAGCCAGCCCCACCCTGGCCGAATCGCGGGTCGGCCATCGGCCCTTGTCGAGCCCCTCAGCGAACGTGAGCTTGACGTGCTCCGCTTGTTCAAAACCGAGCTTTCTGGGCCAGAGATCGCCCGCGAACTTGTGATCGGTTTGAGCACGGTCCGTACCCATACCAAGAACATTTACAGTAAACTCAACGTCAACAGTCGCCGCGCGGCTGTCAAACGGGCCGCTGAGTTGGATTTGATCTAGCCGCGCCAAAGCGTTGCCCAACCTGATATCTACGTAGCCTGCCAGATAAGCCAGCCTTGTATGGCCTGGTAGGCAGGGCTTTCGGTCGGCCTCGCATCCTTCACCTATCTCCAGATCCATCCTTCATAATCCCCACGCGAATCCTCACATGTGGGGAAGACGCATCCCCACATTGCTTGGTATCCTCTAAGCGAAGCAAAGAACGAAGACAACGAAGCACTTCATCCAGAGGAGGAAATGCACAAAGCACAAAATGAGTGAACAGACCTAGCCACTGAGGATGATGATCAGCCTGGGCTTTATGAAATTCGTCTCAGGGCCTTAATCATTGGTAGGCCGCCTGGTTTGATGGCCTGACCATCACGCGAGAAGAGAGTGGCGAATGCCACAACCTTGTTACAATTTATTACCCTCATCTTAAAATTAGATTTCTACGCAAAGGAGTGTACAACATGTCCGAAGTATCGACCTTCAG
>JAPLGZ010000505.1 GCA_026389895.1 Chloroflexota bacterium | reverse complement strand
CTTGCGGATCCATTTCCACCAGGACGCGCATAATATGGTGGGCATCGGCGACTACCTCGGCATTGGTAAAGACTACTTTTTTGAGATCAAAATTTTGTTGGCGTAAGGCCTCTTCTACAGCTTCGCCTAAGACAATATATGTATTCTGGTCGGCCACCAGACAAAATTTTGCCAGGTGGTTGGCCTGACAAAATTCGATCAGGTGGGGAATCGCGTCGCCATCAATAGTCACCATTTGGGGTCGATTCTGTGTCAAGTTGGATTCCTTTCGGGCAAGTTAAAACTTCAAGGCAAAGACGCAGAGGTGCGAAAAAAAATGTAGAAAACAATACTTACAGGTCTCTGCATTAAACCGGCTACTCACAGCGCTAATTTACGATTCATCTCTTGCATCAGTCCCTTCAATTGCTGATAGGTCTGCTGATACTTGCGCATAAAAAAGGCATAATCGGCATGCCGTTGCGGGTTGGGTTGATAAGCATCGGTCACCTGCACCATTTGGCGTGAGGCTTCGACCAAACTTGGGTACGCACCAGCGCCAGTTGCCGCAACGACGGCGGAACCAAGCATTGTCGCTTCGGGGAAACGCGTCGTGTACAATGGCAGGCCGAGCACATCCGCATAAATTTGCATAAAGACAGGGCTACGGGTGGCGCCGCCACTAGCAATCACCCGCGAGACGGCAAAATTGTTGCGCGCAAAGGTCTCCAAGATATCACGCATGCCATAGGCCACGCCTTCCATCAAGGCGCGGAAGACATGCGCTCGGCTAGATTGCAAAGAGAGCCCCCAGATTGTCCCACGGGCGGCAGAATCGGTGTGGGGGGTGCGGTTGCCTTGAAAATAGTCCAGAACAATTAAGCCGTCGGAGCCTGGGGGAATCTGCGCGGCCTCGGCGTCTAATAATTGATAGATCGACTTGCCCTGCGCCCGCGCTTCTTCGGCCAAGCCCTGGCCAAAGTTCTGCTTAAACCAATTCAAAATCGAGCCAGTCGAGACCTGCCCACCTTCGATCAAATTGAGGCCCGGGATGAGCGCATCGGGAAAGCTGCCGAAGATCCCCGGAAAGTGTAGCTCATGCGCCGACAAGGCCGACATCACATTCGACGACCCCGTAATCACGCCCATATCGCCCGGCGATGTTACGCCTAACCCGAGCAGACCAATGAAGGCATCAGCGCCGCTGGTCGCGACGGGGATGCCCGCTGGCAAGCCCAATTGTTCTGCTGCTTCTGGGGAAAGCCCCCCCACGATCTCGCCAATTTTCAAGACATCTTTCGGGAATTTAGCTTCAAGCCCACCCAGGCCGATCGTTTCAAAGAAATCTGGCTGCCAGCCACCACTGGGTAGATGGTAAAACCACCGATGATTGATCGTGCTGATACTCAGGGCGAACCGATTGGTCAAGCGATAGGCGATCCAATCGGTATACTCGATTAACGTATCCGTCTGGTCATAAATTTCTCGTTCGTTTTCTCGGAGCCACAGCAATTTCGCCGGCATCCACTCGGCGCTGACACCGCTCAGACAGTAACGTAACGCGGCATGGCCGGTGGCGTAGATGCGGTTGGCCTGTTCACTGGCACGCACGTCCATCCATAAGAGCGCACGATGCAAAACCGTGCCGTCGGCGCGCATCGGCACCATCGTGCAACAAGTGGCGTCGGCGCTGATACCAATGATCTCACTGGGGTTTACCTGCGGCGCGGCCTTCAGACATTCACGCACCGCCGCAACCAGGCTAGCCCACCATTCAGCGGGCTCTTGTTCCGCCCAGCCAGGGCGCGAAAAATAGGTCTTATAGGCGCCCGTGCCCGTCGCCACCAAGTTGCCCTGGAGATCGAAGAGTCCAGCCTTAATCGCTTCCGTACCGCCATCAATCCCGATCACATATGGCGGCTGGCATGGTGTCGTCGTCATGGGTTGCCCTTCCTCTGCTCTTTAACGTTAACAGTAAATGATGATACCCCAAGGCTACCACAAAGGCGTGGGGACGCAAAGCTTACACCCTGGGTTTACTGGCGACCTCTCTAATCCATCAACAACCCACCATTCACGGATAACGTTTCCCCCACCATGTAACTGCTGGCCGGTGAAGCCAGAAATACCACAGCCGCCGCGACTTCCTCTGGCGTGCCCAACCGGCGAATTGGCGTGTCGCTGCGCCAGCGTTCCTGTTCGCTGTCGGTGACTTCTTCGAGCAACATTTCGGTGCTGATGCGGCCTGGCGCCACCGCATTGACGCGAATATTATGCGCAATCACTTCCCTGGCCAACGAGCGCGTAAAAGCCAGCAGCCCGCCTTTGGCCGCCGCATAATGGGCGTGATAGGCCGACCCGCGCTGACCAGCAATCGACGCGATGTTGATGATAACGCCCGCGTTGGCGGCGATCATCGTGGGTAGCACCGCCCGTGCGCAGTAGAAGGCCGAGAAGAGGTTAGTTCGTAAAACATTTTCCCAATCGTCATCGCTCATCTCCAGCACAGATTGGCGCGGGAAACGGCCGGCATTATTCACCAAGATGTCGATCCGGCCATGCATGGCCAGCACATCTGCGATCAATTGGTCAACGGCCGGGCGGTTGCTCACATCGGCGCACAGCGCGCTTACCGGCCATGCTTGGGCATGCGCGGTTTGGCAGAGCGCCGTAGCCGCGGCATGCTCAGCGCGATAACAGAAGACGACGGTGCAGCCCGCCTGCGCCAGCGCCAACGTAATCGCCCGGCCGATCCCGCGTGAACCACCGGTGACTAAGGCTACTTTGCCATAAAAAAGAGGAACGCTCACAGTGTTACCTTTCGAGGGTAGTGCGGGAGCCTCACCCCCCGCCCCTCTCCTGAATCGAAGGGCTGAGTTCAGGAGAGGGGACGCTTCAGTAGCAGCGCGCACATCAACTGTCTTTATTCTGCTCCCCTCTTCTGAAACAGCTTCACCGTTCAGGAGAGGGGGACGCCCGTAGGGCGTGGGGGTGAGACAAATCAAGGCACAGCAGCCAATTGTTTGAACTGATCCTTCAGCGCGGGATAGAGGTTAACGTAGACCTGATAGAGCGCCGCATACCGGGCGACAAACTCGGCGCGTGGTTCGTACATCACGCCTTTTTGGGTCATACCCGCGACGGCGGCCGCCACGCTGCCATAGAGACCCGCGCCGACGGCGGCGACCATGGCATCCCCCAGCGGCGCGCCAGTGGCGGCTTGGGGCAAATGCAGCGGGCGATTCAAAATATCCGCCTTTATCTGATTCCAGACCGCGCTGCGCGCGCCGCCGCCCACACAGGCAAGGCTGGCGGCAACAAACCCGGCCTCGCTGGCCACGTCGATATTATGGCGCAAGCCAAACGCAGCCCCTTCCATGATCGCGCGCACCAGATCAGCCTTTTGTGTGGCCAGCGACAGGCCAAAGAAAACCCCGCGCGCGTCGCTATCCCAAATTGGTGAGCGCTCGCCGTACATATAAGGTAAAAAGATCAGGCGGTTGGCGCCTGGCGGGCTCTGGGCGGCAATCTGCCCCAACAGATCAAAGGCGTTCAGACCCAAGCGCGCCGCTTCCAAACGTTCCGGTTCACCGAGTTGATCACGAAACCAGCGTAGCGCCCCCCCCGAGGCCACCAAGGCCCCAATCACCAGATGCCGCCCCGGTATGGCATGGCCTAATGGGATTAAGGCTTTACCCAGATAGGGCTGGTCGCTACAGATCATCAGCACCGTCGATTGGCCCGTCATCTCGGCCGCATCGCCAATCTCGACCAGACCCGCTTCCAACCCCGCCGCGGCCCCATCCACCAACCCAGCCACCACCGGTGTGCCGACGGCCAACCCAGTCGCCGCCGCCGCCACTGCGGTGACTTCACCCACCACAGACGCACAGGGAAACAATGGTGGCAACTTGGCTACGTCTAGCCGCATGCGTTCGATCAGCGGCGCGGACCAAGCGCCGTGGACGCTGTCAAAAAAGAGCGTCAGTGGCGGGTGCGATAGATCCATGCTGAATTGATCACAAAGTCTGTGCACCACATACCCATTCGCCTGCAAAATTTGGTGGGTCTGGCGGTAAAGCTCGGGTGCGTTGGCCTTATACCAGAGCAGTTTGGGGGCCAGATAAAAGGGGTCGATCCGCCCACCGTTGATGCGACTGATATTCGCTTCGCCCACCTGTTCATGCAGCCAGTGACATTGCGCTTCGGAGCGACGATCCATCCAAATCAGGGCCGGATGTAAAGGGCGACCTTGTTGATCGACAGCGACCATTGAAGGTGCTTGGCAACTGATCCCGATCCCGGCGACGTCATGCGCGTTCAACACGTTTTCTGCAAAGATTCGCTGCAGAACAAAACAAGTCGCCCGCCACCAATCATCCGGATCTTGTTCCGCCCAGTTGGGCTGCGGATAGCTCGTTGGGTATTCCTGGCTAGCCTGTGTAAGAATGTTGCCTTGCCGGTCAAAGACCACTGCTTTGGTGCTGGTCGTGCCGATGTCAATACCGATCAAGAGGTGCTTGGACATAGCTTTCTCGTGCCTAGACAGAGATGGATAAACCTAACGCCGCTGCATTCACACAATACGCCAACGGTCGGCCCGCCACAAAATTGGCAATATCCTGCGCCACAATTACCGCCCCGCGTTCAGCGGATTCCTTTGACGCGCCGGCAATGTGTGGCGTCAGCGTGACGTTTGGCAACTTCAACAGTGGCCAGTCCACCGGCGGCGGTTCTTGGGCAAAGGTATCCAAGCCCGCCCCCGCCAGATGACCAGCGCTAAGTGCAGCATAGAGCGCGTCATAATCGACCAACGGGCCGCGCGCCGTATTGATAAAATAGGTGCCGGGCTTCATCTGTGCAAACTCTTTGACGCCCATCATTTTGGTCGTCTCTGGTGTCACGCGCGCATGAATACTGACAATATCAGACTCGGCCAGCAAGGTGGCAAAGTCAACCTGTTCCACGCCTAATTCAGCGCAACGAGCGGGTGTCACATAGGGATCAAAGGTCAAAATACGCATCCCAAACGGCTTGAGATAGGGGACCAAGCCCTGGGCAATCGCGCCCAACCCGATCAGGCCCACGGTTTGGCCTTGCAACTCGTTGCCGGTGCGCTGATACCGATAGAGTTCACCCTGCCAAAGACCGCTGGCGAGGGCACTGTGCGCCCGGCCGATACCGCGACATTCAGTGAGCATCAAGCCCAACGTAAACTCGATCACAGCTTGCGCATTGCGACCCGGCGCGTTGACCACCGGAATGCCGCGCGCGGTCGCGGCGGCCACATTAACATTCACCGGCCCACCACGGCAGCAGCCAATGATCTGCAAATTTTTAGCGGCCTCGATCACCGAACGGGTAACGGGGCCAACATGCGTGAGGATCGCATCGGCATCGTGCACAAAATCGGCAATCTCCGCCGGGTCGCCGACGAATTCCGCGATCTCGGCATTGTGAATCTGCGGGATGTCGGGCCAGTCAACTTCCTGGCTGACCAAAGTGAGTTGATCCACCAGCGGTTTTACATGATCCAAAAGCGCGGCTTCAAACAACTGCGCCCGGACAAATAGATCTCCAATAATCGCGATTTTCATGGGGAAGTCTGTTCTAAAATATTGGGAAAAAGCGGTTACAAAGAGCACACTGAGAAGGCTCAGAGAGCACAGAGGAAAAAAATAAAACTTGCTCTAGCGTTTTTTCTCTGTGCTCTCTGTGTAAGCGACGCTTCAGTAGAAGCGTATTCCTCAGCGTGCTCTGTGTAACGCTTTCGCTTGTCGGTTATTTACCGTGAGTGATCAATCAATCAAACCAGGCAACTCACCCAGGTTTTCGATCACATAATCAGGCGGTATTGGCATCTGTTCGGCCTCGGCGCGTGTGGCGACGCCGGTCAACACCACGGCGGTCACCATGCCCGCTTGCTGCCCCATCCGAATATCGGTCTCTAGCCGATCGCCCACCATCAT
>JAPLGZ010000161.1 GCA_026389895.1 Chloroflexota bacterium | reverse complement strand
ACAAGCAAAGGCGAAGATGTAATTGTGGCGCTACGCCAAGGGCCTATTCTCGCCACCGCCTTTCACCCCGAATTGACCAACGATAGCCGCTGGCATCAACTCTTTTTAGAGATGGTGCAGGCAGCCACAAACGGCCATTGATGAATCACCACAGCATTTAGACAATTAGTGCGAAGGCCGTAGGGGACAGGCAGGCCTGCCCCCTACGGCCTTCGCACTAACACAATAAATCAGTTGGGACGCAAACCCATTTGTTGCAGAGCATACGGAGATAATTCTAGCGCCGTGGTAAAAGTGACTGTGTACTTTGCTTTCATTCCAGTCTTTCAAAAGGAGGTCGGCTATGACGCATATTAGCAAAGCGCAGCCAGTAGCAACCCTGATCAACGTCTTTACTGTTGCACCAGAGAATCAACAAAAATTGGTTGATATCTTGATCGAAGCGACCGAGAATGTGATGCGCCATCTGCCTGGCTTTGTCTCCGCCAACATTCACAAGAGCTTTGACGGTACACGCGTCACCAACTATGCCCAATGGCGCAGTCCAGAAGACTTTGACGCGATGTTCAACGACCCAGAAGTCACCGTTCACATGAACAAGGTGCGTGAAATTGCCACCAACGACGGGCGACTCTATGAAGTCGTTCACATTGATCGAATTCCGGTGATCACGTAGGCATAGGCGACAGTTTGCAAAGCCCTGCCTTGTCTATCGGATGATTGACAATCTAGCCATTTGTCGCTATGCTACGGCCACTGCTAATTTTCTGGCAAAGCGATGTTTATTGTAGGGAGACTGCCAATGCGCCAACAGGCGCGGAAACTGGCGACTGCGGTTGCCATCTTGCTGACGTTATGGTTAATCTGGGACAAATTGCACATTGTGGTCTGGGTGCAAATGCCCTGGTGGGGCCTTTTGATCTTGGCAATCGTAATCTTCCTGGCGATTGATTATATCTTTGCCCAGATCTTTGATTAACTGCCTGAATCCTGGCTGTTCACCCACGATTTCACACTCGCCGCATGAAGAGTCTTTACGATTAACACCTGGAACAATCTGAGTTAAATAGTCACCAACGAAGATCATTATTTCATAGTTTTAGAAGCAACTTAATAATTTCTAAACTTGCAAACCTAACTTGACACCCCTTTTGAACGTAGTAAAATTCAGCCACTTCATTCATGCTTTGATCATCGAAACTGTTCACCAGTTTTGCATCTGGCACTCTTGCTCATTGAAATCATGCCGACAGTATTAATTTTAGGTTCGTTTCGCTTCCATTTTTATTCGGATGAAGGCAATGAGCCAGCCCATATTCATATAGAGAACCCTGATGGTGAATGTAAGTTTTGGTTGGAGCCAGTTCGGCTTGCAAGGAATTGAGGAGTTTCGCCGCAAGTGATTCGTCGCCTGGAAAAGCTTGTTTTTCAGCATGACGACTTTTTAAGGAAAAAGTTTTATGAGTACCACCTTCGCTGAAACAGCGCTTTATGTCGAACCAACGGCCATTCGAGCATGGGCAGAAGGCCGAACGATTTTTGTGGAACTGACCGATGGGCGAATTGTTAGCTTTCCAGCGAATCGTTTTCGGATTTTGAAAAATGCCACGAATGAACAGTTGCAAGAAGTAAAATTACGGCTGCAAGGCTTTGCTTTGCGCTGGGAAACGTTAGATGAAGATATTACAGTGCCTGGTATTGTGGCCGGCAACTTTCAATTACCATATGATGAACCGGCAATAGAAACCAAGTCTTCACTTGAAACCACCCTTAGCTAGATCTTTATCCTTATTCCAATCCCACTTTATTTTGGAGGTGCGCTAGATGGCTGAATATGCCGTTGAATTGCGCGATATATCAAAACGCTTCCCTGGCCCATCCGGCGAACTTGTCACAGCCGTGCGCAATGTGACGATGCAGATTCGGGACGGGGAATTTTTTTCCATGTTGGGTCCATCCGGTTGTGGCAAGACAACTTCACTGCGGATGATCGCCGGGTTTGAGTTGCCAACCGAAGGCGAAGTCTACATTCACGGCAAACCGATGGGTAAGACGCCCCCTTTTCAGCGCCCCGTCAACACTGTTTTCCAGAATTATGCACTTTTCCCCCATATGACGATTGGCGAAAACGTGGCCTTTGGGCTGCAAATGGATGGCGTGCCCAAAAGTGAGATTATGGCGCGCGTCAAACAGGCCCTAGAGATGGTGCGGTTGCCTGGTTATGAAAAACGGCGCGCACGACAACTTTCTGGTGGCCAACAACAGCGCGTAGCGTTAGCCCGCTCGCTGGTCAAACGGCCTGAAGTCCTCCTCTTAGATGAACCGTTGGGCGCCCTCGATCTAAAATTGCGCAAAGATATGCAGCTAGAATTGAAAAAGCTCCAGCGCGAAGTGGGCATCACCTTTATCTACGTGACCCACGACCAAGAAGAAGCCTTGACGATGAGCGATCGCATTGCAGTCATGTCGGGCGGGGTGACATTGCAAGTGGGTAATGCCAACGAAATTTACGAACGACCCAACTGCAAATTTGTAGCCGACTTTATTGGCGAAACCAATTTTCTCCAGGGTAAAGTGACCGAGCAAAATGGTAAAGCCGTTACGTTGGCGCTAGCGGGTGGTTTAACCGTGCATGCCGAAGCAGAGCAATCCTTGGCGAACGGCACAGAAGCAAGTGTAGCGGTGCGACCAGAGAAGGTTAATCTCACCGGCCACGCGGGCGCAGCAAACCAGTTCACAGGGCGCATCGTCAGCGTGGTCTATATTGGGACCGATACCTATTATGGCGTGCGCTTGCCGGGCGACCAACTGTTACGCGCCCGCGAACAGAACGACCGGCCCGACTCGCGCCCTATGGCCGCTGAGGGCGACGAGGTGACGATCTCGTTTTCGACGCAGGCGGCGCGGGTGTTGACGGAGTAAATTATGGCGATTATCCATATTATCGTGCGCGAGATTTTACCACTAAGCCAGCAGCCTGATCACTAAACGAGAATAGCAGCGACAAGACATGATACAAACCCTGCGTGAAAACAAAAAGCTTCAAGGTCTCTTACTCATTTTGCCGACACTGCTCTGGATGTTCGGGTTGTTGATCATTCCGTTAATTCTAACTTTCGTCACCAGCTTTGGTGGGCGGAGCGCCGATGGAAACGTGATCTATAGATTCAGCCTGAATAATTATCTGCGGCTGATTGGCCTTACCCCCGAAGGTGGCTTTGATCCGCTCTATTTACAGATCATTTGGCGTTCGTTGACATTGGCCTTTCAGACGACCATCCTGGTTATTCTAATGGCCTATCCGTTGGCCTATTTTATTGCCCGTGCGCCAGCCAAGCGCCGTAACACATTGCTGTTCTTGGTGCTCGTCCCTTTGTGGACCAATTTTGTGATCCGCATCTATGCCTGGATCATGATTTTGCGCACGCAAGGCGTACTCAACAGTGTGATCGGCTGGCTGGTGGGATTGGCGGGCGGCCACTTTCAACCATTTGAATTATATCCTTCCCAGAGCGCCGTGCTGATCGGCATGGTCTATGAGTTTCTGCCTTTCATGATTTTACCAATCTACACATCGCTCGAGAAGATTGATAACTCGCTGTTCGAAGCCGCCGCCGATCTGGGCGCGAATGCGTTGCGCACCTTCTGGCGCGTCACGTTGCCACTCTCGATGCCCGGCGTGGTGGCGGGCACAATCCTGGTCTTTGTACCGGTGATCGGCACATTTATCGTCTCAGATATTTTGGGCGGGCGTCAGGTGATCCTGGTGGGCAACTTAATTCAACGGCAATTTTTGGACGCCCGCGACCCAGCCTTTGGCTCGGCCGCGTCGATCTTTCTGATGCTGATGACCCTGATCGTCACACTCTATTATACGCGCCGTTTTGGCTTTGGCGAGGAGATTGCCGCCGCATGAGCAGCACCAAACGTTCGCCTTGGATTACATTATCCGCCTTACTCATCTATTTTTTCCTCTACGCGCCCATTGTCGTATTGATTGTCTTTGCCTTCAATTCGTCTAAAACGAATATTGTCTTTGAAGGTGTTGTAAATCAAGGCGCGTGCGGTCCTTTCTACTGGTTCTGCAAATTGTTTAGTAACGACGATGTATTGGATGCGGCCAAAAACACTTTGACGATCGCCTTTATCTCGACAATTGTGTCCGCCATCATTGGCACGATGGCGGCGCTAGCCCTCCAACGCTACGACTTCCCAGTCAAGCGTGCGTCGGAGGCCGCATTGTACATCCCCATCGTTATCCCAGAAATTGTGATGGGCATTGGTATTTTGGTCTTTTTCAGCGCCCTATTCACTTGGTTTAACAGCACCTTTGGCCTGGTGGGGGAC
Organism: Chloroflexota bacterium; assembly: GCA_026389895.1. Lineage (GTDB taxonomy): Bacteria > Chloroflexota > Anaerolineae > Caldilineales > Caldilineaceae > JAPLGZ01. Next base: position 1,323 of record JAPLGZ010000161.1, on the reverse strand, counting down.
GGACGCTTGGCAATGGGGTTGGGCACGGTGATCGTTTCGCATATTGCTTTTAGCATCCCTTTTGTCACCCTGGTGGTGAGGGCGCGTTTGCATGGTTTTGACAAATCGTTGGAAGAAGCGGCGATGGATTTGGGCGCGAATGAGTTTACGACCTTTCGCCGGGTCACTTTCCCGTTGATTGCACCGGGGGTGCTATCCGGCGCCTTGCTGGCCTTCACGTTGTCGCTGGATGATTTTATTATCACCTTTTTCACCACCGGTCCAGGCTCGACGACGTTGCCGATTTACGTCTATGGGCTGCTGCGCCGCATTGTGACGCCTGAAGTCAATGCGCTTTCGACGATCTGGATCCTAACCGTATTGATCGTCGTGTTTATCTCGCAAAGGCTAGAGGCCCGGCGTTAAGCAACGAGATCTGGCTCGCTATCCTTTATGCGTTTGTTGCGTTTGTCGATCAACAACCGTTTCATAGCGCACATCACATAGATAGTCTATTTCAACAGGAGAATTTACATGTTTCATTCACAGACTGGGAAGTGGAAAGCTTTGTCAATGGTACTTGTTGCCAGTTTACTGTTGGCGGCTTGTGGCGGGGGGAGCAGTAGCAGTGGCAGCAACGATAGCACCGCCACTAGCGCCAGCACAAACATTACCAGTACGAACAGCACCACAACGACAGCCGCCACAACAAGTGGAGAAACGACGGATACCGGCTTCAACTGTCCAGCGCCGACAGCAAAAGTAGATGTCACCTCGAAAGAGTTAAATCTTTTTGTGTGGACCGAGTATATCCCACAAGATATGATCGATTGTTTTGAAAAGGTCTATGAGGTCTATGGCATCAAAATTAACCGCGACGAATATTCAGCCAATGAAGAGATGTACGCCAAGCTTTCGCAAGGTGGCGCCAATTACGACCTCGTCCAGCCCACGGATTACATTGTTGGGTTGATGATCCGCCAGGGATTGTAGCAAAAGCTCGATCAGAGCAAACTGTCGTTCATGAAAAATCTGGATGCCACGTACCTGAATCTGCCCTTTGATCCGAATAATGAGTACACCCTGCCCTACGAAGCTGGGATCGATGCCATGGTCGTCAACACCGAAAAGGTAAAAAATGCCCCCAAGTCTTGGGCCGATCTATGGAACAAGGATTATGCCGGGCATATGGTATTTCTCGACGATTCGCGTGCAGTCATCGGGATGACGTTGATCACGCTGGGGTTTGATGTAAACACCAAAGACCCAGCCCAACTGGATCAAGCCAAAGCGAAGCTGGCAGAATTGGTGCCCGGCATTAAACTTTTTGACAGTGACAGTCCA
>JAPLGZ010000548.1 GCA_026389895.1 Chloroflexota bacterium | reverse complement strand
ACCAACTCGGTTAAAATTTTCTTGCCCAGTATCTTACGTGGGCCATGATGTTTGGTGTTCGATCACAGTTGGTAGGGACGGCCCCTTGTGGGCGCCCACAAGGGGCCGTCCCTACCAACTGCGCTGTCTTTTGTGTAACGGCTTATAAGATTTTGTTGTAACTTTAACAACTTTCATGGCTGTTAAGGCGCATGGATTACCCAGGTCTTGCCATCTCCTCTACAAGCAACCACCTGCTGACTGGGCTGATCCACGTCATTTTGCCAATGGAGTTTTAGTCACGCGTCCGAAGATCCTCTGCAGAATTGGACGGAGTTATTCTCCGCACTCGCGCCAAGTTCTGCGTCAGTCTATTTTTATTTGCTTCATCACGTAAACTAACCCAGAAAGAGCGGTACAATCAAGTTATGGATATACAATTATGGGAGGTATGGCTGCGTCCATCGCGGCTCAGCATCGTGGCGATGATTGCTGCGAGCATCTTCTTGTTTGGTCATGTGCCTAGTGTGCGGGCTGCGGATCCCGTGCAAGCTGGCTATCGGGATTTTTCCTTTCCCGTTGGCACAGGCGGCAATTCAGAGGCCACTGGTGACAAACCAGAGAGTAAACTATGGTGGAATGATGGCTTGTGGTGGGGGATTCTCTGGAATACTCAGGGCAATGCCTATCACATCTACTATCTTAACCTGGCTACCCAAGATTGGATCGACACCGGTGTTGCGGTCGATGATCGCAATGCCAGCCGAGCTGATGCGCTGTGGGATGGGCAACACATGAACATTGTATCGCATATTTTTTATGAGAGTTCAGGCATCCTGGCCCCAGCCGGCGAACGTGGCGAATTCTATCGCTACAGCTACGATGCGGGAACCAACACCTACAGTTTGGATGCTGGCTATCCGGTAGAAGTGACGCTCGGCAAATCGGAGACCTTAGTGCTTGAGAAGGACTCTACGGGGCGCTTATGGGTTGCGTATACCGAAGGTAAAAAAGCGATGGTGAATCACAGCACTGTCGGTGATGATCACACCTGGGGCACCCCCTATCCACTGCCTTTGACTCAGGCCACCAAATTGAGCAACGACGACATTGCCTCGCTAATTTCGTACAATGGGCGCATTGGGGTGATGTGGAGCAACCAGGCCGTCGGCAGTATGTATTTTGCGATCCACCTGGACAGTGACTCAGACGCCGCTTGGCAGGCTGTCAGTGTTTATGCACCCGGTGGGGCCGCGGCTGACGACCACGTGAATCTAAAATCATTACAAATCGACAGCTCGGGTGGTCTCTTTGCCGTTGTTAAGACCTCGCTCTCCGAAGATAGCGACCCCCTGATCCATTTACTCGTCTGTCGCAATGGCACAAATTGCGCGCTGGCGATCAATTGGAAATCCTATGTGATCTACAGCAAGGTGGAGGACCACACGCGCGCAATCTTGCTGATCGATACGACAAATCGCATGCTCCATGTCTTTTCGACGAGCCCCAAATTTGGCGGTGTGATCTATCGCAAATCCAGCAGTATGGATAACATTCAATTTGCGGCGGGCGATGGCGTGCCATTTATTCAAAGTGCGACCGATAAGACGATCAACGATGCGACATCGACAAAACAAAGTGTGAACAGCACAACCGGCTTGGTGGTGTTGGCTAGCGACATCAAAACATTCAAATACCTGCATAATTACATGTCGCTTGTGAATGCTGACGCACCTTCTGTTAAATTTAGCAGCGCCAGCTATAGCGTAGACGAAAATGTGGCTGGCGGCAGCAAACTGGTCACGGTCAGCTTGAGCAAAGTACTCACCTCCACTGTGACTGTAAATTATGCCACGAGCAACGGGACGGCGACCGCAGGCAGTGATTATACCGCTCTGAATGGCGTCCTAACCTTCACACCTGGCGAAACGAGCAAAACATTCTTGGTCTCGATCCTGGACGATGGATTGGACGAGAGTGATGAAACGATCAATTTAGAACTTAGCAGCCCCACAAACGCGGTGCTTGGCATCCCTTCGGCTGCCACATTGACGATTACAGATAATGACAATCCGCCCACCGTGCAGTTTGGCAGCCCGACTTACAGCGTCAATGAAAGCGGCGGAACAGCTACCATCACCGCTACCTTAGGCGCGCCATCGGGCCTGCCGGTCACCGTGAACTATGTCACGAGCAATGGCATGGCGATCGCGGGCAGCGATTATACGGCGACTAGTGGCACGTTAACCTTCAATCCTGGCGAGACAAGCAAAACTTTTACGGTGCCTATTACCCAGGACACCGTCATTGAAAGCAATGAAACGGTTAATCTGACGCTCAATAGCCCAAGCAACGCCACTCTCGGAACGCCAACCACGGCCACATTGACCATTGTCGACGATGACACGCCACCAACCGTCCAGTTTAGCAGTGCGACTTACAGTGTCAATGAAAATGGCGGGTCAGCCACGGTCACCGCGCTGTTGAGCAACCCTTCCGGGCAACTGGTGACTGTACACTATGCGACGAGCAATGGCACGGCGACGGCGGGCAGCGACTATCAGGCCGCGAGCGGTGGCTTAACGTTCAATCCTGGTGAAACGAGCAAGGCGTTTACCATCGCCATCATTGATGATCCCGTAAGCGAGAACGCTGAGACCATCAATCTAACGCTCAGTGAGCCCGGCAATGCAACCCTGGGCGTCGTCACCACGGCCATCTTGACCATTGTTGACAATGATATCCTCGTGATGCCCACCGTATCCTGGAGCGGAGCGGACTATAGCACTGGCGAGCAGAGTGGGGCCGCCCCAATTACGGCGATGTTGAGCGCGGCCTCGACGATCACTGTGACGGTGAATTACGCCACCAGCAATGGCACCGCAACCGCAGGCAGCGATTACCTGGCGGCAAGTGGCACTTTAACATTCAATCCTGGTCAGACAAGTAAGACCTTTGATCTGTCGATCCTAGACGATGCATTGGACGAGAACGATGAAACGGTCAATCTGACGCTCAGTGCGCCAAACAATGCGACGTTGGGTTCACCAGCCGCTGCGACCCTGACCATTGTCGATAACGACAATGCCCCGACCGTACAACTCAGCGCGGCGACCTATAGTATCCGTGAACAAGGCGGCTCGGCCGTGATCACCGCAACCCTGAACGCGCCCTCTGGCATTACGGTGACAGTCCATTATGGTGCCAGCAACGGTACGGCCGCGAGCAATGATTACACCGCAACGAGCGGGGTGCTGACCTTTAGCCCAGGGCAGACAAGCCGAACCTTCACTGTGCCCATTGTGGCTGACACCCGGGACGAGAGTGACGAAACCGTGCATCTGGCCTTGAGTAGTCCCACCCAAGCTAGCCTGGGTGAGCCAAGCAACGCACTCCTGACGATCGTCGACGCCAACAGTGCGCCCGCCGATCCAACTGTGCAATTTAGCACAGCCACCTATCAAGTGAATGAGCAGGCTGGTGGCGCGCTGATTACGGTCACGCTCAGCGCGGTCTCGACCAAAGCTGTCAGCATCAATTATGCCACCAGCAATGGCACGGCGACGGCAGACAATGATTACGTCGCAATCACCGGCACCTTGACGTTCAATCCGGGTGAGACGAGCAAGACATTTACGGTCCCAATCATGGATGATGGCGTACAAGAAGATGACGAAACGGTCAATCTGACCCTGAGCGCCCCTGGCAATGCTACGTTGGGCACACCGGTGAACAGTCTACTCACCATTGTCGACAACGACGCCTTGCCCCCATTGCCCACGGTGCAATTTAGCACACAAGAGTATGTCTATGGCACGAATAACAGTGGCAGCGACGTAAGCGTGGAGGTGCGGCTCAGTGCGGCCTTCGGAAAACCGGTGACGGTGAATTATCTGATCACCAAAGAGACTGGTGCCATCAATAACCTTGTGCTTAGTGGTACGTTAACCTTCGCGCCGGGTGAAATGAGCAAAACGGTCGCGGTGCCAATTTCACCAGATGACTTAACCGGCTCCAATAAGACCATCCGTGTAACGCTCAACGACCCAGTGAATGCCAACTTGGGCATGGCTATTGCCACCTTGAGCTTTGTGGAAAACGGCCAGAATTCACTCTATCTGCCGTTTATCGTCCGTTAGTCTCGCACTCCTATCCTGGTTTGGCAGGAAGTCGCCTCAGACACTAACTCCCTAGTCGCTGAGGCAACTTCCTGCCTTGTCTGCAACAACCCTGTTGCTCGTGCATGGAGGGAAAATAATGAAAATTAAGTCTCCTATGCTATTCATCCTCGCCCTCTGTAGCTACCTACTGCTTGGCTGCATCGCACCCCTACCCCCAACTCTGACTATTTCTGACCTTCAATCCGACCAAACTACGCCCTCCGTCACATGGGTTACACAACTTGGCGGTCAGCCGCATGGGCTGGTCATTGAGGGGGCGCGCGCCTATTTAGGTGTTGGACCGCGTCTGCTCATCATCGATCTCGGTGATCCGACTCAGCCAACGCTACTAGGCCAGACCGGTGTATTCAGCGATTTTGTGCGGGATCTGGCGGTCACAACCCATTATGCGTATGTCGCCGCTGGCAAGGCGGGACTCCGGATCATTGATATCGTGAACCCTGCCGCGCCGGTGGAAATCGGCCATTATGCAACCGCGCATGAAGCAACGGGCGTCTATGTGGCCGACCATTATGCCTATGTCGTTACAAATGAATCGAGTTTGCAGGTGCTTGATATTACCGATCCCACCATGCCCCACCGCCTGGCAAATTATCCGCTGAAGGGTGTCGCCAACGATATTACCGTGGCGGCTGGCTATGCCTATGTGGCTGATCTGCGCGCCGGCTTGCATATTATCAATGTGACGCAGCCAGCCAACCCGTCGCTGGTGGGCACTTATGCAACCCCGCAACCGGCGCAGAAAATCTGGATCGACGCTGGTTATGCCTATGTGGCGGCTGGGAAAGCTGGCCTGCGGATCCTCGATCTGGCCAATCCGGCCCAACCCGTTGAGGTGGGTGCCTATACTACTTTAGACTCGGCGGTGGACGTTTATGGGGTAGGCAAAACTGCTTACGTAGCGGATCAGTGGACAGGTCTCCACTTGTTTGACGTTACTCGTGCCGCGCACCTGGTCGAAGTGGGGCGCTACGCCACGCGCGGCCCTGTTATTAATATTTATGTCGCCAATGACGTGGCTTATCTTGTTGACGAATGGCACGGTTTACAGGTGCTCCACCTCGAGAAACCGGATGCCCTGTTACTGAAAGGGGTTTTTGCCGTACCCTATAGTGTGCAAGCTGTGCAGATCGTTGGTGACGTTGCCTATCTGGCGGCTGGTGAATCCGGCCTCTGGATCTACGATATTTCTGATCCAACGCGACCTGTGCCACTGGGTGTCTACGATTCAGCACCGGCGCTGGCGCTTGCACTTGACCAGCATTATGCCTATGTGGCAACTGGCGAGCAGCGGGTTGTGGTCATTGATGTCGCAAAGCCCAGTGCGCCAGAGTTCGTTAGCGATTACACGATCCCTGGTGAAGTCAAGCAAGTGACGATTGTTGGCCACTTTGCCTATATCGCGGCTGGCTCGGCTGGTTTGCATGTACTGGATATTTCTGTGCCTAGCCATTTGCGCACAGTTGGTCTCTATCCCGTGAATAGGGCGCAAGCCGTTTCGGTTGTTGATCACTTTGCCTATGTTGCGGCGCAAGAGACCGGCTTGCAAGTGTTGGACATAGCGGATCCGGCCCATCTCCAGTGGATAGCGTCACCCGATACGGGCGGTGATGCCAATGGCATCTATGTAACGGATTCCTATGTTTATCTAGCGGCGGGTGGCGCCGGTTTACGCATCCTTGATCGTGTAAACCCAACTGCCCTGGTTGAAATCGGCGCATGGGATCAAGCCTATGCGCGTACCGTTACCGTGGCTGGCCATTACGCCTATGTCGCCGCCGAACAACAAGGGGTGCGCATCCTGGATGTTGCAAACCCGACGAGCCCCGTGGCGGTTAGTGGCTTTCCCGTCTTAGGCTCAGCCAATGATCTGGATAAGGTCGGCGATTATCTCTATGTGGCAGCTGATCGCGGTGGGCTTGTGGTAGCAAAATTTATCCCTGAGCCATAGCGCTAGGCTTTTATAAACGCTCATTCCAAGACCTGAAGCCATCGAAGATGGAGAGCGTAGGATGAGAGTACAGCAAAACGCAGTAAACCACCTTTGACCAGTTTAGTTTGCGCGCGGTAAGCTGCCGGTAAAGTCGCTATAATACAAATGTTCTTTATTAACCTGCTGGTTTTGCGACTCTCTGTGACTAGACTCGCTGTGACTAAACACCAAGCATTGCTACCCACATTGAACGGGCAGACGAGCGCTCAACCAATTGACTCCAGAGATCCCTAACTGGTTTATGTGAAAGGTGATTTAATGCATTTGCGAATGAGTGTATGGCGCGCACATCGCGTTCAATTCAGGCTGATGACGTTGGCTGTCTTGGGTTTGATCAGCTTGAGGGCGATGCCCATCTTTGCCGAGGAGCGGCTCTATTTACCGGTTGTGGTCAATCAGGCTGCACCCACCCCGACGCCATCTACCAAATCATCCAAAGGAATTTGGGTTTCTAGTGAGGAACTGGCCAAATTGCCCACCTCGGGCTTGGCCTGGGAGACGCTGCAAGCGGCGGCGGACAATCCCACCGAACTGCCGACTTTGAGCGATCAAGAATCAAAAGCGAATACAACGGTACTGGCCAAGGCGCTGGTTTTTGCGCGGACAGGCAAAGAACAGTATCGCACGCAGGTTGTTGAGGCGTTAAAGATCATTACGTTTAACAACACCGAGGATGGTGGCCGGGTTTTGGCCTTAGGGCGCGAACTGGCGGCTTATGTGATTGCCGCCGATCTGATCAATCTGGCTGGCTATGATCCGACCTTCGATGGGCAATTTCGACAAAAGCTGCGCGAATTGCTCACCAAAGTGTTAGACAATGACACGTTGCAGAGTATTCACGAAAGACGCCCCAACAATTGGGGCACACATGCTGGTGCCTCACGCGCGGCGGTGGCGGTCTACTTAGGCGATCAGGCTGAACTTGAACGAACGGCTATCGTATTTCATGGTTATCTCGGTAGCCATGCCGCGTATGATAACTTCAACTTTGGCGACGATCTCTCCTGGCAGGCGGATGCACAACATCCGGTTGGCATTAATCCGGTTGGCGCCATGAAAGATGGGCACTCGTTGGATGGCGCGCTGCCCGAAGAAATGCGGCGCGGCGGTTCGTTTCAATGGCCACCGCTCGACACGCCCTATCCCTGGGAAGGGTTGCAGGGCGCGGTCGTCCAAGCCGAAATCTTGCACCGGGCTGGCTATCCAACCTGGGATTGGGAAAATAAAGCGCTGTTACGCGCCGTGCAATTCCTTTACAATACAGGCTGGCCGCCAGTTTCCGACGATGAATGGACTCCCTGTCTGATTAACTTCGCGTATCAGACCCAATATCCCGTCGATCTAACTGCAAAGCCCGGCAAGAACATGGGCTGGACGTGTTGGACCCACGTGCGTTCTTAACTGTGAATTAGGCGATTGAGAGATTGGAGATTGAGAGATTGCTTGCTCTCAATCTCCAATCTCTAATCTTGCCTTACATTTGATTCGTCTTACGCCACGCTTCATACTCAGCCCAACCTTCTTCGTTGAGCGGATAATACTTTTTCAGCGCCCCACCTTCGGCCAACTTGATCCGGCTGAAGACTTCCCACTCTTCGTGCCCCAATGCATGTTCCGCGAGGAGGCCCGCCATCTTGGCCGGGACCATCACCGCGCCATCGTCATCGGCGATGATAATGTCACCAGGCAG
>JAPLGZ010000326.1 GCA_026389895.1 Chloroflexota bacterium | reverse complement strand
CATAGCCGGGTAGCTCGGCCCGCAGCGTGCGCTCCTCTTGCAGCGCCCGCAAGGCGATCGCAATGATCAGGATCAGCACCAAGCTTAGCCCAAACCACGACCCAAGCAAGAGCGTAGCGCCAACCAAGAGGATGATCGCTGTGGCATACATTGGATGACGCACATATTGATAGGGTCCCGTGGAGACCACCGTTTGGCCGCGATCGTTTTGGATGCGGACGGCAGGTGATAGATACGAATTTTCCCGAAACGTCAGAAAAAACCAGTAAAATGAACTCAGGAGCAGCAGGGCGCCCACCACTTGAAGCCAGATTGGCACGTGCGACCAGTGGAAACGCACGGCATCGAGTGGCATCACGATAAGCCAGGCCAGAAAGATCACATTCGCTACGCCGAAAAATACCTTATCCCAAGCCTTTTGATCGGATTTGCCGACACCAGTCATGCGCTCCGTCAACAAGCCAGGGTTATGGCTGATCAGCCAGCGACTGAGGGCGATTGTGAACCCAAAGAACAGAATTAGAAAGACCCATCCGGCGGGCCAGGCGACGGTGCCCGCGGCAAGAAATAGCGCCAGCGCGAAGACCACAAACATGCCAACGATTTGCACCGTGAGCATTTTCAGATTGACCGGCATCAGATGTCTCCTTTAACCACGTGGGCGGCAAATATTCACGATCGATCCAGTGTCTCTGGCGCCTGATTTCAATCGTCGCGGCTGGCTTTTCAAACAATCTGCTTGGCGCAAACCACGGGTTAGCCCCAGCGTAGGACCGCTTCTACGGTATCGTTTGGATGGGTATTAGAGCAGAGCTTGGCGGCAGGTGCGTGCTGATGCACTGCATTGATGATTTTTTCAAAGAGGGCCGTATTTTCTGGCAACGCACGGATGCCCGCCCCAATCAAAATGCAATCAAATGTCTGCTGCGCCAGCGCCTGTAAGACCAGGGCTTCGGCGGTCGCCCCTAGATCAACCAGACAATTCTGCACCGCGTAACCCAGTGCACCGAGCCGCTCCTGCGCCGAATTCCCGGCTGCCGAGACCTGTTCCGCAGTGCGCCCACTTGTACGACTAAAATTAACGAATGCCGGGTCTATTCCAATTAAAAGCACCTGCTTCTGAGCCATAGCTTTTCTCCACTAGGCTGCTCCACAGCCTTTCAATCCACGCTATCAGACGGCGACGATCTTTTTTCTGCCACTGCCTTGAAAAAAGTATAACAGAAGACACCATCCTGCTCGGTCGTTCTGTAGAGATCGCTGATGCCTTGATCAATCTCTGCCGGCTCAATGAGTTTGGCCTCAAGCGCGGCTTCTCGGATACCCTCAATCATGGCCGTAAAGGTCTTTTTGGTAAATCCTTCGACAAACGCTGGCCGACTGGCGTCTACATAGACCATACGCGGCGATACCCGCACCGCCTCAAAGCCTGCGCTGCGGAGCAGCGGGAAAAGTGCCCGCCCGATATTGGCATTGCCGCCTGCTTGTCTTTGCAACTCGACTTGACATTGAATGGCGCGATGGGCGTATAAACTATCGGGATAGAAGTATGTCGAGCCATGATCGCCTTCAATCACAGTGATGCTGCCTCCTGGCTTGATAAATTTTTTGAGAACGGCGAGGGCTTCGACCGGTTTAGCGAGGTGTTCAAGTACAAAGCAGACAAAAACATGATCGAAGGAGTGGGGATCAAAAGCGAGATCAAAGATATCGCCCTGCTGAAAACAGACATTGGAAAATCCAGCCGCCTCGATTCTTTGTTTGGCGGCTGCGACGGAGGCCGCTGATATATCAATGGCGGTAATCTGGGCTTGTGGGTTATTTTGGGCCAGCGTGACGGTTTGTGCGCCCACGCCACAGCCTACCTCTAGCACACGGCTGCCGGCTGGGTACAAAGTATCGGCATGCAACAAGTCGACAAGCGTGGAAGCCTGGTCTTGCAGCCGAATGTTCTCGCGCTGCGCATAGCCATGAACGTATTGGTTATTCATGTTTCTCCGATGTTGAACGATCCACCTCTGTGCGCCAGCCTATGTGTATTGGGAACTTGCCACCTAAGCGTGATGGCCGAATTTTTACCTGGGCCGCAGAGCGGCGGTCAGAAACTATCCTCGTATGATCAAGCTAAGCGATTGTACAAAAAGGTTGAAGTGGTGGGTTGGACCCGCGTGCAACGCACGGACGCGGGCCTTGGTGGAACGTAGTTTATGAAGGCGGTCCGTGCATCGCACGCTGATCAGCGTGCGATGCAGCGGTTAAGCCGACTCGCGACCTCCGCATAACTCACTGACCGGTGCGTTGCACGCGGGTCTATGAACCAACTCACCCTTTTTACACACTTTCTAAGAGAATTTATACTGGCGAATATATTGATAACGCGTTGAGCGGTATGCTCTCTCAATGGCGATAAAATGCTTCGCTTTACCCGTATGGAGACGCTCAGAAATTATCCCGTACCGCTGACCTTCTCTGGTTCAATGACAATGATCACGCGTACCTGATCGCGGCCGCCAAACCAGGGATAAGGTGTGCCGAGGTATTTCTGCGCGAGCTTCTCAATGTGGTCAACCGCGCCATCGGTGGTGACATTGACTACCCGACCGCGCACCTGGAAGTAGCGCGAAGGGTTGTCTGGATCGGAGATCGCCACCGCCACGCGCGGGTCACGCGCGATGTTTCGGGTCTTCACATGACTCTGGACACTGTTAATGATCACGTGTTCGCCATCCGTGTCGACCCAAGTTTGCGTTAGTTGGGGCGAACCGTCGGCCATTGAGGTGGCGATATAGCAGGTGCTGGGCTGGCGCAGCAGGACGAGCAGCTCTTCAGGAAGTTTCAAGGATGATTACCTTATCTTTCTCGATAGCAGGTTACAAAAATGATAGTATAACACAGCCTGAACCATCACGCCGTGGCGTGTTAGACCAGATTGGCTAGATCATGGACGAACTTTGCGCGGGCGCTCGCAACCCCTTCCGCATAGCCACGCAGATCATACCAGCGCATGGCCCAAAGACTAAAGGCGATCCGTTTGACGTGGAGCCGTTGCGTGAAAGTATCGTCGAACAGCTGTTTGTTGGCGTAGCCTTCTTGCAACCACGCCAAAGGAAAGTGAGCCGCATCGTAATAGGCCCAGCGGACAAAGTCTGAAAGTGGTTCACTGCCGGCGACTTCACCAAAATCGATGATGCCGGAGATCGCACCGTTGGCCACCATAATGTGTTTCGCACAGAAATCATTGTGGGTGAGGCAGGGTTCAATCGACCGCACCCCTCGCTCTTCATCGACGATCAATTGCAATGCCCGATGCATGTCGTCAGCACGCAGGTCAAGGCGCTTAGCGAGTGCCTGAAACTCGGCTTCCATGCCCAGAAAGGCCTCGGTCTCCCTTTCTGGCGTCAAGAACTCGCCTTCGCCTTTGCCATTGATGTAACCAAAACCTTTAACAGGGATCGCGTGAATGCGTGACAGAAACTCGCCTGCCTGTACGACGACCTCATGGAGCACGTTGGGGGATAGATTCGCATGGGGAAGGAGCACGCCAGCCAGTTTACGCTGAATGCAGAGCTGGAGCGGGTGATCCAGGGTTGAGCGATCCCATATCCCCAGCAACTCGGGGACGGGTAGACCACGCATGGCGCACTCGCGGATCGCCCATCGCTCCTGTTCGAAGTGCTTGGCGGCGTCGCGTGAGATCCGCACAATCACTTGCTCGCCACCGGCAAATGAGATGTCGTAGACCTCGTTGGCCTCGCCCCCAATAATGCGCTGCTTGGAAATCACCGGCTCAGACGAGATCTCCGCCAAGATTTCGTTCAGCATCTCCGCTGGCACCGTCTGCTTGGCATGGAGTTCTGCCAGGTGCTGCTGATAACTTTCTGTCGCTGTATAATGCACTGGCGACTGGTTTGCGCCAGCGCTTTCATCATTGCTCATTCAAGAATACCGTGAATATGGACTAACGTGCCGCGCTGACTACCGAAACTGTGCGCCGCGGGAACCAGAAATTGTTCCGGGCTCACCTGCGCGCTGGTCGCCAGGATCTGGCGTGTCGCCCAGTAATTGTAGTCGTAGATCGTCAGAATATCGTGAATGTTCACTCCCGCTCCTCGCTGATCGGGCTGCGAATCTGCTCGTCAATCTGCCCCGTTATGGATATAGAGCGACAGCGCACCACGTGGCCTTAAGATGGGAACGCGTGCAAAGGCGACGTGTCACCGACTAACCAGATGTGCCCGAATGGATCGACGAAATGGCCTTGCCGATGGACGCCCCAGATCGTTTTATGATCTTTGAGGTCGTCAAGGTTGCCCGTTGCCCCGGCGGCCAGGGCGCGTCTGATCAGCGCTTCGGGGTCGGCGCAGAATACCTCGACCCTGCACGTCGTCGTCCCTATTTCTGCGGGACTGCGCCACCCATTGTTCGCTGGCTGCGCGAGGAAGAATGGCGCACCCTCAATCTCCATGCCAGCGACTGGCCCCAAACTCCACAACTGGGTGGCGCCGAGGGCCTGTTTGTACCACTCGACC
>JAPLGZ010000359.1 GCA_026389895.1 Chloroflexota bacterium | reverse complement strand
ATCGCATCGATTTGAGCCAGGTTGTCAGCAAATATATTGGGGAGACTGAGAAAAATTTGCGCCGGGTTTTTGATGCCGCGGAAGAAGGCGGCGCCGTACTGTTGTTCGACGAGGCGGATGCACTCTTTGGCAAGCGCAGCGAAGTAAAAGACAGCCACGACCGCTATGCGAATATTGAAGTCAGCTATTTGCTCCAACGAATGGAAGCCTATCGCGGCCTGGCGATCCTGACCACCAACATGAAGAACGCGCTGGACCCAGCCTTCTTGCGGCGTATCCGGTTTATCGTCAACTTTCCCTTTCCCGACGCTGCCCAGCGCGCCGAAATCTGGAGCCGCATCTTCCCCCAGGCAACGCCGACGGACGGATTGGATCTAGCCCGGCTGGCGCGGCTCAATGTGGCGGGTGGTAATATTCGTAACATCGCCCTCAACGGCGCCTTTCTCGCCGCCGAGGGCGGGGAGCCGGTGCGCATGGGCCATCTGCTGCGCGCCGCCCATCTTGAATATGCCAAGCTAGAAAAATCGTTGACAGAGAGCGAAATTGGCGGGTGGATATAACTTTTTGCCGAGGATCGAGGCGCCATGAACGTCCATTTGCAGATCGAAGAGCTTATCTTACACGGTTTTGCACCCGCAGATCGCCAGCGGATTGGGGCGGCCGTCGAAGAAGAATTGACGCGGCTCTTGGTGGAACAGGGTGTGCCGCCAACGCTGGCCACTGGTGGTCTACTGGCCAGGCTGGATGGTGGATCATTTTCTGTGAGTGCCACAGCCAAGCCACAACAGATTGGCCGGCAGGTGGCCCAGGCCATTTATAAAGGATTAGGACGATGAATCTATCTTTGCAACCCCACCCCCCCCATAAAGCTCAGGTGACAAGCGCGTCTTCGTCCGGCAAAGGTAATTTGCTGCAACGCAAATGTGCTTGTGGTGGGACGCCAGGCCTGGCGGGCGAGTGCGCGGCGTGTGCGCAAAAAAGAGAAGCGCTCCAACGCAAAGCCAATGCTGACCACCCGCTGAACTCAGCGCCAGACCAAGTTCGGGGGCCGCGCTTCGGTCACGATTTTAGCCAGATGCGGGTGCACGCTGGTCCAACCAATCAGCCAGCCGAACGGCACAGCCCAGAAAACCGCACGGGGATGCCCGATCGCTTAAAGGCGGGGCTGGAACAGCTTTCTGGCCTCGACCTTTCGGCCGTTCGCATCCAGTACAATGCCACAGCGCCCGCCCAGTTCCAGGCGTTGGCCTACACGCAAGGCACCGAGATTCAGATTGCACCAGGCCAGGAACAGCATCTACCCCATGAAGGTTGGCATGTGGTGCAACAGTTGCAAGGACGGGTGAAACCTACCATGCAGTTGAAGGGCGTCCTGGCCAATGATAACGCCGCCTTGGAACGCGAAGCGGATCTGATGGGCGCCAAAGCGAAGCAGTTGGGCGCGCCAACCGAGGCGGCAAGTTTTCAAGCGCGCCTCGCCGATGTAGCCGGTGTAGAGCCAGAGGATGAACCGTTTGTGGTGGCGCTGGCGCCAGCGCAACTGGGCGCTCGTCAGTTTGTCAAGCCGCCAACCCCCAGCAGCAACGCGCCAGTGATGCAACGAGTCGCTAATTTTGTGGCTGGCACAGTCAATGCAACGACGAACTTAGCCGCGCATGTGATCGCCGGGAATCGTGACATGGGATTTACCCCACCGACGCTGAATGGCACGACTATTTTGAGTGACGCTACGGCGCAGGGTGCGTTGAAAGCGCCGGGGCTCGGCGGCCGTTCCAACCCCGATGGGACCGAAAGCACCTGGGTTAGCACCGTGCCAACCAATGAAGCGAGTTTCACGATGCGGTTGCCTTCGGCTGGACCTTGGTCAACGGTAACCCCCAAAGCCAATGTGGTCGCTTTGTTCGCCAGCCTTGGCCTCACAGCCCAGGCCAGTTGTGGCACAGCTGGCAACTCGACATTCAGCTTCAACGGGAAACCCACAGATGCGGATTTTGCGGCGAATGTACGAACCCATGAGGATATTCATGCAGCGGATCACAAAATCGCGTTTAACACGGTCATTGGGGCTTGGGATACGAAACTGGAAGCGGCCAAGACGGCCAACAGAGTGTTCAGTGGCGCAACCGTTGCCGATGCCGAGGCGGCGCTTTTCCGAGCGATGGGTGGTACACCCAATCAGATCGCCACGGCGCAATTCGCGGAGTGGGTTCGTTTGAACAACATCACCCACCGGGGAAGGACGTTGGCCACTGGTGGCACGGCGACACCGTCCAATTCAGCCGCCAACGCAACCTGTACAACGTCGTCGATCGATGCAACGTGATTGCTTTACACCGGCGATATAGCAATACCGGTAGATAAGGTGGCTATGATGAGCGCATCTCTCGTAGGTAGATTGGCCCTTACAACAGAACAGCCAATGCTTGGCGCGCCGCTTTGGGTGCAGATGACCATCACCAACAATGCTGACCAAGCAGTAACTATCGTCAATCCTGAGGTTGGGATTCCCCCAGCCGATCTGAAGTGGCGCGCTTCCAACGAAGCCTATCAGATGGCTGTGCTGATGTCGTTTGGGCTGCTCCAGATCAGCCTAAAAGAGCTAGCTGGGGCGGAAGTCGAGCGCCAAGGCGCGATGCCGTGGGTTACACCGCTTTTGGGTAAACGAACGTTGCCACCGCAGGCGAGCATGACACTCGACTTCGATCTCACCGAATTATTTGCGATCCATCAGGCGGGCCGCTACGACATACAAGTTCGGTATGGAGACGACAGCGTATATGCCGATGCGACGCTGACATGCGAAATTATGCCGCACCGCAACGTTGCGGGTGTCTGAAAAGGAATGGTCAAAGTGCGTCACTACGAAAACGCAATGGCACAGAAAGTCCCAGCGTCATCCAGGTCCATGTTACCCTTGGCGCTGCAAAATAAAGGTGCGAGTCATCCCAAGTCACTCCAGCGCCAAGCGGAACAGAACCGTAGGCCAGATAAGATTCCGGCAAGCGTCGGCCATGTGTTGCGTACACCAGGCCAGCCGCTCGACACCCAGACACGAAGTTTGATGGAACCGCGCTTTGGTCACGATTTCAGCCAGGTGCGGGTGCATGCCGACGCGCACGCCGCCGCCAGCGCGCACGCGGTGAATGCGCGGGCCTACACCGTTGGCCACCAGATCGTCTTTGCCGAGCAGCAATATGCCACCACCAGCGCGGGCCGCCAATTGCTGGCGCATGAGTTGACGCACGTTGTGCAGCAGAGCCGCGCGCCGCGGGAGGATCAGGCACAAGGTAAATTGCCGATCAGCCAACCCGGCGACAGATTTGAGCAAGAGGCAGACGCCGTCGCGGCGCAGGTGCTGGCCGACGCGCCGGCCAGCGCGTCGCTTACGCCCAGCGGCCCAGCGCTCCAACGCGAGACACCAGGCAGTGAGGCCGAGAAAAAGCCCGCCGAGCAGCAAGAGGCGGGTGAAGTGGTCGCTGAAGGCTTGAAGACGGTAGCAGCACAAGCGGCGGACAATAATCCGCAGGTCAAGAAAGCGATCATCGATCCGATCAAAGACCAACTCAAAGGCCAATGGAATCGCCTGGGGACCGGAGAAAAGGCAGCAACAGTCGGTCTGGGCGCAATTGGGCTGGGTCTGGCGGGCGGCACTTTGCTTTCCGATCCGGCTGGCCGCAAACAGTTGGAAGGCGTCAATTTAGCCACGCCGTTCACGTTGATCCCATCCATGCCGCTGAGCAGCTTCACATATACGTTGCCCAGCGGTGATAGTCCCGATAAACGGCTCTTCAAGTTCGAGACCGGCTTCACGGCCGACGACCTGATCAATTTGCGCGCCGGGGCCAAGGGTTTGCCCAAACTATCATTCAAGGTCAACATGCAATGGGGTTATGACCCGGCCACAGAGCGCTTGACCGTGCTTGGCGGTGACGCCAGCCTCGGCCTCGTGCCTGGCTTGTCACTCTCTGGCGGCGCCTATAAAGATATTCTGCGGCCGCCGCAAAATTTTATCGGCCCCGATGGTCAAACGACCCAAAGTAAGCAGAGTATCCCGGAGTTTGGCAAACCGCAGCCCATTCCCGATGTGCGGATTATGATCAATGTGGATCTGCTGAAGTTCAAGCCAGGCGATCTGGTGCGGCAGATCAAAAGTATTTTTTAGCGGGCTGAGCGGCGCGGTTTATGGTGCAACCAGACTTAACAATATAACAATTAAGTATTAATTGTTAACCGAATAGGAATTACCCTATGACCAGCTTTCCCAACTCACCTCGCCTGCAAAAGGGCGCGATTATCGGGCTAGACCCGTTCAACCCGTTGGCGAGTGTTGTCATCTTTCAATACAACCCAGAGACGATGACGCGTACGATCACGCCGCAGACAACGGGCGGCGATCACGACAAGGGTGAGGCGTTGCGTTTAAAAGGGCCACCCCAAGAGGCGATCAAGCTGGATGTAGAGATCGACGCGACCGACCAGTTGGAACGCGCCGATGGCATTGCAACCAGCCTGGGCATCCATCCAACGCTGGCTTCGTTGGAGATGTTACTCTATCCTAAATCGGCCCTGGTCATTGCCAATGAAGTCTTGCTCAACATCGGCGTAATCGAGATCATCCCGCCAGAAGCGCCCTTGACCCTCTTTGTCTGGGGGATCAAACGCATCTTGCCCGTCCGCCTGACCGATCTCAGCATCACCGAAGAAGCCTTTGATCCCAATTTGAACCCGATTCGCGCCAAGGTTGGTTTGGGCTTACGGGTCTTGACTTATCAGGATTTAGGGCTGCTCAGCACGGGTGGCACTTTATTTATGGCGCATCAAATTGTCAAAGAAGTGATGGCGACCATTGGCGGCGCCAACAATTTGGCCGGTGCAGTTTCGGGATCAATTAAGCTTGGGATTGGGTAAATGAGCTCAGGGGACCGTCAAAGGAGCATCAACTATGTTCGAACCAACCAGTCGTTATTACAATCTGGAAAATGTGACAATGGATCTCACGGACGCCGATGGCAACCTGCGCGTGTTGGTTTATAAACGGCGACGCTTCATTCCAGCGGCAGATGGCCTGACCACGCTGGTGGAACACACCTTTGCCCAGAGCGAACGGCTGGACACTATCACCGCCCGCTACCTGGGTGACCCAACCCAATTCTGGCGGCTGTGTGATGCGAATGTGGTGCTGCAGCCAACAGAGCTAGAAGAGATTGGCCGGACGATCCGCATTGCGCTGCCCGGTGTGTAAGTGGTAAGCGCCTGAACCCGCCTACCACTTAAGTACTCACATTACGTACGGCAGGCAAAAAGCTAACGCAGAGGCGCAGAGAAAAACGCATGCAAGGGACACCGCCAATGGATCCTAGCGTTGCTGACCCACGGTTCGCAGTTGGCACTGCTCCCAACGACGCCTTTGTTACGCTTATTTGGTCCTTCTTGGCGCCGCTGCGCCTCTGCGCTAAGGTTTTTGTCCCGTTACATCACATGCCTTAATAACTCATGTTACGCAGGGGCTCGTGTAGGGATACAGAGTACAGGATACAGGATACGGCTATTCCCTTATCCCTTATCCCTTATCCCGGCGTAATATGACTTACTAATTACCAATATTTCTAACGAGACAACCATGCTCACCAGCTTACTTGGCATTCGCTTGATCCTATTACTCGGCAAAACAGTGCCCTTGCCCGCGTCAGCCACCGTGATGAACGCCTTAACCCACGTCAAGGTGATCAACGATGGCGATGGTCAGGATGGCTTTCAAATTACCTTTACCTTGGGCAAGGATAAGACCGGTGATTTTGGTTTACTCACCAGCGGCGCTTTGGACCCCGATCAGCGCGTGGTGATCGGGGTGCTCTTGGGCGCCACTCTAGAGGCGCTGATCGACGGCGTGATTTATCACCACCAGATTACGCCCAGCAACGAGCCGGGTCTATCCACGCTGACGGTAAGTGGGCGCGACATCAGTGTCCAGTTGGATCTGGAAGAGAAAAATGCTGAATTTAAGAACCGGCCCGACTTTTTGATTGCGACAGAGATCCTGGCCAGCTACGCGCAATATGGCATCGTGCCTCAGGTGACGCCGACCACGGACGTGCCGATTGAATTGCAACGCATCCCACGCCAGCACGAGACCGATCTGAAATTTTTACAGCGAATGGCCAAACGTAACGGTTTTGTTTTCTACATCGAGCCACTGACATTGGGTGTGAGTAAAGCCTATTTTGGACCAGAAAATCGCTTGGGGTTGCCACAGCCAGCGCTTTCTGTAGACTTGGGTTCCGCGACCAATCTCAATTCTTTGCGCTTTGCCAACGATGCGCTGGCCGGTGTTGGGGCGAAAGGCAGTTTTGTCGAACCGATCACCAAGACGAGTATTCCAATTCCGCCTTTGCCTTCGTTGCGTGTGCCGCCGCTGGCCGCAGCCCCTAGCGCAGCCCGCCGCACCCAACTGATGCGGCGTACGGCAAACCAGAATCCGGCCCAGGCGGCAACCACAGCCCTGGCCGCCGTCACCAACGCGCCAGATGCGGTCACCGCTAGTGGACAATTGGACAGTGTGCGCTATGGCAATATTTTACGGGCGCGCCGGCTGGTGGGTGTGCGCGGCGCGGGCTTGCTCCATGATGGTCTCTATTACGTCCGCCGCGTGACCCATGAGATTGAAAAGGGTAAATACACCCAGGATTTCACTTTGAGCAGAGAGGGCCGCGGGACACTGTTACCGATCATCAGACCGTGATCCAGGCCTTATGCGAAGGCGCAGGCAATACCAACATCGGACTTGCAAAGGACCGATGACCAACCTTATTTTTCAGGAAGCATCATGAGTAACAACGGCAACGTATTTTATGGCAAATATCGGGGCATCGTCTCCGACATCCAAGATCCATTGATGATCGGGCGCATCAAGGCCACGGTACCCGATGTATTTGGTGACCAGGAGAGCGGTTGGGCAATGCCGTGTGCGCCTTTCGGCGGTAATGGCGTGGGCTTTTTTGCCCTACCGACCACCGGTGCTGGAGTCTGGATTGAGTTCGAATATGGCGACCCCGATTATCCAATCTGGTCTGGCTGCTGGTGGGGATCGGTGGCCGAAATGCCGCCCATTTTGCTGGCCCCGCCCTACAAAAAATTGTTGATCAAGACCGCTGGTGGCAACAGTATTCTGCTGGATGATACGCCCGGTATTGGTGGCATCACGCTAGAAACGGCCAGTGGGCAAAAGCTCAAGCTGACCGGCACGGGGATCGAAATTGATAACGGGCTGGGCGGGACGATCACGCTGACCGGCCCGCAGGTGTCGATTAATAATGGGGCGTTGGATGTGGTGTGAGTAATGAGTGATGAGTGAAGAGTGAATTAGCTACCCGACTCTTTGGCCGAGAGCATTAAAATGCTCGGCTGACAGCGCAGGAAGTGCCCTCGGGCACTGAGATCCTAGTCGCTGAGGCGACTTGCTATTGTCAGCACAGGGTTTCAACCCTGCTGCTTTCATCACGCTTCACGTATCACGAAAGGTAATAGGATGCCAGGATTTATTCTCCATGTTGGGGCAACGGTGATTTGTGCCCATGCGGGCCAGGCGCAGCCGACGGCGCCCAATCCACGGGTGAGGGTGGGTGGCCAGCCGGTGGTGACACAAGCGGCGCCCTACAGCGTTGCCGGTTGTCCGTTTAATATCTCTGGCGCACCTAGCCCTTGCGTCACAGCGCAATGGGTGACGGCGGCTACCCGTGTACGCGTCGGGGGCATGCCAGTGCTCTTACAAGATAGCCAGGCCATCTGCGCGCCGAATGGCACACCGCTGACCATACTCATGACCCAAGTGCGGGTGAGGGGGCAATGATGCAGGTTGATTATCCATTTCACATTGATGGACGTGGGCGCACGGCGACCACGGATGACAATGATCATATCCGCGATTTGATCGAACAGGTGCTCTTCACAGCGCCAGGCGAACGGGTGAATCGGCCAACCTTTGGTAGCGGATTATTGCAATTAGTCTTTGAGCCCAACAGTGCATCGCTGGGCGCAGCGACTCAGTTATCCGTCCAGGGTGCGCTGCAACAATGGTTGGGCGATCTGATCCTGGTCGAGGCAGTGCAGGTCGAAAGTGAAGAATCCACCGTGCAGGTGCTTGTGCAGTATATTGTACGCCGCACACAGCAACGAAAGGTGACGCAGTTCCAGCGCAGCGCGTGAGATTGGAGATTGACGCGACGAAATCTCTAATCTCCAACTGCGCCCAAATTCTTAGCATCACGGTACAAACATCAGCAGAGGCAACGATGGCCACCCAATATCGCTGTACGAATCAAAACCGGCTGAGAAAGCTTAGCCAATCCACCCTAAACGGGATTGACTTCTTGGAAGTTGCTGACGATCAACGGTTACTTCAGGTGCATTTTGTACACGATCTGCCCGCCACTCTGACGCCCGCCAATGTCGTGATCACAGGGGGGGTGCGGGTCAAAGCGGCGACGATTGGCGCGGCAGGATCAGCCGGCCAACAGGTCGTCATTGATGGTGATTTGCGCGTTGTGGCTGTTGGCACTGCCAGCAAGCTGCTCACGGTGACGGTTAATTTGCCGGGCGATTTTTCCACCTATACCTTGCGCCTGATCACGTCGCCGACAAATTTACAGCCGCCCGCTTCATTCGATTTGCAGCTATCTGAAGTTGATTTCTCCTTCAAGATTGACTGTCCCAGCGACTTTGACTGTGCGCCGACGACGGATTGTCCGCCCGAAAAGCTGGCCGAGCCGGAGATCAACTATCTGGCCAAAGATTATGCCAGTTTCCGCCGCTTGATGTTGGATCGCATGAGCGTCGTCATGCCCGCCTGGCAGGAGCGCAACGCCGCCGATCTGCAGGTGGCACTGGTCGAATTGCTGGCCTATGCGGGTGACCAACTCAGTTATTTTCAAGACGCGGTAGCCACCGAAGCTTATCTGGGCACGGCTCACAAGCGGACATCGGTGCGGCGTCACGCTCGTTTGCTCGATTATTTTATGCATGATGGCTGTAACGCGCGGGTGTGGGTCTGTTTTGAATACACAGGCGGTGCAACAACCTTGACGCTGGATCAGGGCACGCAACTCTTCACGCGGGGCGCGCTGGAGACACCCCTGATTGCGCCGCTAGACAAAACGCGCGTGCTGCGCGAAGAACAACCAACCGTCTTTGAGACGTTGACGCCGGTCACCCTGCAAGAGGCGCGCAACGAATTACATTTTTACACTTGGGAAGATGCCAATTGCTGTTTGCCGCGCGGCGCCACCCGAGCCACGGTGATCAAAGCGCCCGGCTTAGCGTTGACCATCGGCGATGTGCTCGTCTTTGAAGAGGTGCTCAGCCCAACGACGGGTCAACGCGCCGACGCCGATCCCGCCCACCGCCATGTGGTGCGCTTGACCAGCGTCGAGCAGACAGAGGATCGCTTGCCAGCCACGCCCATTGAATTGCTCGAAATTGCCTGGGGCGATGCGGACGCGCTGCCATTTCCGCTCTGCCTATCGGCGGTTACGGACCAAGATCAGGCGATTGGTGATGTCAGTGTGGCGCGCGCCAATGTTGTCCTGGCCGATCATGGCTTGCGGGTTACACCGCCGGAAGGATTGGCGCCCGTGCTGGATCAAGGCACCTATCGGCCCACCCTGGCAGCCGGCCCGTTGACGCAACAGGGGCAAGTGGTTGACCCGACAACCAAAGCGTTGACGCCGTTTGACTCGACTGCGTCGGCCAGCGCCGCGTTGCGCTGGGAGCTGCGCAATGTCCAGCCGTGGATCACGTTACAAGATAACACGGGCGAACAATGGACGCCCCAGCGCGATCTGCTGAATAGTGACCGCTTTGCCCGCGAATTTGTGGTGGAAGTCGAGCAGGATGGAACGGCATCGCTGCGCTTTGGCGATGGTCTCCTGGGTCAGAAGCCCGATGCCGCCACCACCTTTCAGGCGAATTATCGCGTGGGCAACGGCAGCAACGGCAATGTCGGCGCAACGGCGATTGCCCGCATCGTCCACACAGATGCCAATATCACCCGCATCTGGAATCCGCTGCCTGCCGTGGGCGGCGTGGAACCGGAAACGATGGAGCAGGTGCGTCAGTTTGCGCCGCAGGCCTTTCGCACCCAGGAGCGGACTGTCACAGCCGCCGATTACCGAGAAGTGACCCAGCGCCGCCCCGATGTGCAAAAAGCCGCGGCCACCTTGCGCTGGACAGGCAGTTGGTACACGGCCTTTGTAACCGTTGATCGCAAAGGAGGTCTACCCGTAGATGCGAACTTTCAACAGGAGCTGCGGACCTATCTCAATCGTTACCGGCTGGCGGGCTATGATCTGGAGATCAACGGCCCGATTTTCGTCCCGCTGGAGATCGTGTTGGCGATCTGTGTGAAACCTGGTTATTTTGCCAGCGATGTTAAACAGAGACTGCGCCAGGTTTTTAGTAGTGGCAACTTAACTGGTGGTCAGCGTGGCTTCTTCCATCCCGACAATTTCACCTTTGGCCAGCCGCTCTATGTCAGCCAGCTTTATGAAACAGCCTTGCAGGTGGCCGGGGTAGATTCAATGGAGATCCAAAAGCTGCAACGCTTTGGCCAAACCGCCCAGCAAGC
>JAPLGZ010000363.1 GCA_026389895.1 Chloroflexota bacterium | reverse complement strand
ACCAATCACCAAGCGCTCTGGTGTCATGTGCAGCCAAGCGCAGAAACCAAGTGGAACATCGAGCTTTTGACCGCCACCGGCCAGGTCATCGCTCAGATCCGGGGTTTCCAACTCCGCACGGTGCCCTCGGCAGCCATCCAGAGTGACCGCTTGCGCACAGATTGGCTCTATACCCTCGCCTGGAAAGCCGCTCCCTTGAGCAAGCCACCCGCGCCGCACCAGGCTCCCGCTTGCTGGCTACTCTTCGGCGTCGCGAACAGTGTGAGCACCCAGTTGGCGACAACTTTGGCGGCGGCAGGGACGCCAACCATCCTGGTCACCCCTGGCGTTGCCTTCTCGCTAACACCACCCGCGGCAGTTGGCGATGTACAGCGGGCAACTGTTGACCCAACTGATCCCGCCATGTTCCGGCAATTGCTGAAGGCGATTACCCCCCATGCGCCATCGCTCGGCATTGGCTACTTCTGGGGCATGG
Organism: Chloroflexota bacterium; assembly: GCA_026389895.1. Classification (GTDB taxonomy): domain Bacteria; phylum Chloroflexota; class Anaerolineae; order Caldilineales; family Caldilineaceae; genus JAPLGZ01. The sequence goes on along the minus strand of JAPLGZ010000363.1, from coordinate 18,622 downwards.
GTGAGGGGCTTGTTCAAGCGGAAGTCCCGGCCCAGGCGCACCACTTGTGTAGTGGGCTTTTGCATCTTGTGCAAGCGTTGAATGAAATCACGACGCCGGCCCGCCTGTGGATTGGTACGCAAGCTTGCCAGACCCCAGCGCTCGAAGCTCATGGACAACAACGATTCCCTACACAAAAAACCAAAGCCACAGCGCTGGTGGCCGCGGGGGCGCTATGGGGATTGGGGCGCACGGTGGCCCTGGAACAGCCGCAGTTGCACTCTACCTGCCTTGATCTAGACCCCGACACGGCGGACGAAACCCAAGTGGAGCTGCTCCGACAAGAACTCGGGACTGGCGAGCGCGGTGAGCCCGGGGCAAGCCAGATTGCCTATCGTAACACAACACGCTATGTGGCCGAGCTTGACCGCTGGCAAGCGCCGCCGCGGATCGACAAAACAGCCCCAATGCGGCTCCAACTACGTGACTATGGTTCGCTTGAATATCTGAATTTTGTGCCGCTGGTGCGGCGCACACCTGGGCCGCAGGAAATTGAAGTGGAAGTCAAAGCCGCTGGTCTTAATTTGCGCGATGTTTTGAATGCACTGGGCCTGTTAGCGGAATATTATCGCACGGCACTGGGCATTACTCAGGCCAGTGCGATCGGTCTGGGCTTTGAATGCGCCGGACTGGTAACCGCGGTCGGCGATGCTGTGCGCGGCTTTGCGGTGGGCGACCGTGTGATGGGCCTGGGTACGGCGACCGGCACCTTCGCCAGCTATATTACCGTGCCAGCCGCGCAGATGGTGGCGATCCCGACCCACTTGAACGATGCCGCGGCGGCCACCATCCCGTTGACGTTCCTGACCGCCTGGTATGGTCTCGTCGAATTGGCGAAGCTCCAACCGGGGGAAAGGGTGTTGATTCATGCGGCGGCGGGCGGTGTAGGCCAGGCGGCGGTCCAAATTGCCCAGGCGCGCGGCGCAGCGATCTTTGCCACGGCCAGCCCTAGCAAGTGGGAATTCCTGCGCGACCAAGGCATTGCCCATATCTTCAATTCACGCACGCTCGACTTTGCCGACGAGATTTTGCAAATCACGGGCGGACGCGGGGTCGATGTCGTCTTTAACAGCCTCAATGGTGACTTTATTGACCGCAGCTTTGCCGTCCTCGGCCAGCAAGGCCGCTTTGTTGAAATCGGCAAGCTCGGCATCTGGCGTCAGGAACAGGTAATAGAACGCCGGCCCGATGTCGCCTATCATCCTTACGATTTGGGTGAAGTGCTGAGCCAGACGCCGACACTCTATGCCACACTTTGGCAGGCGATTGGCGAGCAATTGAAGGCCGGCACCCTTCAGCCGTTGCCCTACACGACTTTCCCAGCCCATGCCAGCGCGGCGGCCTTCCGCACCATGCAACAGGCGCGCCATGTGGGCAAGGTCGTCATCGTCTTCGAGCAGCCACGCGCGGTGGTCCTACAACAGGATGCCACCTACCTCATTACGGGCGGATTGGGCGCTTTGGGGCTGCAAATCGCGCAACAATTAATCGAAGATGGCGTCAAACAGCTCGTATTGACAGGGCGGCATGGCATCGCCACCGATGAGCAACGTCAGTTGCTGGCGCAACTGGCCCAAGCCGGGGCGAAAATTCACGTATGGCCGGCCGATATGGCCAACCCGGAGGCCGTCAAGGCGCTGCTCGACCGTTGCCAAACCCTGGCCCCCTTGCGGGGCATTGTCCATGCGGCTGGCGTGTTGGATGATGGCATTCTGACTGAACAGACGCCAGATCGTTTTGCAACCGTGATGCAGCCCAAAGTTAATGGCGCCTGGCATCTGCACGCGCTCACCCAGGGGCTGGATCTGGATTTCTTTGTCTGTTTCTCATCAGCGGCGGCCCTGTTGGGGTCGCCGGGGCAGAGCAATTATGCGGCGGCCAATGCCTTTATGGATACCCTGATGCAGCAGCGGCAGCAAGCGGGGCTACCCGGACTGAGCATCAACTGGGGTCCCTGGGCCGACATTGGCATGGCAGCCCAGCTGCCAACGCGCGGCGCGCTTCAGGCGCAGGGGCTGACCCTGATCGCGCCGCAACAAGGAAAGCGGCTCTTCGGTTACCTGCTCGGCCAATCCATCACGCAAATTGCTGTGTTGCCTCTAAAAGCAAGTCAGCCTATCGAGCAAAAAGATCGACCAGAAGAGCCCTTTGATTGGCAAACATACCAGACAATGGCGCTTGACGAGCGCCGCGCCGCGGTCACCAAACGGCTGCGCAGCATGGTGGCCGCCACCGGTGGTTTTTCGATAGCGCAGCTAGATATCGACCAGTCATTGCTCTCCCTAGGGCTAGATTCTTTGATGGCCGTCCAATTACGTAACTACTTGCTCCAAATTTTTGCCCTGACGATCCCGATCTCATTGCTGCTGGATGGAGGCAGTATCGCTTCTGTGACCGACTATCTGCTCGAACATCTGGCAGAACCCAGTCCGTCACAACTTGCAGCCAGCGCGCAGCCACTGCCCGCGCCGCCACCAAACGAAATGCGCAACACCAATGGCCATCTACCCCAGCCTGAACAGTTGCCCAAGCAAGAACAAACAATTTATCAGAAAATAGAGGGTGAGTTATGAACCGAGTAGAAGAATCTCTGCAACGGCTTACCCTACAGGGCATTCAGGTCTGGTCACAAGCTGGCAAATTACGTTATGCTGGTCCGCAACAGCGGATAACCCCGGCAGTACTCGACCAACTGAAGACCGATAAAGCGGCTTTACTCGCTTGGTTGAGTGAGCCGACCTATGCACCGCTTTCAGCTGGACAACGTGGGCTTTGGTTTATTCAGCAACAAGCACCAGAGAATAGTGCTTATACGGTCTCGTTAGCCTACCGGATCCAGGCGGCGCTTGATGTTGAGTTGCTCTGTGATTCCATCCAATTACTGGTCAATCGGCATGCAGTCCTGCGCACCCGTTTTATCTGGCAAGACGATGCCTTAGTCCAACAGATTGATGGGTATCAAGCCGCGGCGCTTGAAAGACTGGAGGTTGGCCCTTGTACTGAAGCGGCTTTACGGCAACAATTACGCGCCTTGCATGAACAACCCTTTGATCTAAGCACAGGTCCACTCTTTCGCACAACCATCCTCAACCATACCGAACAAAGTTATACATTACTGCTGAGCGTCCATCACATTGTGGTCGATGGGTGGTCGATCTATCAACTGGTCGATGAATTATTCACCTTTTACGCGGCGTTGCGGCGCGGGGTGGCAGTCGAGTTGCCGATCATGGCGCATACTTATCATGATTATGTGACCTGGCAACAGACGTTGCTCGAAACCGATGGGGCGCGGCTTTACGCCTATTGGCAAGCACAACTCAGTGGCGAACTGCCGGTGCTACAACTGCCGACCGATTTTCCCCGCCCTCCTCAGCAAACATTACACGGCATCGGCCAACCGTTTCAGTTATCCCCTACGCTTACCGAACAGTTAAAACAGGTGGCACGTCAGCATCATTGTACATTGTATGTGGTGTTGCTGGCCGCCTATCAACTCCTGTTACACCGTTATAGCGGGCAGGAGGATCTGCTGGTGGGGTTGCCGATGGCGGGGCGTAGTCGGCCTGAATTTGCCGAAATTGTTGGCTATTTCACCTCACCCGTGGTGGTGCGCACCAATCTGGCTGGCGATCCCACCTTTGCGCATTTATTAGCCCAAGTGAAGGGGCAAGTGTTGGCAGCCCTGGATCATCAAGATTATCCCTTTGTCCGCTTGGTGGAACAGCTCAATCCACAACGCGACCCCAGCCGGTCACCCATTTTTCAAGCCAGCTTTTTGCTGCAGAAGCCGCATCGTGCCCAAGAATTGCTGGTGCAATCCAACAAGCAAACTCAGTTTGGCTTTGCGATCGAATTAATTCCCTTACCGCTCTTTGAAGGGCAAGAGGATATTGCGCTGGAACTGATCGAGGCGGAGCATAGTTTGTTCGGCCACTTAAAAGGCAATGTTGCGCTCTTTGCACCAGCAACCCTGGCGCGCATGGTAGGCCACTTTCAAGTTTTGTTGGAAGGCATTGTCGCCAATCCCGACCAACCGAGCAGTGATTTACCTTTGCTCACCGCAGCCGAACGTCGGCAACTGCTCGTCGAGTGGAACAACACAGCCGTTGCACCAGACCCAACCGGCGATTACCCCAAGGACCAATGTATCCATGACTTGTTTGAGGCGCAAGTTGCCCGCACGCCAGAGACGGTGGCCGTAGTCTTTGAAGACCAACAGTTGACCTATCGCGAACTCAACGCGCGCGCCAACCAGCTGGCGCACCATCTACAAAGCTTGGGGGTTGGCGGAACGCTGGGGGCGGAGACATTGGTCGGCATCTGTGTCGAGCGCTCGATCGAGATGGTGGTGGGGCTGCTAGGCATCCTCAAAGCGGGCGGCGCTTATGTCCCGCTCGACCCAAGCTACCCAGCCGAACGTCTCGCCTTTATGCTCGAGGATGCGAACGTAGCCATCTTGCTGACAACGTCTCAGTTGCTCGAACAACTGCCAACATCCACAGCCCATCTGCTCTGTTTGGATCGAGATTGGCCGCAGATTGCGCAAGCCAGCCGCGCAACGCCAATCAGCCAGGCAACGCTGGATCATTTGGCCTATGTAATTTACACCTCGGGCTCGACAGGGCAACCCAAAGGGGTAGAAGCATTACACCGCGGCCTCGTCAATCGGTGCCAATGGATGTGGCGACAATTGCCTTTCTTACCAGGTGAGGTCGCTTGTCAGAAGACGGCCCTTGCTTTTGTTGACTCCGTGTGGGAGATCTTTGGTCCTCTGGTGCGTGGGGTGCGTTTGGTGGTGCTGGCCGATGCCGTCGTCAAAGACCCGCAAGCCTTTATCACCCAGTTAGCCATCCACCAGGTTTCGCGATTGGTCGTGGTGCCGTCGTTGTTACAGGTGATCTTGGAAAGTGATCTGGACTTGCCAGGGCGGTTGCCGCTGCTCACGTATTGGATTTGCAGTGGGGAAGCCTTGACCACTCAACTGGCACAGCTCTTTCAGCGCCGCCTACCGCAGGCGCGTTTGTTCAATCTTTATGGCTCTTCAGAGGTAGCTGGCGACGTTACCTGGTTTGAGGTGACAGCCGACAACCAGTGGCAGCACAGCGCCACCGGGGTTCCCATTGGCCGGCCAATTGATAACACCCAGGTCTATGTGCTCGATGCCCACCGACAGCCCATGCCACCAGGCGTGCCGGGCCAACTCTATGTTGGCGGCGACAACGTGGCGCGCGGCTACCACAAACAAACGCAGTTGACGGCCGAACGGTTTGTCGCCAACCCCTATGGTGCTGGCAAACTGTATCGCACCGGCGATTTAGCGCGTTGGCGACCGGACCCGGTGGGCAGCCCCAACCTCGAGTATCTGGGACGCAGCGACCAACAGGTGAAGATTCGTGGCTTCCGCATTGAACTGGGCGAGATTGAAGCCGTCTTGACGCAACACCCCGCCGTCAAAGAGGCCGTGGTCATCGCCCAGGCGCTTCCCACCCAACAGAAGCAACTGACCGCCTATGTTGTGCTCCAGAACCAGCAGGCGCGCCAACCGTTACAATTCAGCCTCTTCTATTTTGCCGCCGCCGCGGGCGGAAAGGCCAGTGGAGATAGCTATACCCTCTATTGCGAAGGCGCTAAATTTGCCGATCAACATGATTTCACGGCGATATGGACACCAGAGCGCCATTTCCACGCGGTGGGCGGCCAATATCCCAATCCAGCCGTACTGAGCGCCGCGCTGGCCATGATTACCCACAAGATCCAGCTCCGGTCGGGCAGTGTCGTGTTGCCGATCCAAAATCCTTTACGCGTTGCCGAAGAGTGGGCGGTGGTCGATAATCTGTCACACGGGCGGGTTGGGGTCTCTTTTGCGTCGGGTTGGCACCCAATCGATTTCGCCTTCTATCCCGAAAACTTTGCCCAGCGTAAAGAATTGCTGCTCGAACAAATTCAGCAAGTACAGGCGCTCTGGCGTGGCGAAGCGATCACCGTACACAATGGGTTAGGCAAAGAGACACAGGTGAAAGTGTTTCCACGCCCGATCCAAAAAACGCTGCCTTTCTGGCTGACCGCGGCGGGCAATCCGGCGACGTTTGAACAAGCCGGCAAACTCGGGGCCAATCTGCTTACCCATCTGCTTGGTCAATCGCTCAATGAAGTTGCCGAAAAGATCACGCTCTATCGCAACGCGCGGGCAGAAGCCGGGCATGACCCGGCCACAGGCCATGTGACGATGATGATTCATACTTTTATTTGGGGTGATAAAGACGAGGCCATCGAACGCGCGCGCGCGCCATTCTGTGAATATTTACGGGCGCATATCGATTTGATCCAGGCGATGAATTTGCAGAGTGATCTAAATTCGGCCAGCGATTTGGAAATTCTGGTGCAGGCGGCCTTTGAACGGTACGTACAGACGGCTTCGCTGATTGGCACGGCAAAAAGTTGTCTCAACACGGTGCAGCGCTTACAGGCCATGGGGGTGAATGAGGTTGCTTGTTTAGTAGACTTTGGGATTGATGAAGACATCGTTCTAGAAGGATTAGGTCATCTAGAGCAACTACGCCAGCTCAGCCAAACCCAACCAGTCATTGACACGCGTGAGCTATACAAATTTCTCCAGCAAAAATTACCCACTTATATGCTGCCTGCCCACTATCAGATCCTGAGTGAGTTACCACGCACCCCCAACGGGAAACTTGACCGGGCGCCCCTACGCACAGCGATCAAGGACTACAAACAACTGACAGAGTATGCATTTGTGCCCCCAACAACGACCACGGAAAAAAGCATCGCGGCGATCTGGTCGGCGGTGTTGGGGTCAGAGCAAGTGGGTATTCATCACAATTTCTTTGCCATCGGTGGCCATTCACTCCTGGTTATGCAGGTCATATCACGGATCAGAGCCACGTTTTCGATTGACATTTCGTTGCGTGATTTCTTTGAAAGGCCGACGGTCTTCGACCTAGCCAAGGATATAGAAACCCATTTATTGATGAAAACGGTGAAGGTGGCCACATTTTCTGAAGATAAAGAAGTTGAGGAAATTTAAGGATGGGATTAAATCAACTTTTGTCCACGCTCCAATCGCTGGGGGTTGAACTAGCCACCGAGGGCGATCAACTGCGGGTCGCGGCTCCCCCCGGTGTGATGACGCCAGAATTGCGTGGGCAATTGCGGACCTACAAACCAGAAATCATCGAATTTTTGAAGCGGGTCCACAACCAAGAAACCCAAACTTTCATCACGCCGACACCGCGCAATGCCCCGTTGCTGCTCTCATATGCACAACAACGCTTGTGGTTTCTGGCCAAGTTGGGGGATGACGCAACTTACAACATGCCACTGGTGCTAGAGATCGAGGGCCAGTTGGTCGTTGCCATCTTGCAACAGACGCTGAGCGAGATCGTGCGGCGGCATGAGAGCCTGCGCACCGGCTTTGTCATGCAAGCGGATGCGCCCTACCAACTGATTCAGCCACCGCTCGCGGTGGCCCTGCCCGTGATCGATCTACGCGATATGGCGGGTGACGCACAGCGCAATCAAGTAAAGCGGCTAAGCGAAGACGAAGCGCAGAGACCCTTTGACCTGACCCATGACCTCATGCTGCGCGCCCAGGTGTTGCAGTTAGCCGAAGAACGGTTTGTCGTATTGTTGACGATCCACCATATCGCCGCTGATGGCTGGTCCGTCAGGGTCTTGCTGCGCGAATTGGTCGCCCTCTATACCAGTTATACACAAGGCCAGCCCAGCCCTTTGCCCGAATTACCCATTCAATATGCAGATTTTGCCGCGTGGCAACGGGCCTATCTACAAGGGGCGGTGCTGGAACGCCAACTAAGGTGGTGGAAAGAACACCTAGCCGACGCTCCAGACCTGCTGCAACTGCCCAGTGACCGCCCACGCCCCGCGCAGCAGAGCTTTCGCGGTGGAGCCGTCTCCCTGCAAATTGAGGCTGGCTTGACGCAACAACTGCGCCAATTGAGTCACGCGCAGGGCGGCACCCTCTATATGACCCTGTTAGCCGCGTTTCAACTGTTACTCCATCGCTATACAGGGCAGGCACAAATTGTGGTCGGTTCGCCCATTGCCAACCGCAACGACCAAGCATTAGAAGGGCTCATCGGTTTCTTGGTCAACACCCTGGCCCTGTGCAGTGATCTGACTGGCAATCCGACCTTTTTGGATCTGTTGGCGCAAGTGCAGCAGACGACACAAGCCGCGTATGAGCATCAAGACCTGCCCTTTGAACGATTGGTAGAAGAACTGCGCCCAGAACGCAACCTGACCTATAACCCGCTGGTCCAAGTGGTCTTTGTTTTGCAAAATATGCCGACGGGGGCGTTCATGCTGCCAGGGCTGCGGGTAACGCCAGCCATGATCGAGGTCAAGACCACGCGTTCTGATCTTGAATTACACTTATGGGAAACGGATGATCACCTCGATGGTGTCTGCATCTATGCCACCGACCTCTTTGATGCGACGACCATTGCCCGGCTGATCGACAACTTTCAGAGCTTGCTCAGGGGTATCGCCGACAATCCTGGCCAACCCATTCAGAGCCTGCCGTTGCTCACCCCAAACGAACGCCATCAACTGCTCGTCGAGTGGGCTGCGGGTGACGCGTCTGGCGAGCCGGGCGAACCCCACTATTTTCATCATTTGTTCGAGACCCAGGCAGTGCGCAGGCCCAATGCGGTCGCCGCCATCATGGCTGGCGCCGGTGTTAAAAACCAACTACTCACGTATGCCGAGTTGAACGCCCGCGCCAACCAACTGGCGCATCATTTACAAAGCCTGGATGGCGCTGAGATCAGGGCAGAAACAGTGGTTGGTATTTGTGTGGAACGTTCGCTGGCGATGGTAGTGGGGCTGTTGGGGATCTTCAAAGCCGGCGGCGCGTATCTGCCGCTTGACCCCACTTACCCGCCGGATCGCTTCGCCTTTATGCTCCAAGATGCCGCGCCGCGCGTGATTGTGACGCAAGCAAAGTACCGGGCGCTATTTCCACCCACGGTGCAGCTGATCTGTCTTGATAGCGATGGTGGGCTCATCGCGACCCAACCCGTGCATAATCCCTGTACAGCTGTGACGGCGGACCATCTCGCCTATCTGATCTACACCTCGGGCTCAACTGGGCAAGCAAAGGGTGTATTGTTAGCGCATGGGGGGCTGTATAATTTAGCGCGGGCTCAAATTGACGCCTTTGGCATACAACCGGGCCACCGGGTGCTCCAGGTTGCCTCGTTGAACTTTGATGCCTCGATTTCGGAAATTGTCATGACGCTGGGGGCAGGGGCGACGTTGGTGTTGGCACCAGCGGATGAGCTCTTGCCAGGCCCGCCTTTGGCTCAAACCTTGCAACAACAGGCGATTACCCATGTCACCCTGGTGCCGACGGCGCTTACCCTGCTTGAACCAGAGACGCTGCCCCAGCTAGCAACCGTGATCGCCGTGGGGGAAGCTTGTCCGGCGGCCCTAGGGGAACGCTGGGCGCAAGGTCGTCATTTTTTCAATGCGTATGGACCGACGGAAATCACCGTCTGTGCGACGATCATGGACGGCGACCAGTGGCATCATCGCCAGCAGTCCCCGCCGATTGGCCGACCGATGGCCAACACCCAGGTCTATTTGCTCGATCAATGCCACCAACCTGTCCCGATTGGCGTAGCGGGTGAAATCTATATTGGTGGGGTGGGGGTGGCGCGGGGTTATCTGAACCGTCCCGAATTGACAATGGAAAAATTCATGCCCAATCCCTTCGGCGCGGGCCGGCTTTACAAGACCGGTGACCTTGCCCGCTGGTTGGCAGATGGCAATCTTGAGTTTCTGGGGCGCATCGACCAACAGGTAAAGCTGCGGGGCTTTCGCATCGAGTTGGGCGAGATCGAAGCCGTGTTGAACCAGCACCCCGCCGTACAGGAAGCAGTGGTGATCGCCCACACCGGGACACCAGAGGCGGGTGGTCCTGGGACGCGGTTGATCGCTTATATCGTAGCAGAGGAGACAAGGAGACAAGGAGACAGGGAGACAGGGGGAGTAGACCCGGCAATTTCTCCCACTCTCCCTATCTCCTTGTCTCCTTGTCTCCCTATCTCCCCCTCCGACCTGCGTAGTTATCTACAGACTAAACTGCCAGATTACATGGTACCGAGTGCTTTTATGGTGTTAGAGGCCTTACCGTTGACGCCCAATGGCAAGGTTGACCGCCATGCTTTGCCTGCGCCCGTTGAAAGCAATCTGGCATCAGCGCAAGCTTATGTGGCGCCACGGACAGCAACCGAAGTGCAGTTGGCCGCAATCTGGTCTGCTGTGTTGGCGATCGAACAGGTGGGCATCCATGATAATTTCTTTGAACGGGGGGGGCATTCGCTGCTGACCGTTCAATTGATGCAGCGCATCCAGACCCACTTTGCCACCGCGATACCGCTGCAACGCTTGTTTGCTGAACCGACCATTGCCGGGCTCGCGGCGCAGATCGATGCAGAACGGTTAGCAGCAGAACAGTTGGCATCAGCCATGCCATTAACCAGCGCACCAGCAACCGGCATGCGCTCAAGCAGCGTATTGCCTGGTGATCACCCAGCGTCGCACTCTTGCTTGGTGCCACTCCGCACCAGCGGTACGCGTCCCCCCTTCTTCTGTGTTCACCCGCTGGCTGGGGTCGTCTTTCCTTATTATGAACTCGCCTATCACCTCGGCGCGGAGCAACCCGTCTATGGATTGCAAGCCGTTGGGCTGGCTGGCAAAGAAGCACCCTTGCAAAACTTGGCGGCGATGGCGGCCCATTATCTACGGGCCTTGCAGACGGTTCAACCGGTTGGTCCTTACTATGTAGGGGGTTGGTCGCTGGGTGGCCTGATCGCCCATGTGATGGCGCAGCAGCTAGAAGCAGTTGGTGAAACCGTGGCCTGTCTCGCCATTATCGATACGCCAGCCCCCTCTAGCCAATTGCCAAACACCCTGGGCGCGGCCCTGCGCTTTGGGATCAAAACCCTGGCCCCAGCGCTTGGCGCCTATGTCACTGATTATTGGAAGCTTTGGCGGCAGCGCCAGTTGGATCTGCAACTGCCTGCGCCATACCGCTTGCTGCGCGTGACGCTCGCCAACGCCCAGGCTGGCCGCTACTATAAAATGCAACCCTATGCAGGCCGCGTCACCTTATTGCGCAGCACCCAGGATTTTGGCCCACTCGGTCAAGGCCCCGACTTGGGTTGGCGGGACTTTGCGCGCGGTGGCGTCGATGTCGTGCCTGTGCCCGGTGATCATATGACGCTGTTACGCCCACCGCATGTATCACTGGTCGCCGAGCAGTTGACGGCTTCTTTGGCAAAGGCGCGGCAACAGGCGATGTTATGACGCCAAGCAATGATGAACGCGGAAAGGCGCATCAATTGTGGTACAATGAATCAGGAAGAGAATCAATAACAAAGGAGCGCCCATGAAAAAAAAGTCGGCACCCACGCCACCCACCCCTGATTGGGCAGCCTTTCTCGCCACCACCGAACTGCTGCGCGGGACAGACGAAACTAGTTTGCAGGCCATCGCCGCCGAAATGGAACCGCAGCTCATTCAGGCGGGCGACACGCTGATCCGGCAAGGCGATCCAGGTGATTCGTTTTACATCATCACCCGTGGTCGCTTACGCGCGGTGCTGCGGTCAGCCGAAGGCGCCGAGCAAATGCTGCGTGAGATGGAGCCAGGGGAGAGTATCGGTGAGATCGCCCTGTTGACCGGCCAGGCGCGCACGGCCACCGTCTATGCGATCGAGGATGTCGAGGTGCTCAGGCTGGCCCAGACCACCTTTGACCGGTTGGTGATAAGTGCACCAGCCGTGGCAAAACAGATCGAACAAAAATTGCTGGATCAGATCCGGCGCCGCCAATTGCGCACCGCGCTGCGAACGTCGCGTCTATTTCATGAGTTGGACGAGGCCTTGCTGCGTGACCTAGAGGCCGAGGTGACCTGGGTGTCACTGGTCAGCGGCGAAAAGCTGATGCGTCAAGGTGAGGCCGGGGACAGCATGTATGTGATCGTCAGTGGCCGGCTGCGCGTGGTGCAGCAACGCGCCGATGGCATCGAACACATTCTGCGCGAGATCGGGCGGGGTGAGAGCCTGGGTGAGATTGCCCTGCTGACCGAAGCAGAGCGCACCGCCACGGCCTATGCCATTCGCGACAGTGAAGTGGCGCGCCTGTCCAGGGCAGGTTTTGGCCGGCTGCTCACCAAATATCCCCATACGATGACGCGCACCTTCACCCGCAGCTTGATCGAGATTATTGCCTCCTACGAGACCAAACGGACCTACGCCAATGCCCATGAATCGCTGACCATCGCCATCGTGCCGGCACACCCCGATCTCCCGCTAGACGAATTTATGCGCCGCCTGATGCAGGGCTTAGTGGCGCTTGGCCCCACCTTACACCTCAACAGCGCCAAGGTGAAACAATTGTTGGGAGAAAATGCGATTGCCGAAGAGGATCTCGGTGTCTGGGATGCCACCGATGTGCGGCTGGTCAGTTGGCTGAGTGAACAGGAATTTGAGCATCGCTATGTGGTCTATGCGGCTGACCCAACCCTCACCCCCTGGACGCGCCGCTGTCTGCGCCAGGCCGACCACATTCTGATTGTCGGGCAGGCCAACCACAATCCAGCGTTGGGGCCATTAGAAGTAGCCTTGCATGAACTGGAAGAGCGTTCTTCGCACAAACAGAAGAGCCTGGTGCTCTTGCATCGGGATGGCACGCGACTGCCGCTGGATACACAGCGCTGGCTGCTGATCCGCCAGGTGAGTCAGCATCATCACGTGCGCTGGCAGCGGCCCGCCGATTTTGACCGGCTGGCACGTTGGGTGGCCGGTCGTCCAATCGGGCTTGTGCTGGGCGGTGGGGGGATCCGCGGCATGGCGCACCTGGGCGCGCTCCAGGCCCTGGAAGAAGCAGGCATTGCCATTGACCTGATCGGCGGTGTGAGTGTCGGTGCGATGGTAGCTGGCGCCTATGCCATGGGCGAGAGTGTACAGACAATCACGCAACGTTTCAAAGCCATCTATGCGCCAACCACGATTGATGTTACCTTGCCGATTGTCGCCTTGACCACCGGCAAACAGCAAAACGACATCACACAAGCGATGTTTGGGCATCACTGTATTGAAGACCTCTGGCTGCCCTTTTTTTGTCTTTCTACCAATCTAACCCGCGCCGAAGAGGTCGTGCATCGCTCAGGTTCGCTCTGGCGCAGTGTACGCGCCAGCAATTCTGCCCCTGGCATTTTGCCCCCGATGGTGGAGCAAGGTGAATTGTTGGTGGATGGCGCGCTCCTTAACAACTTGCCGATGGACATCATGCGGACATTTTGTGGCAATGGGACCGTCATCGCCGTCGATGTAACGCCACCGGTGGACTTGACGGTCATTGCGCCCCAGGGCGAGACAGTTTCCGGTTGGCGAGCGCTTTGGGAACAGGTGAGTCCCTGGGCGAGTTCAGGCACATTACCCAATATCACGGCGCTGCTCTACCGTGCCGCCGAAGTGGGGAGCGTTTATGCCTTGAAGAAACAGGTGGGGAAACGGCTGGCTGACCTTTATTTGCGCCCACCGGTAGAACGGTTTGGCCTGACGGAAGCGCGGGCATTTGATCAAATTGTCGAGCTTGGCTACCATTATACAAACGAGCAACTTGCCCATTGGCAAGGTCAGCTATCCGCACAAAAAGACAGATGAGAGCAAATGCCTGGGTTACCATACCCAAACCCCAACCGCAGGCGCAGGTGCGCTTGTTCTGCTTCCCTTATGCCGGCGGCGGGGCGACCGTATTTCGCACTTGGCCGGCCCTGTTGCCCCCCACCATAGAACTGTGTGCGATCCAGTTGCCGGGGCGAGAAACCCGGCTGCGCGAAACGCCTTTTGACCAACTTGAGCCACTGGTTCAGGCGCTAGCGGTTGCCCTGTACCCCTATCTGGATCGACCCTTCGCCTTTTACGGGCACAGCCTGGGCGCATTGATCAGCTATGAAGTCGCGCGCCATTTGCAACGCGTACGCGCCCCCTTGCCACAACAGCTCTTTGTGGCTGCGCGCCAGGCCCCGCATCTACCCTGGGCAGAGTCACCGCTGCATCAACTACCAACGGCGGACTTTCTGAGTGCGGTGCAGCAGCGATATGGCGGAATTCCAGCTGCCGTCTGGGAGGACGCCGAATTGATGGCCTTAGTCCAGCCGCAATTACGCGCCGATTTTACCCTATTGGAGACGTATCTTTACCGTGCGGATCAAGCGCTGGCCTGCCCGATCACGGTGTTTGGCGGCCACAACGATCAGACAGTGACGCAACCTGCATTAGCGGCCTGGTCTGAACATACAAGTGCACTCTGCAAAATCCACCTATTACCTGGTGATCACTTTTTTCTCAATCAAGCTACACCGGCCTTACTGCAATTGATTCAAGCAGCGTTATTTCGTTGACAAAGGAGCTTTACTCATGACCTTACCCACCCAAATTACCACCGGCTTTGAATTTGTAGAAGCGATCGATCTGGCTGAATTTACAGCACGGGCGCGCCAAGTCTTTGCCCATCATGCGGGCGATGAGGCCAAAACGCTTTATAATCTCCTGTTTAAGGGTGAAGAATGGGACTGTCTGCATGCGGCGAGCGCCAACCGAACCAATGCGCTCCTGCTCAAGCGCGGGAAGATGCCGCAATTTGCGCTGGTGCTTGACGTGGCTCAGGCCACAGGCCAAGTTACGCCTGGGATGGCAGTCGCCCCGACGTCCCCCGAACAAGCCGTGGACGAGTTGATCGCGATCACCAATATCGCCACAGACAGTTCACCCGCCCAACAGCCTACCGTCAGCGATGATTCGGTGGAATATTTGCCACTTGACGGTGAACAAACGTTTCCGTTGCGTGGGGCGCGCCTCTATCGGCCGTGGCAACAAGCTTTTGCGGCGATCCAGGCTGATCTCGAACTCTTTTTTGACACCGCAACCAGCCCACAACCACCGCAAGCAGCCCCGGCCAAAACCAGCCCATCTAAAACGCGCAACAAGACGCAGCCCGTTACAGTGGATCTGAGTGATGGATTCGCCCTCTACATTGCCGGGCACGGCGCCGGTGGGTGTGTGGCCGCGCTGGCGGCGCTCCATTTGCAGCGCGCCTGGGAGTCACAACTCGATTTTCCCACCTTTTGGATCAAGCTCTATACCTTTGGTAGCCCCAAGCTCGGTAATCGGGCCTTTGTGGATGTTTACAACCGGCAAATGAAAGGCTTCAGCTACCGGGTGCAAAATCTGTTGGACAGGGTCACCTACGAACCACTCCCGCAAGCGCCCTTTCCCTACAACTTGCAAACGATGTTGCCCGGCGTCGATTATGTGCGCCAAGGGACTCATTATTTTACCACCTATGAACATGTTGGTGATCTGATTGCTCTGCCGGGTATCGGTCGTTTGCCCCAGAATTTCAATTTTTCCCAAGGCCTCAAAGCGCTAACGCCGCAGCCTTTTCCCCATGATGCCGCTGGTTATAAAGCGCTGCTGAGCGAAGCGCAAAGTCTCCAGGCTGCGCTGATGGTGCCAGCCCAGCAGGCCGCTACCTGGCTGAACGCGCAGAAAGCGCAACTACTGGCAACTTTCCAGAAACAAGCCGCAACAGTGCAAACCGCTGCGGCCAAATTCCAGGATAAAACCAGTGCTTAAGGTTGAGGTTGATTGGCAGCGTTACCGTAAGCAGGGTTGGTTCTTTGCCGGCGCCATTCTACATTTTCTCTGGTGGGATCGGTTTTTAAACCGACCCATATTGCGCCGATTCCGGCGCGCCCCTGGCCCACGCTGGCGACGAATGGCGCGCGCCTACTGCACAATGGCCGTTGAGATGGGCGGGTTGCCGATCAAACTGGGCCAGTTCCTCAGCCTGCGCGTGGACCTGCTGCCACCCGATGTCACCCAGATCCTAGCCATGCTCCAAGATGATGTACCGGCCGCCCCCCTGGCGGCGATCATGGCTACGATTGAGCAAGATCTGCATGCCTCGGTGGCCAGTTGCTTTGTCTGGTTTTCGCCGCAACCGTTGGCCAGTGCGTCGCTTGCACAGGTTCACCAAGCGCAGTTACCTTCCGGCGAACAGGTGGCGGTCAAAGTGCTGCGACCAGGCACGGCCAGCCAAATTGAGATGGATCTGGTGGTGACAACCCTGCTTGTCCGCGTCCTCAAACGATTCCCCGCCGTCAGCGGCGGGATCGATCTAGACTTGGTCTTGGCCGAGTTTAGCGCCGTGACTCGCCGCGAGCTGGATTTTGTGACGGAGGGGCGAAGCACCGAACGGTTTGCCAACGATTTTGCGGATGATGCGCAAGTCTATATCCCCAAAGTCTACTGGGCCTACAGCGGCGCCCATGTCTTAACGTTGGAATATGTCGCCTACCTGAAAATTGACGAGGCCGATCAACTGGCCGCGGCAGGCATTGATCAAAAAGCGGTTGCCGAGCAGTTGGCACGCCTCGTGCTCAAACAAATTCTCGTCACGCACTTTGTCCACGGGGATCCCCATCCGGGCAATCTCTTTATCAAGCCATTGCCCCATCCCGATGAAAACCGGGGGCATGAATTTGCCCCCGGTGAAGTAGTGCCATATTGGGCCAATCGGCCCTTTCAGATTGTGCTGATCGATTTTGGCATGACGGCCGTGATCCCAGAAGAAGCATGGCGTTGGTTACAGGAATTTGTGATTGGGGTGGGCCTACGCGATCCACGCCTGGTTGTGCAGTCTTACATGACGGGGGGCATCTTGCGCCCAGGCGTGGATATTGGGCAAATCGAGGCACTGACCACGGACATTCTTGTCCACTTTCAAGACGCGCTGGTTGGATTAATGCCAGACACGAGCAAGCCGCGCAATCTCGACCTACTGGCCCAGTATCGGGATTTGCTGGACGAATACCCATTTCAGTTTCCAACCAACTTGCTCTTTATGTATCGAGCCCTCAGCACGGCGGGTAGCATTATTCGCCAGTTGGATCCTGATTTTGACCTCACCCGCACCGCCGCGCCTTTTGCCAATCAACTGCTCTGGCAGACTTGGCAAAAAGAATGGCTAGCGTGGTTGCAAAGTTTGACCACATTAGGCAGTTTGCTGCTGGCGCCGTCCCCGCAACCGGATCGCATCCTGAGCCAAGCCCGAACATTTTTCAAACCACCAGTCTCATTCCAGGCGTTATTTAGCCAGACCGAACGCGAACCGAAGTTGCGCACGGGTTTCGCCGCCGAAGATCGCAAGCTCATCGAACGCTTAACCAAATCCGTCGAGCGCTTAACTTGGGTTGTGGCCACGATTGGCGTACTCCTGGTCAGTTTAGTCTGGCAAACGGGTATTCCTGGGCTTAGAAATCGTCAAAAATAAAAGCGTGCTCTTGTGGCTGCCTGTCGTTCTCTAGTCGAATGGGCGGCCACAAGAGCACGCCCCGACATCGATCAAAAATCCCGTTCACAACAGGATTTCAGGATAGCATAGCAAAGTAAAACAGGAGTGCATTCTTTATGGCTACCAATCAACCTGATTTTGAGGTCGGCATCATCGGCGGTGGTCCTGCCGGCTCAGCCTTGGCGGCCTATCTTGCCAAGGCGGGGATTAGCTGTATTGTCTTGGAAGGCGCGCTCTTTCCCCGTGAGCATGTGGGCGAGTCCTTAGTACCCGCCGCCAATCGGGTGCTGGACGAAATTGGCTTTCTAGAGAAGATGGAAGCAGCCAAATTCCCCCATAAATATGGCGCCGCCTGGACCTCGACCACCGACGAAAAGTGGATCTACGAAGTGGACTGGGAGGGGCTAACGCCAGACAATTTTGTCGATATCATGTTCAATGAGCGTGAAATGATCGGGTTCAACCAAAAATATACCTACCATGTCGATCGCGGTCAATTTGACCTCTTGCTCTTGCAACACGCCCAAGCGTTAGGCGCGACCGTTTGCGAAGGGCTGCATGTGAAGCGGGTGGACTTTGACAGTGGCCCATTTCCGCGCATCATCTATCATATGGGTCGCCGCGAAGCGCATACAAGCGTTCGCCTGGTCGTTGATGCCAGTGGTCGCCAGACGTTGTTGGGCAACCAGCTCAAGTTGAAGATCAAAGACCCGATCTTCAACCAGTTTGCGCTCCACACCTGGTTTGAGGACTATGATCGCGGCACGACGCATCAGCAAGATTATATTTTTATTCATTTCCTACCGGTGGCCAATACCTGGGTCTGGCAAATCCCAATCACCGACACCATTACAAGCTTTGGTGTTGTCACCCAGAAAAAGCATTTCCCCGCCGATAAGGCGCAATGGCCGGCGTTCTTCTGGAATATCCTCGACACCCAACCGGCCATCGCCGCCAAGTTGCGCCAAGCGAAACAACTGCGCCCCTTAAAAGTAGAAGGCGATTACAGCTATGCCATGAGTCAATTCGCTGGTGATGGCTATGCCCTGATTGGGGATGCCGCACGCTTTGTTGATCCAATCTTCTCTTCGGGCGTGAGCGTTGCGCTCAACAGTGCGCGCCTCGTCAGCAATGATATCATTCAAGCCTTTAAAGAGGGAACGTTAGAAAAC
>JAPLGZ010000627.1 GCA_026389895.1 Chloroflexota bacterium | reverse complement strand
CGCTGGACAATGGCAAACAACCCCAGGAGACTTTCTATGATGGCTACGTGGTCAATGCCATTATGGACGCCTGCTATCGTTCCGCCAATTCCAAGCAATGGGAGCCGATCCAACTCCAAGAGTGGCGCGGCCAAGGCGTTGAGAAAATCCGCGGCGGGCACGGCGAATACGAAGGTCACACCATTATTAAGCAGGAAAAAATGCCCGACGGACGCCTGAAATTGATCCTGAAGAACAAGCAGACGGGCGAGTTTATGGATCGGATTGTAGGCTAGAACCGCGGATGCGCAGGATGACGCGGTTCTAAATCAAACAAATTATTTCAAATCATCAACACGAAGGAATCTATCATGGCTAAAACATTAAAAGTCGGCGTCATTGGCGTCGGTGGGATCGCCAAAACACACATGCCAGGCTGGGCAGCTTCGGAACACGCCGAAGTGGTGGCGGGTAGCGATGTCTTCGACAGTGCATTGCAGGCTTGGGGCGCCCAGCACGGCGTCAAAAAACTTTCAACCACCGCCGCAGACATTATCAATGACCCAGACATCGATATTATCGACGTTTGCACGCCCAACATGTATCACAGCGAACTGGTGGTTGCCGCGCTCAACGCGGGCAAAAATGTGATCTGCGAAAAACCGCTCGCGCCCACACCAGAAGGCATCCACAAGATGATCGAAGCGCGCGACAAATCTGGTAAGCTGTTGATGACGGCGCAACATTTCCGCTTTCAAGGCAGTTCGCAGGCGATGAAGCGCGAAATTGACGCGGGCGCCTTGGGCGATATCTACCACGCCCGCAGTTGGATGATCCGGCGCGGCTGGATTCCGGCACGCCCTGGCTTCGTCTATAAGAAGAATAGCGGTGGCGGCCCGTGCATCGACATTGGCGTGCATATTCTCGATCTCACGCTCTGGTTCATGGGCAACCCCAAGCCCATCTCGATCACTGGCGTGGCCAAAGCCCCGCTCGCCAAACACGAAGGCGCCTTTAGCCAGTGGGGCTTGGCCCCTGTGCCCAAAGATATGGACGTAGAGGATTTTGCCTCGGCCTTTGTACGTTTCGACAACGGCGCGACCTTGATCCTAGAAGTCAGTTGGCTGATGCACCACAATACCGAAGGCGAAGACATGCAGATGTGGCTCTACGGCACCGAAGGCGGCAGCCACTGGCCCAAAAGTGAAATCTTGGCGACTAACTATAAGACGCAACAGTTCACCAACACGCAACTCAAGCTGATCGCCGACAAAATGGAGCCGCACGCGCTCGAATGTGTCGAATTCGCCCGTTGTGTGGCCGAAGGCTTGCCTTCCCCCGTGCCCGCCGAGCAATCGTTGCAAGTGATGACGATTTTGGATGGGATCTATCGCAGCCAGGAAGCTGGGCGCGAGATTCGGTTGGACGAATAAAACGTGAGGAGTGATGAGTGATTTTCTAATCTCACTCAT
The DNA here is from genome assembly GCA_026389895.1 of Chloroflexota bacterium. GTDB lineage: Bacteria > Chloroflexota > Anaerolineae > Caldilineales > Caldilineaceae > JAPLGZ01. The sequence goes on along the minus strand of JAPLGZ010000627.1, from coordinate 18,755 downwards.
CACTCCTCGGTTAATAGAATTCCTCTGAAGTAATCTATGCGATCACGACCATCAACGCGTTATAAATTTTACGGTTGATGCGTCCAGCATGTAGTAATTCGGCCAGCATAGTCAGTGCATCATTTCTGGTAATCAAGCCCAGGCGAAATGCTTTAATAATCTGTCCTGCAATACCAGAGATATGAATGCCCAGGCTCTGAGCCACTGTTCGTCCAGCTGTTTCTTCAATAAGTAACGGCAAATTCAACTGTTGTGCCAGTTGAATGGCTTCACTTTCTCCAGGGTGGAGAAGACTACTATGCAATGCGGGATGTACAATGGGGACACTACGCTCTTCAATTAGATCAGCAATATCATAATGCCGGAAAGTGGCCTTGAGCAACTTCAAACAAAACATCAGAAGGCACAAGAAAGACGTCATACAATTGCCGAACAAAAGCAAAGCCATAGCTCAACTTCTCTAAAGAGATCAATGACCCCGTATCAGAAAAAATTAGGACCTTGTCAATCACGCCCGCAACTCAATCTCAATGTTGGCCTGATCATCGCTAAGAATAGAAAAGCCGAATTGCGGCAATAATGCTTCAAATTCACGGCGTGTTATTTGCAAGGTTAGGCAAGCTTCGTGTTCTGAGAGTTTTCCAATCTGATAAAGTGTAGCGACCAATGCCTGCTTTAGATAAGCGGGATCGAGTTGGGCTACGGACGTTGTCTCTGGAAAGTCAACCGCTACGCGCATACATACCTCTTGCGTGATTATCAACATAGAAAAACTGGGATCTGTGTTTAGTCGTTTATATTATAATTCAACTGTTCTGTTAGACCAAGCAAATTGATCTTGCTCTATTAACACTGACCCTGGGAATAGCACAATGGACACCCCCAATCCAATGATGAGATTCACGCACAGCTTGGCGACAACGCCAGTGGCATTGCAATCGGCAAAGAGATTACACAAAATGTCACCCAGAATTTCTATAACCAACCCGCTATACCAACCACGCCGCCCGTCGATTTCGCAGCCGTTGAACAGCGCTATCGTGAACAGGTCGTCAAGTACTACAACAAGCTTGCGCTCACTGGCCTGCCAGAGCGCGATCCTGGTCTTCATGAAATTGCGCTGGAACAGATCTTTATCAAGCTCAACTTGAGCTATCTCAGCTTGCAACGTGCGAAAATGACCGATCTACAGGCTCGCTCAGTGCAAAAATGCCGGTCTCGTTATCTACACAATCACTTTGCCAAAGAAACGGAACCCTTCATGTCCCATCGCCGACCGCTTCTCCCCTACCTCGTCTTAACCGGGGGCGTTCTCATTGTCGCCACCGCCTCGATCCTCATCCGCTTGGCCCAGCAACAAGGCGTTGGCTCGCTCACGATTGCGGCGGGACGACTGGGGCTGGCGGCGTTGGTCTTAACCCCGCTGGCCTGGTGGCGGGCAGGGACGGAGTTGCGCAGTCTGTCCAAGCGTGACTATTGGCTGGGCGGTTTGTCGGGGCTTTTCCTGGCCGTGCATTTTGCGACCTGGATCAGTTCGTTGGCCTATACATCGGTGGCCAGCAGTGCGGCGTTGGTCACGACCAATCCGCTATGGGTCGGCATTGCTTCACTCGTGATTCTGAAAGAGAAGGTAAGCCGCGCCGCGCTGATCGGCGTGGCCCTGACCTTTGCCGGCAGTCTCTTGATTGTGCTGAGCGATGCTGGCGCAACGGCGCAGACGCGCTACACGGCACCGCTGTTGGGCAACAGCTTGGCGTTAACCGGCGCGGTAGCCATAACGGGTTATTTTCTCATCGGGCGAAACTTGCGCCAGCGCCTTTCGTTGTTGGCCTATATCTGGCTGGCCTATACCAGCGCGGCACTTTTTTTATTGATCGCCAGCCAGTTCAGTGGTCAAGGTATCTTCGGGTTGACGCCGCTGGCCTATTTACTGTTGCTTGGGCTGGCGCTGGGGCCGCAACTGCTCGGCCATACCAGCTTTAACTGGTCATTGCGCCATTTATCAGCGACCTTTGTGGCTGTTGCCATTCTGGGCGAACCGATTGGCTCGGCACTGTTGGCCTGGCTGCTTTTTGGCGAAAGCTTTGCGAGTTTACAGCTGGCCGGATTTGTCCTTTTGCTTCTCGGCATTTATGTGGCCGCCCGTAGCGAAGCAGGGCAAACATAAAATTATTTAGCATGGCCGATTGAGTCCGCTGGCGGTGCGCTATCCGTTAGCGCGTTATAAATTTTATCCATCGATCGCGCTTGTCATCTAGCTTTTTCAATGGTATGATAAATCATCATACCATCAAATGAGGTGAATTATGGCAACAACAAAAGTCGCAGTGACGATTGATAGCGAGCTATTGCTAGAACTTGATCAACTTGTCGCGCAGCGGGTTTATCCGAATCGCAGCCGTGCCATTCAAGAAGCGCTCCTAGACAAGCTTACACGGCTACGCCGTACGCGGCTTGCAGCTGAATGTGCTAAACTCGATCCGCAAGAAGAACAGGCACTGGCTGAAGAAGGCATGAATATGGAGCTTACCACGTGGCCCGAATATTAAGAGGGGAAATTTGGTGGGCCGATCTTAACCCCGTGCGTGGAAACGAGCAAGCAGGTGTGCGCCCGGTCTTAATTATCAGCCAAGATATCTTTAATCAACGGTCGGGTACGGTGATTACGTTGGCCATTACCAGCCAATCTCAAGCAGCAGGTTTTCCGTTAACCTTGGAGTTGCACAGTGCTAATCTCCCCAAAAAGTCCTGGGTTAAGATCAGCCAAATCCGCATCTTGTCTACAGACCGGATTGGTGACAGAATCACAAACGTATCACCCGAAGAGTTAAACAAAATCATTGAAGGTCTGAATGAAATTGTTGGGGGCTAAATGATCCAACCCTTCCAAAGCAATGAATTATTTCTAGCCGACGTCGCTCACGCCCGACACGATAGTGACGCTTTTTATCTTTGGTGGCTCGGCCAGAGTGGCTATTTGGTGCAATGGCAGGGTCAACATCTGTTGCTCGATCCCTATCTCTCTGATTCGCTCACCAAAAAATACGCGGCTACGGCCAAACCGCATGTACGCATGACCGAGCGCGTCATTGCGCCGGCGCAATTGGATTTTATTGATGTGGTCACGTCCACGCATAATCACACCGATCATCTGGATGCGGAGACGTTGGGACCGTTGTTGCGGGTGAATCCGCCCCTAAAATTGGTGATCCCAGAGGCCAATCGTGATTTTGTGGCGGACCGGCTCCAGATCGACCCGATTTTGCCGATTGGTCTGGATGATGGCATTTCAGTTAGTGTAGGCGCGTTTCGTTTGACGGGCGTGCCGGCGGCACACGAAGAACTCGAACAGGACGCAGCCGGTCAGCATAAATATCTGGGCTATATTGTCCAGTTTGGGCCATGGACGCTCTATCACAGCGGTGATACTGTTTTTTATGATGGCATGGTCGAGAAGTTACGCGCATGGCCAACCATTGATGTGGCACTCTTACCGATCAATGGCCGTGCGCCGGAACGCGGCGTGGCGGGCAATTTAACGGGCCCAGAAGCCGCGCAATTGGCCAAGGCGATTGGCGCCCGCATGGTGATCCCTGGCCATTACGAGATGTTCGAGTTCAACACAGCTTCGCCGGCAGCATTTATTGCGGAAGCAGAACGGTTGCAGCAACCGCATCGCGTGCTCCAGGCGGGTGAGCATTGGCGTTGTGCCAACCAGACCCTCTAGAAGTTTGCATGTTTAGATAAATGGAATAACATTAACCCCACGAAATTCTTTGGCCACGTGATTCCGATCACACCAGATGTGCTTCCCGTGTATGCTCACTTTTTTACCGAATGGATTGTTTTGGTTTGCGCTCGTTGTCATTGTTGGGACGATTGTTGGCGTGGCGATTGGTCGTTTCCCAGGGCTCCGGATGAATCGGGCAACGATTGCGTTGGCCGGCGCGACGATTTTGATGGTGAGCGGGGCGATTTCGCTGGATAAGGCCTATGCAGCGCTCGATTTAAACACGTTAACGCTCCTCTTTGCAATGATGATCGTCAATGTCAATTTGCGGCGCGCCGGCTTTTTTCAGCTAGTAGCGAATGGCGTGATCCGCTGGGCGCATACCCCCCGTCAACTGTTGGCGCTGATCATCATTGTGGCGGGCGTGCTAGCAGCGATTTTTCTGAACGACACAATTGTATTGGTCTTTACGCCGTTGGTGCTGGAGATCTGCAAGCGGCTCAAGCAAAAACCGTTGCCCTATCTGATGGCGCTGGCCACGACAGCGAATATTGGGTCCACGGCCACGATCACTGGCAATCCCCAGAACATGATCATCGGCGTGGCATCTAAGATTACGTTTATCCATTTTCTCGCGGTGCTAGGACCGGTAGCGCTGGGCAGCATGGTTATCATCTGGGCAGTGATTGTGCTGATCTACCGCCGGGATGTCACCAATACACCCTTTGACGCCGCCGCTGAATTAGCCGAACAGGGTGATCGCTCTTTGCTCCGCAAAAGCATCATTGCGGCTGGTTTAATGGTCATTGCCCTGGTAGCCGGGATGCCGGTGCCATTGGCAGGATTGGCCGCCGCCACGCTCCTGTTGGTTACGCGGCGCATCGATCCCGAGAAGATTTTGCCCGATCTAGACTGGTCACTGCTGGTCTTTTTTTCGGGGTTGTTTATTGTCACCGGCGCGTTAGAGAGCCTGGGCGTCAGCAAGCAACTCTTTACGCTGGTCCAGCCAATCGCCCAACGAGGCGTGGCCATGCTGACGGTGGTTTCGGTGGTGCTCAGCAATTTGATCTCGAATGTGCCGGCGGTGCTGCTCTTCCGCCCGTTTATTCCACAATTTGCGGCGCCGACACCGGCCTGGCTTACGCTTGCGATGGCGACCACGTTGGCGGGTAATCTTACGTTGCTTGGTTCAGTGGCGAATTTGATCGTGGCCGAGAGCGCCAAGCGCGAGGGTGTAGAGCTTTCATTTCAGGAGTATCTCAAAGCCGGCATCCCGATCACTTTGTTGAGTTTAGGGTTGGGCGTGTTGTGGTTACTATGGATTTTCTAATCGCTGTAACAAGATTGATAGTTCGGGTTACAGTTTGCAGCAAGGGACAATAAGATGGATCAAGTACAGACGGTTGCCGATCAATTTGTGACGACAGGCAAAGTGGCGAGCGCCCAACCCTATGGGGCAGGCAACGTGAACGATACGTTTCTTGTCTACAGTGATTGCCACGCGCGATCAGCAGGATTTTTTCGAGGACGCCGAGGGTGGCTTCTGGCGCGCCATCAGCATGATCGAAGGCGCCAAGACCTATCAGAGCATTCTCAACGCCGATCATGCACGCAAGGCCGGCTATGCCCTGGGTCGCTTCCAAAGCCTGATCAGCGATTTAGACACCAATTTGCTCTATGACACCTTGCCTGGCTTTCATATTACCCCGCAATATCTGACCCACTATGACCGCGTGCAGGCGCAGTACCAAGCACAAAATGTAGCCAGTGGTCCACGGAAGCGCGATATCGAGCATTGTTTCCAGTTTGTAGAAGCACACAGAGAATCGGCCACGCTCTTAGAAGATGCTCAAAGCGCCGGGCGACTTAGTTTGCGTTCGATCCATGGCGATCCCAAAGTCGACAACATCTTGATCGACGACGTGACCAGTGAAGCGATCAGCATTATCGATCTAGACACAGTCAAGCCCGGCCTCGTGCATTATGATATCGGCGACTGTCTGCGCTCTTGTTGTAACCTGGCCGGCGAAGAGACGACCAATCTGAATGCCGTGACTTTTGACACAGAGCTTTGTCAGATCATCTTAGATGGCTATTTTGAAGAGGCGCGCCATTTCTTCACGGCCAATGATTATGCCTATCTCTACGATTCAATTCGCCTGATTGCCTTTGAGTTGGGCCTACGTTTTTTTACTGATTATCTGGCCGGCAACGTCTATTTCAAAGCGAAACATGCCGAACATAATTTGGACCGCGCACTGGTTCAGTTCAAGGTTGCCGCATCGGTTGAAGCGCAAGAGGCAGTGATTCGCAAGATTACCGATGCAGTGCGCTGAGCGGGAAAAGCGGGACACAGAGGGCACGGAGAAGGCGCAGAGGGAAACAGAGAAAAAGCAGAGGGAAACAGAGGGTGATTATGATTTCTCTGCGCGTACTGGAGCATTCGTGAGGGGAGCGAGACAATTATGCGACTAGGGCTGATGATTGGGTATGCGGGTGCGCAGCTCGAATTGCCACTGGAAATCATTCAAGCGGCCGATCAACTCGGTTATTACGCGGTCTGGACTGCGGAAGCGTACGGATCGGACTGTGTGACGCCGTTGGCCTGGATTGGTGGGCAGACCCAACACATTCATCTGGGCACAGCCATCATGCAGATGCCGGCGCGCAGCCCTGCCATGACGGCCATGACAGCGATGACGTTGGACCAACTCTCTGGTGGCCGCATGTTGCTCGGGCTGGGGTTGTCTGGCCCACAAGTCGTCGAAGGTTGGCATGGCCAGGCTTATGGCAAACCACTCGGCAAGACTCGCGAGTATGTCCAAATTGTGCGCACCATTCTGGCCCGTGAGCAACCACTCGTCCACCACGGTGAGCATTATCAGATTCCCTATCAGGGCGCCGATGCCACAGGGCTGGGTAAGCCGCTCAAGAGCATCTTGCATGGCCGCGCCGATTTGCCGATTTATCTGGCAGCGATTGGCCCCAAAAATGTGGAACTGGCGGCCGAAATTGCGGATGGCTGGTTGCCAATCTTCTTCTCGCCGCGCCATTACAACGAAGTGTTTAAACCCAGTGTGGAGGCCGGCTTTGCTAAAGCGGCTACCGATAAAAGCCTGATCAATTTTGACATTGCCCCTTCTGTGCCCGTGGTGTTGGGTGATGATGTTGAGCGTTGTCGCAATGCTGTAAAACCGTTCTTGGCGCTTTACGTGGGCGGGATGGGTGCAAAGGGCAAAAATTTCTACTATGACTTGGTCTGCCGCTATGGCTATGCTGAAGCAGCCGACACGATTCAAACCCTTTATCTACAGGGCAAAAAACTGGAAGCGGCCGCAGCTGTGCCAGACGCCCTCGTCGATGATATTGCCCTGTGTGGCCCCAAAGCACGGATTGCCGAGCGGTTGCAATTGTGGAAAGCGAGCCCAGTGACCACCTTGAACCTGACAGGCACCACGCTTGATGCCGTGCATGTGATGGCTGAATTGTTGTTATAGGAGTTCAAACAATTTTCATACCAACGGAAATTACCAATTTAAGTCCGAAGATGCAAAGTTTGCTAGGCGAATGCTGTTTCAGAGGCTAGCGCAATCACAATACCCGTACGGCGGGCAATCTCGATGATAGCACTAGCATCGTCTTCTGCCCATTGACGCTCACCTACGCCTATTGGCTCAATGCGAGTATCAACAAAAGTCGCCACGTGCCAGAGTAAGTCGATATCTTTACGCCGCCGCTGTTCATCAAACTGAGGCGAAACGACGAGCAGATCGATATCACTCCAGACATGAGTATTACCTGTTGCTTGTGAGCCAAATAACACACCAAACGAGACAGTCATACCTTGCTGCTTGAGTGCACACAGATAACGCTGAATCACTTCGACAACCGCGCTGTCAACGCCATTACCAACCATTGATAGACCTCCTCCGTCCGCTTCATATAATAGTGCGCCTCGACGACAGTGAGAATTCCTTGATCAAATTCTGGATAACGGCCTATAAGATTGAAATCATTCATTTCGCCCAGAATTCTGGCATAGTCGACATGCATTGATAAGGATGCTATCTCTGCCAACCGCGTAAGACTGTGAATTCTTGGAGCAAGGTTCTGTGTAGCTTGGCACACAAGCGCTTTAAGAATCTTTTCTAGCGTGAGATGGGCAAAAAATAACCCGTGTCGGAGACTCTCATCTGCAATCAATTTTTTCGCTACCACCCAATCTTCTTCAGCACTAATTCGCCAGTAGTCAATCTGCTTATAGATATCAATCATATCGCCAGTATAAATGCCGAATTTATACCTGTCAAAGAAAGTTGCAAAGATATTGCCGATTAGGAAGAGACCGCAAGAAACACAAAATCGAGCTAAAACGTCACTGGTAGTGTCTCTAACCCACGTAAAACATAATTATCCCGATATGCCGGCGTCTCTGTCGCTAGCGTTAAGTTTGGCATGCGGCGCAACAAGGTCTCCAACGCGATCTGGCCTTCCATGCGTGCCAAGGGCGCGCCAAGACAGTAATGAATACCACCGCCAAAAGCGAGATGCGGGTTTGTTTTACGCGTGATGTCCAGCGTGTTTGGGTTGGCAAAGATGGCTGGATCGCGGTTGGCCGCGCCAAGCATAAAACTAACCTGTTGCCCCGGCTCCAAGCGTTGGCCCCGAATTTCCAACTTTTCCATTACAATACGGCTCGTCATTTGCACAGGACTGTCATAGCGCAACAACTCCTCAATGGCTGGTTTGAGCAACACGGGATTTTGTTGGAGCAGCCGCAATTGTTCGGGATGCTGCAACAGGGCCAGCGTGCCATTGCCGATCAAATTGATCGTCGTCTCATGGCCGGCAATTAAGAGCAGCGAACAGGTGCCGTACAATTCAGCCTCGCTCAGGTGATCACCCGCTTCTTCGACGGCGACCAGCGCGCTGAGCAGATCATTGCGCGGCTCCACCCGGCGCTGGTTTGCCAATTCGCGCAAATAGGCAGTGAAGGTGACGGCGGCTTGGTTGGCGCGTTCGTAGACCAGCGGATCTTCGGTCAAATCCAGGCTGCGCGCCAGGGCGTCTGACCATTCATGAAAGGTGTGGCGGTCTTGTTCGGGAATACCCAACATCTCGGCAATCGCCGTCACGGGCAGCGGGTAGGCTAGATCAGCGACTAGTTCCATCTGGCCAGTCGCCTGCACTTTGTCCAGTAAATTATCCGTAATCGTCTGAATGACAGTGCGCAACTGCTCAATCATCCGCGGTGTGAACGCCTTGTGGACCAGGCTGCGCAGCCGTGTGTGGTCGGGCGGGTTTTTGAAGAGCATCCAATTGCTCTGCATTTTGGCCAGGGCGTCCTGCGTGGCGGATGAATCGCCCATATTCCCATGCGCGAGCCGGTTATCGCGCAGTAGGTCCGTGCAATCGTCGTGGCGAGTCAAGAAAAAGATCCCCCAGGTTGTCCAGTAAAAGACGGGCGCAGCGTGGCGCAGCATCTCATAATAGGGATATGGATCGCGCCGGAAGGCGGGCGAACGGGGGTCGAATTGGATTGTCATTGTATAAAGGTTCTCCTAATTGCTAAGGGAGCCTCACCCCCCCCTCTCCTGAATCGAAGGGCTGAGTTCAGAAGAGGGGTCGGGGGTGGGGCGTCATTGCTTTCTATCACTAATTCTGGCCGTCTCCCACCAATTTTTCCAATCGTTCGACCAAACTGGCTAATACCGCGAAGGTGCGTTCGACCGGTTCAGGCGTGGTTAGATCGACGCCGGCTTGCTTGAGGGCATCTAATGGATAGAGCGAGCCGCCCGCTTTGAGAAAAGAGAGATAGCGGTCAACCGCACCCGCTTCGCCGGTCAAGATCTTTTCGGCCAAGGCATGAGCACCCGCAATACCGGTTGCATATTGAAAAACGTAGAAATTGCTATAAAGATGGGTGGAAAACTCGCCCCATGTGATGCCCGTGCGCTGCACATCCAGTTCTACTTCGCCGCCATATCCTTCGGCAAAGAGATCGGCCATCAACTGGATCAAAGCATCGGCATTCAAGGCCTGACCGCGTTCAACCCGTTCATGAATTTCCAGTTCAAAGCGCGCCAGGGTGGGCATAATAAAGAAATAACGGTGAAAATTCGACATGGCCTCTTCAATCAAGCCGATCTGAAAATCACGGCTGCCCTGCGTCGCCAACAGATGGGAACGCACCATTGCCTGATTAAAATTAGAGGCAACTTCGGCGGCAAAGAGTGTATACCGAGCATAAACTTGGGGTTGCGTCTGCCAGCTGTAATAGGAATGCAACGAATGACCAAGTTCATGGGCCAGTGTGCTTAGGCTAAAAAGATCATCATTGTAACTCATAAAAACAAACGGATGTGTACCAGGCCCTCCGTAAGAAAAAGCCCCCGCCCGCTTACCTTTATTCGGATAAATATCGACCCAGCGCTCCTCTAATGTGCCGCGGCGCAGGATGCTGGTATACTCTTCGCCCAATGGCTGCATGCCAGTGGCAATCCAATCAACAGCCTGCTGATAGGGGACATCAATTTTTGCTTGCGTCAGCGGCGCCTTAATGTCGTATTCATACAATTTATCCAGCCCTAGCGCCTGGCGACGAACACGCCAATAGCGATGCCAGGTTGGCAAATGCTTGCGATAGGTATCGACCAGATTATGAAAAACCTCAACCGGAATCTTGTTAGGGGCAAGTGAAGCTTCTAGTGAGGAGCGATAGCGCCGGGCGCGGGCGCGAAAAACATCCTGTTTAACGCCGGCGCTGATACAGGCGGCCATGGTATTTTTAAAGGCCAGATGGGCATCCGCATAATTTTCCCAGGCGGTACGCCGCACCGTGCGGTCGACGTCACTAAGCAGAGCCGCCATGTTGCCGTGGACAATTTCCAGCGACTGATTATCAGCGGTGGTTGCGGGCTCAATGGACAAATCAGTATTAGCCAACACACCATGAATGGTGCTGGCCGTCTGAAAGGCGTCATTGACCTGCCCCAATAATTCCTCGACTTCAGAGGAACGGACATGCGCCTGATTGTGTTGCAAACGCTCGAAATAGTGCTGATATATTGCTAGGCGGGGCTCACTGGCCACCCATTGAAAGAGTTTATCAAACCCAATCGCCATCATTTCTGGTTCAGCAAACGCAGTGGCGGCCTGTACCTGGCTCGACAAAGTGCCAGCGCGACCGGTGCGGGCGACCGCCGTTTGATTGCTGGTGTCAACACTGTATTCTAAAAAGGCATACATGCCAATGCGTTGTACATTCAGCGTTAAGCTTTGCGCCATTTCCAACCAATCGGCTAACCGAGTCGGACTATCACCAATGTGGCCTTGAAATGCCTGGAGGGCTGGCAGTTGAGCCACAACGGCTTCAAACGTTGCGTCCCAGGCCTCGGGTGTGGGAAAAATACTGGCCGTATCCCAAGTATGCTCAACGGGGATTTCAGCGCGACTGGGAATGGTTACTTGCGACATCATCGATTCCTTTCGAATTCAGTGTTTACGAAATAATCCGCTGAGGGCAAGGCTCAAAGCGAAGCCAGCACGATTACATTCGTTACTTAGTCTTTAAGCAGCAGAATTAGTAAAATGCTACCACTGGTAGTGAGGATGGTCAAACAGCCACGCAAACGATCAGCAACGAAGGGTAGGCGGCATAGTAGGAGAAGCGTGACGGCACCCTACTATGTCATCCACGCCTACTATGCCGGTTTACCTACCTTGGTCTGTCTATGTTATTGTATAAAACATGAATAAAAGCATACGACATCCGCCCAGTAAATTGATTGGGAAGTTTGCTTTCACCTGGGTCATGCTGAGCGCCTTTTTGATGGCGGCGCTAGGCACACAGACGCACATCCAAACGCTTACACCCCGCTGGCTGGAGCGGCTTGGGTTTGCCCCCCATGACCTCTGGTTCTGGCGCTGGGAGCGGCTCTTTACTTCGGTCTTGATTACAACAGGCGGCCAGTTATTTGCGCCCGTTTTGGGTATTTTCACCTTCTCGATTGGGGTAGTCGAATGGCTAGCGGGTACAAAACGCGCAATGGCCACTTTTTGGGGTGTGCATCTGCTGACGATGCTAATTGAATCGCTGTTGATTATCTTGCCGCTGCATAGGCTAGGTTATCCACGTGGTACAGCCTTGACATTGGTGCGCGATGTTGGCCCTTCGGCTGGCTATTTTGGGTGTTTGGGTTTCGCCACACAGCGCTTACCCGCCAGGCTTGGTCAATTTATACACAGCTTCATTCTAGGCATCTTGCTAATCAACTGGTTGACACCCGCCCTCCAAGCCGAAGAGCACGACACAAAATTCTTTGCAGATTTAGCGCATCTGATCGCCTTTCCACTAGGCCGGCTCGTCGCTCGCATCGATCGGACCCTCGGATAGCATTGCGTTTCTGTGAACTCGTGTGACGGCTTTCCCTGGTCTAAGCCTAAGAGAAAGTAGAAACTCTAATAATTTATATCTAAATTTGTATCGTCACTTAGTTCTCGATCTATGGGATGGCTCTCCTCCTTCTGCTAAACTTAGGCTTGATAAAGCGTGTCTAAATATCAGCGAAGGAGTTGACTATGTCGTTAATTAATCTCATCGTGCTGCTGATCATTGCGGCCATTTGTGGTATTTGGGTGTCTGGGTAGCCAGGCAATTCGGCTTGCCAGAAATTTTCGTGATCAACATTGGGGGCCAGCCCTTCCCGATTGTCTGGTCGATTATCGGTTCGGCAATTTTCGCTTTAATCGTGGGCTTGCTGACCCGCCCACGCTACAGGCGTACTTTATAATGGATGAACAACTAGTGCGCTCAAATCCATGCTTTTGACATTCAAACGGAATAAATTTGTAACAAAGCCGACGTAGTGCGCAAAGCAACAGCCGGCCGATCATTCACTAAGGAGGCTGGCTGTGGCAGAATCATCGATTAAGGCACTTTTCCTAGATGTTGGTGGGGTTATGCTGACCAATGGCTGGGATCGCACGATGCGCAAGGCTGCAGCCGAGCAGTTTGCCCTGGATTATGCGGCCATGGACGAACGCCACCATCTAACCTTCGACAGCTATGAAGAAGGCAAGTTGAGCCTGGATGAATATCTGCGGCATATGGTGTTTTATGAAAAACGCAGCTTTACACCAGATGACTTTAAGCAATTTATGTTTGCTCAATCGCAGCCTTTCCCAGAGATGCTCGCGTTGATGCAGACGGTAAAGCGACGCAACAAGCTTAAGCTGGCGGTGGTCAGCAACGAAGGACGGGAGCTGACAACCTATCGCGTCCAAAAGTTCCAACTAGGAACATTTATCGATTTTTTTGTCTCTTCCTGTTTTGTCCATCTACGCAAGCCCGACGCTGATATTTTCCGCTTGGCCCTGGATCTTGTCCAAATTCCACCCGCAGAAATTCTCTATATCGATGATCGAGCATTGTTTGTCGAGATTGCGTGCGGTTTAGGGATGCACGGGTTGCACCACACAGATGTTGATACAACCCGCCAAGCGTTGGCTGATTGGGGGCTGGCTGTTACTGAGCAATAGGTTGGTGGTTGGTAAGTGCGAAAATAGCCATTCCAAAGTAGTGACGACTTCAGTCAAATTCTTAACATTTGAAGTCGCCACTACTATTTTTTTAGCCAGTCTCTCCTTCTTTGAACCTGCGCTTTACTCCACAGCAATTCAGTAGCAGCGACATTACGTAGATGAACTTGATTTGTACACGTTTTCACTGACTTTAGTCAACCAATAGGCAATAACACCTTTACGCGCAATTGAAAAAATCTTAAGGATGGTCAGAGTATGGATTTAGACAAACATCATTATAATAGTGACAATATGGATTTCGGTGGGTGCTTGACTGATTAGCAAGGAATGATCATGAATACTGAAAAATTTAATCCAACGATTATAATTATTTTCGGCGCTGGCGGCGACCTAACTTGGCGCAAGCTGGTGCCTGCTCTCTATAACTTGTGGCGCGATGAATGGCTAACACGCCAGTTTAGCATTATAGGCGTTGACCGGCGCGAGATGAAGCAGAACGAATACCGTCAGCATTTGCGCGAGGGTGTCGATCAATTTTCGCGTCAAACCGTGACAAACGAAGCCAAATGGACGAAATTTGCCAATCACGTTTCCTACATTGACGCCGATTTTAGCGATGCCGAGACCTATACCAAACTGGCTGAAGCGATTGAGAGCCAGGCAAAAGAGTGGGATGCCAAGCCCAGCACCATCTATTATCTGGCCATTCCACCAAGCCTGATCCAAATGGTGACAGAAGGTTTGGGCAAAGCTGGGCTAGCCCAGGATCGCGAGCGGGCGCGCATTGTCGTTGAAAAGCCATTTGGTCGCGACCTGGATTCTGCACGCGCCTTGAACCAACTGCTGACCAGTGTCTTTGATGAAAAGCAGGTCTACCGGATCGATCACTACTTAGGCAAAGAGACCGTCCAAAATCTTTTGGCCTTTCGATTTGCCAATGCGCTCTTTGAGCCGCTCTGGAACCGGCATTATATCGAACAAGTGCAGATTGTCGTCTGCGAAGAGGTCGGTGTAGAGCATCGCGGCGGTTATTATGACCATGCCGGTGCGCTGCGCGATATGATTCAAAATCATCTCATGCAACTTCTCTGCCTGGTCGCAATGGAGCCCCCCGTCTCGTTTGACGCCGAAGAGATCCGTGATAAGAAGCTAGATCTGCTGCGCTCGATTCGCCCATTGAAGCCCGACGAAATAAGTGAATTTGCCGTGCGCGGCCAATATGAGGGCTACCAATCCGAGCCGGATGTTGCGCCTAATTCGTATACAGAGACTTTTGCCGAATTGATGCTCTTTGTCGATAACTGGCGCTGGCAAAGTGTGCCTTTTTCCTTGGTCACGGGCAAAAAGCTGGCGCAAAAATCATCGATTGTCAACGTCCGCTTTCGGCCTGTGCCCCATCTCGCCTTCCCCAAATCGGCGACCGAAAGCTGGGAGCCAAATGAGTTGCACATTCACATCCAGCCAGATGAGGGCATTGATATCTGCATGCAGGCCAAAGTGCCCGGCCTCAAATTGCGCATCGAGCCAGTGGCGATGCAGTTCCGTTACAGCGAAGCATTTGATAAAGAACCTGTCCCCGAAGCCTACGAAACCTTGCTACTCGACATTATTAAGGGCGATACAACTTTATTCATGAGCGCAGCCCAAGTAGAACAAGCCTGGCGCGTCGTTATGCCTATTTTGGAAGTCTGGGAAAAATCGAAGCGCGGTATAAAGACCTATGCGCCCGGTACCATGGGACCAAAAGTAAGCAATCTGATTCCTGTTGAACCGATGCTCATGGCCAGTTAGCCATAACTGGTAAAAGGTAAGTGGTAATTGATAAGCCGTGAAATTACCACTTACTACTTACCCAATCACCACTTACCTTTTACCAGCCACCATCAAGATCATATTGTCTATGAGAATTCGACGCGGGTTATATTGGCTGTTGACGATTGCCTTTATCTGGGTAGTAGCCAGTCGCTTTGGTGAGATCGCGCGACTGGCAAAGACACTGGCGCAAGGGCGTTGGCAGTGGGTGTTACTCGCGGCTGGGTTGCAGTTGATCTATTATGTGGTCTACACCTTACTCTACCAAGCAAGCTTTACAACCGTCAGCGTTGCCAGCCGCTTTCGAGACTTGCTAGCCATCACCTTTGGTTCGCTTTTTATTAGCGCAACCGCACCGACCGGTGGCACGGCGGGTTTCGCCCTCTTTTTTGATGACGCCCGTCGTCGCGGCGCATCCCCCACGCGCAGCGCGGTCGGTGTCTTGCTGGTGGCAGCCGCCGATTATGGCGCATTCTGTTTGCTGTTGATCGGCGGGTTAATTGAGCTGTTTGCCTTCCACGATCTAAAAATCTACGAAATTGGCGCAGCGCTCTTACTCTTCTTGCTGCTGGGTGCAATCACAACGGCGCTTATGATAGGGCTCTGGCGGCCGAGTTGGCTCCATCAAGTGCTGCAACGTTTGCAAGGGATGGTCAATTATGTGGGCGGCTGGTTTCTTCGCCCGGATCTATTACCGGAAGATTGGAGCGAAAGAAGCGCGGCCGAATATACCACTAGCGCGCAGGCGATTATAGCGCAACCCGGTCAATTGGTGCGCACCTTGGGGCTTGCGCTAGCGGTCCATTTGATCGGACTTTTGAGCCTTTATACCATTTTTCTGGCCTTCAAACAGCCGGTTACCCTGGGCGTACTCGTGGTAGGGTATGCCATGACCGTCCTCTTTGCCATTATTTCCCCAACCCCTAGTGGCATCGGCGTTGTCGAAGCCCTGATGCCGGTGATTTATGCCTCGCTGGGCGTGCCGGTAGCCACGGCGACCATTATCAGCTTAACCTTTCGTGGCTTAAGCTTCTGGCTGCCCATGTTCCTTGGTTTCGTACTTTTACGCCGCCTCCGTCTCTTTAGCGCGCCAGAACGTTCGCTGGCCGAAAATGAACAGACCCACCTCGTGGCTGTGATCACCGCCTGCATGGGCGTGGTCAATTTACTCTCTGGGGCGATGCCGGCCCTGGCCGACCGGGTGCGGATGATCGCCAGCTATTCCCCGTTGGAAGTGCGGCGTGGCGGCCATTTGACGTCGGTGCTGGCCGGTTTTGCTTTACTGGCCTTAGCGCAAGGATTATGGCGGCGGAAGCAGACGGCCTGGCTGCTGACAATTGCGATCCTGATCCTATCGGCGGTTGTCCATTTGATCAAGGGTTTAGATTATGAAGAAGCGACCCTGGCCGCACTCCTGGCCGTCTACTTATTGACCCAACGCTCCCACTTTCGCGCCCTCTCCGATGCACCGTCGATCTGGCAAGGGATACGCGCGCTGGCCGGCGCGCTATTCTTTACCCTGGCCTATGGTGTGATTGGGTTTTATGTGCTGGATCGCCATTTCCGGGTGCAGTATCGCTTGATGGCGGCCATTCGGCAGACGATCACGATGTTTACGCAATTCTATGATCCTGGGTTAGAACCGGTGACTGGCTTTGGCCGTTATTTTGCTTCTTCGATCTACATTGTGGGTGCGGTGACATTGGGCTATGCGCTGTTAATGCTGCTGCGCCCTGTGTTGGTGCGGACACCAGCTAGCGCCACCGAACGCCAGCGCGCCACCAAAATTGTGACCCAATATGGCCGCTCTTCCGTTGCGCGCTTTACACTTTTCCCTGACAAATCATACTATTTCAGCCCTGGCGGTTCGCTTGTGGCCTATGCCGTCAAAAATCGGACAGCGGTGGCGCTAGGCGATCCCATTGGCCCGCCAGCGGACATTGCATCTGCGATCGCTGGCTTCAAGACCTTCTGTAGCGACAACGACTGGGCAGCTTCCTTCTATCAAGCCCTACCCGATCACCTAGCTGCGTATCGCGCCGCCGATTTTGACACTTTGTGTATTGGGCACGAAGCGATTGTCCATTTGGATGAATTTAGTCTGATAGGCGGCGCCAACAAGTCCATGCGCACGGTTGTCAATCGTTTTAACAAGCTCGGCTATCAGGCCATTGTCTACGAGCCGCCACTGTCCGATGCCTTGCTCAGTGAATTGCGGGTGATCAGCGATGAATGGTTGACGAACATCCAGGGCGGCGAAAAACGCTTTTCATTGGGTTGGTTTGACGATGAATATGTGCGCAACGCCCCCGTCATGGCGTTGCATGCCCCTGGCATTGCCTCGCCTGGTTGCATTGTAGCCTTTGCCAATATCGTGCCAGAATACCAGCGCAACGAAGTGACGGTGGATCTGATGCGGCGACGCCCCGTGCTCGAAAATGGGACGATGGATTTCCTGTTTATCTCATTCTTTCTGTGGGCCAAAGAGCATGGTTACACCAGCTTTAATTTAGGGTTGAGCGCGCTATCGGGCGTGGGCGAAAAACGCGAGGATCCGGCGGTCGAACGCGGGTTGCGTTATATTTATGAACATGTCAATCAATTTTACAACTTCAAAGGACTCCATGAATTCAAAGAGAAATTTCATCCTGAATGGTCGCCGCGCTATCTAATCTATCCAGGGCCAGCCAGTTTGCTAGGGGTAGCCCTGACGCTGCAATGGGCCTCTTCGGGTGATGATATTTTTGATGAGTATATTGTCGGTCTGATAAAAAGTCGTTTCAAAAAAGAGCGTTTACTCACCGAGCCGCGCGTTTTGAATGGTACAAGCAATTCCGACCCCACGATGCAGGCCAAACATCAAATACAAGGAGAAACAGATGCCGGCAACACCTCACATTGAAAAACATTTTACCGCCACGGAAACAGTACGTGACATCGTTATTGGCATGTCCGACGGTTTGACTGTGCCTTTTGCACTGGCGGCTGGCCTTTCTGGCGCGGTGGCAGCAACCAATATTGTCGTTACGGCTGGATTGGCCGAAATCGCGGCCGGCTCGATCGCGATGGGATTGGGCGGCTATCTGGCAGCCAGGACCGATGCTGAACATTACGCCTCCGAACGGCTACGCGAAATCGAAGAGACGGTGAAGCTCCCCGATCTGGAAGCCCAAGAAGTAGGCGATATTTTTCGCGATTATGGGATCGATGAAGCGGGTGTACAACAAATTGTTAATACGCTGCGCACAGATCAGACCAAGTGGGTCGATTTTATGATGCGCTTTGAATTGGGTCTGGAAGCCCCCGAGCCCAAACGGGCCCGGCAAAGTGCCTTTACGATCGCGATCTCGTATATTGTCGGTGGCTTGATTCCACTGTCGCCCTATATGTTGTTCGAAAATATTACCACTGCGCTCTATGTATCCGTGGCGGTGACCCTGTTTGCGCTCTTCATTTTTGGCTATGTCAAAGGCCGGTTCACAGGGATCAGTCCCTGGCGCGGTGGCGGGCAAACCGTTGCGATTGGTGGCCTGGCGGTGGCGGCGGCGTTTATCATTGCACGCTTGCTCGGGTAGCCCTCGTGTACAGACAACGCCTGGAGGCCTGGAAAGTACGTGCCCGCAACCTAAAGCGCGAGATTTATGCCCTGTATCTGGCCTATCAGGATCCT
>JAPLGZ010000642.1 GCA_026389895.1 Chloroflexota bacterium | reverse complement strand
AAGCGGCTGAAGACTTCGGCATAATTGGACCAACGGGGATGTTTGGGAATCCACTCGACCGGCGTAATAAATACCTCGCCAGAAGATTTAAGTGAAGTGCTGGCCACCCAGGCCAACGGCACCAGAAATGCCAAACTGATCAAGATCATGACGGCGTGCAGCAAAAGACGCGTCAGGGGGATGCGGACTTTGCGGGCTTGACGAATGGGGCTGCTTTTGGTGGCAATACTCATGGTAATTTTTCCTCGTACTTTGGGTCTACAAGCTCAAGCGGCATGCTGGACGCGGCTAGACTTTTCCTTCGTAGTAGACCCAACGATTGGCAAAGAAGAACTGGATGGCCGTAAAGATCATAATGATCAAAAACAACAGCCAGGATAACGTCACCGCATAGCCCATTTTGAAATATTCAAAGGCGTTCCGATAGATATAGAGCACCACGAATAGCGTTGAATCCTGCGGCCCACCCTTCGTAATGATGAACGAACCTGTAAAAATCTGGAAGCTGCCAATGATGCCGATCACCAGATTAAAGAAGAGCACTGGTGAAATAATTGGTAAGGTCACGTTCCAGAAACGGCTCCAGGTATTGGCGCCATCAATTGCGGCCGCCTCGTGCAATTCCTTGGGCACCCCCTGCAGACCAGCCAGGAAGATGATCATCTGAAAGCCCACCAGCCAGAGGCTCATTAAGATAAAAGCGGGCTTGGCCCAAGTAGGGTCAAACAGCCACTTGATCGGCTGGATGCCCACGATGGCCAATAGATTATTGAGTACACCAAATTCTGGGTTCAAGATCTGAATCCAAACCACAGCGAAGGCAACAGCCGGGGTGATGGAAGGCAAGTAGTAAATTGTGCGGTAGATCGGCAAGCCGCGAACATTCTGATTGAGCAACAGGGCCAGCCCAAAGGCGACAATCAACTGTAACGGCACGCCAATAAAGGTGTAATAGGCGGTATTGCCCAACGACTTTGCCACCAATGGATCATTCCAGAGCCGGACAAAGTTACCCAGGCCGATAAATTTGGGGGGGGTGATCAGATCCCAGTCTTGTGTCAGCAAGAAAAGCGAATAGAGCATGGGCCCGACCCACAGAAAGAGCACGCCGATGATAAACGGGCTCGTGAGGAGCAGGCCATCGCGCCAATCACGCCGCCGGGCGGCAGACATGCGCCGCCGCGGACGGGGAACCGTGCGAATCGCAGAACTGGTCGTTGTCGTAGCCAACTGCGCAATCTCCTTATCCAACAATGTTTATGAATAGTAGCTTCATAGCATAGACCCGCCTGCCAGGAAGCGGTCAGACACGCCAGGTTTGGCGAAGCGACAGATGACCGCTTCCCGCAGGCTAAAAAATCCCGTTTTCAAAGCGCGGTGATTAGGCCGCTTTATCTTTCCAATACTGATCCAATGCAGTCTGAATGTCGGTATTAGCAATTTTAAGCGCCTCAGCGGCGGGTTGTTGCAGGCCGAGCAACTTATCCCAGAGCACCGTAATGGGTCCACCACCGTAGGCATTAATCGTCGAGCCTTTGCCCATGATCAACGGGGTTGAGCCTTCGCGCATCCCATTGGAGAAAGCGCTTGTATTGGTGAAATTGTAGGCTTTCGAGGCAATCGGGCCCCAGATCTTGTCAATATTGTCTGGTGTGCCACACATGCGACCGCCATTGGCAATGATGGTTTGCCCTTCGTCACTCAGAATATATTTAATCAGATCCCAGCCGGCATCCTTATTGGCCGACGGCTGCGCAATACAATGGCCGTGCACATGCCCAAAGTTAAAGTTCTGGCCAGCGGTCCCCACTGGTGGGTCCACTACGTCGAAGTTGAGACCCTTCTCAGGGTCAGTGGCTAGTTTGCCCCAGAAATTGGGCAAAGACCCAGGCCCTTCAAAGACCAGCGCCACGCGCCCGGTGGTC
>JAPLGZ010000890.1 GCA_026389895.1 Chloroflexota bacterium | reverse complement strand
CCGCAACCCGTCGATTTCATTGACTTTTGCTTCGCTCATTCGCTTTTCAAGGTGCGCTGCTGTTCGGACCGCAGAAGAATGATTGTAGCTCACTCTCCTCTGTCTGTCAAATCGCCCGGCGCCTTGTTGCGCATTCGTTTGGCGACTCACCCTTCAGTCACAGTCTCGTTCGACCCGTGGGCCGAGGCGAGATTATATCGTTGCCCGTTATTATTGTCAAGTTGAAGAATCGACATTTGACATCTAATTCTACACTTAAAATCTTCAGGCTTCTTTAATGTGCGGTCCCGCTCGTTGCCGAGGGGATAGCCATTGTAGTATAGCCACGGCCCTTTGTCAAACCTGATTAATAATTAAATCAACAAAGTCGCTGAGGATGGCGAGAGCACCCTTTGAACCGCCAATAATCTTAGGGATCATGTTAAAACAAATGGGCTACGGCTGGTGCGACCAAGTATATTGGTCGCACCAGCCGTAGCCCATTATCAAAGTTACCAGTTATTAAAGAACAAAGCCACAAGCAGAACTAATTGAAATTTCTCAAATTATCTCTGCTGCCCAATTAATTAAAGTTTAGTAATGGCCTAATGCTTTGTAAAACTATAAATATTATCTAAACTTGCCAAATAAATCTGACTCGGACTTTGCGCGATCACGCCGCTGGCATAACCAGAATCAAGTCTTGTGACCTCGCCACCATCTTTTGAAATTTTGCAAAGAGCATCTTTATACGAGCCCTCTTCATCGAAAAAGTAAATATTCGTGTCATCAGCGACAACGGGTTTAAGCGAATAGGTTTTTACCAGGATTTGAGGTTCACCGCCTTGCTTAGAAACTTTACGCAAAGACCAACGCGGTTTGCCAGCTTCGCGAAAACCAAAATAAAGATTTTCAGCGTCTTGGCTTAACATATCAACGTTTTCTTGAACCGCGGCTTGATAGACAACCTGGGGTGTTCCGTTCAATTTTGCTTGTTTCACGATACTGTTGGGGGTGAGCCAATACAAGAATTTTTCATCTGCGACAAGCGCAGAGGGGGTATCTTGCTGGGCAAAAATTTCTATCTTTCCGCCCTGTTTGGGAACCACATAAATCGGGCGCAGACGATCAGCGCTATTTGACGACGAATAATACCCATGATTTGCCCAGTACACATTTTCGTTATCAATGACAAGATCCACAGCGATGCCAACATGTTCATCGACAACCATTTCTGGCTTTCCGCCATTCTTGGCAATGCGCAAAATCTTTCCATAAGCATTCCAGTAAACAAATTTTTCGTCAATTGCTATGCCGCCAATTTCCGATTGGGGGGAAGTATCATCGCTGGCTAAACTCGTCACAGTACCCGAATCAAGCGCAACTTTGCGCAAACCGCTTGTGCCGGCCTCTTGATCGGCAATTGTGCCGCCAATCGTCACATAGGCAAATTGATCATCAACGACAAGCCCCGAAACATGCGAAAGCCCCTGTTCTGATCCGGCGATTTTCTTGAATTTCGTCCATTCTTTAGCCGGTCCACTCGTGCATCCAGCGCAGACCCACATCGTGCCGAAAAGGAGTAAACTTGTGCTCATTAAACCCAGATAACATCTGTATTTTTGCATAAATTTTGCAGATATTTGGCGCGGAAAATGAAAAACTTTTTACCGTCGAGAACACAGAGAGCGCAAAGGCAGATTTTCTCTGCGTCCCTTGCGCTCTCTGTGGTAAATATGCTTTTGGCCGTTGCCTTATTCTAACACAAGTAAAATTTCATTCTGCTCGACCCGCCGCCCAGCGGTGGCAGCGATACTTTTTATAACGCCGGCACGCGGCGCACGAATCTCGTTCTCCATTTTCATGGCTTCGAGCAGTACCACCGGCTGTCCATCTGTGATTTCACTACCGATTTCAACCAGGATCTTTACAATCAAACCAGGAATCGGTGCCTTAATGGCTAGTTCACCATGCGGGATAGCTGGCGCTTTGCGCCCCGTATTAAGCCGCCGGGTGCGTTCATCTTCCACTTGCACATGGAACTGCTCGGCGCGAAAGGTCACCGCATAATTCGACCGTTCGGTTTCCACCAACATATCATAGCTGCGCCCGGCAAACAAAACGCTGTACAGTTCTGGCACGCCACTTTGCTTTAAATCAACGACGACCAGTTCGCCGTTAACAAAGACTTGATCTTTATCAATCACAACCTCATATTCAGTTGCACCTACACGGGCAAAGTATTTCACCAGCGGCCTCCTAGCGTGCGTACACGACCGGTCTGCTTCCACAAATTAGAACGCGCGCCTTCATTATCCTGTGGGCGACCTATATGCACCGCTTTACGCTCTGCTTCGTGTTCAATCATCGCGGCGACCACGGCCACAATTTTCTCGTGTTCTTCTTTTTGTAAGGTGGATTTGCTATGACGACGGCGGTTGATGAAGCCCGTATCAAAGGTGCCCCAGATAAATTCTGTGCTGTCCATAATTTCTTGGTGGAAAGGAATAGAGGTTTTGATACCGCCAATGCGATATTCACTGAGCGCACGGCGCATGCGCAGAATGGCCTCAGCACGATTTTCGCCCCAAGCAATTAATTTGGCCACCATTGGGTCATAGAAGAGGCTAA
>JAPLGZ010000164.1 GCA_026389895.1 Chloroflexota bacterium | reverse complement strand
GCTTTGGTCTCTTGTTGTATCCGCTTTTCGTCCTCATCACTGCCAGCCCACCAGGCGCGCACAAAACCGGTGGCGACACGTTCCTTGAATTCGGCATAGTTTGCCGCCGTTAGGGTATGCTCATCGCGGAATTTGGTGGCCCGCGCTAAAAGATTCTGTTGGATCGTATCCAAAAGCTCTTGCACCGTTGGCGCTAAATTCTCTTGGCCAACCAGTTGTTTCCCCGGCTTACCAAGCAGATCACGCCGTGCCAACATGACGACATTTTGCTCGACATCGCGTGGGCCAATTTCCAAACGAAGTGGCACGCCGCGCATTTCCCAGTCATTAAACTTAAAGCCGGGCGTTAATTGTTCCCGTTGGTCAATTTTTGTGCGAATGTTCGCTGCGATTAATTCTCGGTTGATGCGTTCAACTGCCGCCAGCACTTTACTTTTTTCTTCGTCATTTTTATAGATCGGCACGAGCACAACCTGATAAGGCGCAAGGCGCGGCGGCATAATCAAGCCATGATCATCGCCATGCACCATGATGATTGCGCCGATGAAACGCGAGCTCAGCCCCCAAGAAGTGGTCCAACAATACTGTTGTTGATTGTTCTGATCGACAAATTGAATATTGAATGCTTTAGCAAAATTCTGGCCCAGATTGTGTGATGTCCCTGATTGCAGCGCCCGACAATCACCCATCATCGCCTCGATCGTAAAGGTGCGATCCGCACCCGCAAAGCGTTCCCCCGCCGATTTCTCACCGGGTATGACTGGAATAGCTGCCTCATTGACGGCGAAATCGGTATACACATCGAGCATCTGCTTGGTTTCAAATGCGGCTTCTGCTTGCGTTGCGTGCGCGGTATGACCTTCTTGCCAGTAAAATTCGGTTGTACGCAAGAAAAGTTTGGTGCGCAACTCCCAACGCACAACGCTGTTCCAGAGATTCAGCAGGATCGGCAAATCACGATGGCTCTGAACCCATTTGGCAAAGGCGTAACCGACCATTGTTTCCGATGTAGGTCGCACGACCAGGGGCTCTTCTAGCTTTTGGCCGCCTGCGTGCGTCACTAAGGCTAATTCCGGCGAAAATCCCTCCACATGCTTGGCTTCACGCTCAAGGAAGCTATAGGGCAGAAACATTGGAAAGCCAGCATTCAGATGACCAGTAGCCTTAAAGCGCCGGTCTAAGCTGCTTTGAATATTTTCCCAAAGCGCCCAGCCATAGGGTTTGACAATCATTGTACCGCGCACCGGGCCATAGTCGGCCAGGTCGGCGTTCAGGACAAGCGTGTTATACCATTCGTTAAAATCTTCGCCACGCGAAACCAGTTTTGCCATAGTGGTTATCCGTTCAACTAGACCTACCCCTGCCCTTGCAAGGAGGGGCAAGAGAGGAATCTATACCAGCTTCTCTTCTGTCAAAGTAGCATCAATTGCCTGCAACTCAGCCCTGATCAGCGCCTGGACGCCAACCAACAAATTATCCAGCGCGATCTCGCTCATCGCACCGGTGCGGCGTAGTTTTGTCTCGACGATGCCATTTTTCAGACCCTTGCCACCCACCGTCAACCGGATCGGGATGCCAAGCAGATCAGCGTCGTTAAACTTAACGCCCGCACGCTCGTCGCGATCATCGTAGAGCACTTCGATGCCGGCGTCGCTTAGTTGCCGATAGATCCGCTCCGCCGCTTCGACCACATCGGGTGTCTTGGGGGTGCCCAGGCTGACCAAGCTAACCTGATAAGGTGCAATCGTAATTGGCCATTGAATGCCATTTTCGTCGTTGTGCAATTCAGCCACGACCGCCATCAGGCGATCCGAACCAATGCCGTATGAACCCATGACAATGGGATGCGACTCGCCTTTTTCATCCAAATAGGTGGCGCCCATGGCTTTGCTATATTTAGTGCCCAGCTTGAAAATATTACCGACCTCTACCCCGCGCACCGAACGCAACGCGGCACCACACTGCGGGCAGGCGTCGCCTTCCGCCGCCGCCACCAGGTCAGTGACAATGTCGGCCTTGTAGTCGCGCGCGTAATTGACATTACGAAGATGCCAATCCACTTGATTCGCACCAGCCACCAGGTTCGGGCTGGCGGCCACCAGATCATCGACAATGAGCAACACTTGATCCCGTTTGATGCCGACCGGCGAACCGTAGCCCGCCTCTGCGCCAACCGCATGAATCTCGTCAACCGTGGCTGGGCGGACTCGGCGGGCCTTGATCGCATTGGTCAATTTGGTTTCGTTCAACTCCATGTCGCCGCGCACGACGGCAAAGACAAACTGTTCGCGCGATTTGCCATTTTCACCAGCCAATTCGGCCACCAAAAAGACAGCTTTGGCAGTCTCTGTTTCAGCGATGTTCAGAAATTCGGCCAGCGCGGCAATCGTGGTGGCGCCGGGTGTATGCACACGCTCGATTGGCAGCAGTTCGGCCACGGGCGGCTGCGGCTTGCGCGCAGTAGCAATCTGACGATTCGCACTGTAGCCACAACTATCACAGATCAAGAGCGTATCTTCGCCGATTGGCGTAATCGCCATAAATTCATGCGCCATCGTGCCACCCATCATGCCAGTATCACTATTCACGGCGACGACTTCTAGCCCGCAGCGGTGAAAGATATTAAAGTAAGATTGGTAGATGCGCGGGTAGAATGCATCCAAGCCGGCAAAGTCCAGGTCAAACGAATAAGCATCTTTCATGGTAAATTCGCGCACACGGATGGTGCCAGCGCGCGGGCGTGGCTCGTCGCGGAATTTGGTCTGAATTTGATAGAGCATAAAAGGCATCTGGCGGTAACTGCTGACCAATTGTTGGGCCAGATCGGCCATCAACTCTTCATGCGTCATGCCCAAGCACAGTTCGCGCCCGTTGCGATCTTTCAAACGCGCCATGTCATCGCCAATTTCGTACCAGCGACCCGTGCGCTGCCAGAGTTCTGCCGGGTGGACCACGGGCAAATTGACTTCTTGGCCTTCAATTGCATTCATTTCGTCGCGAAAGATCGCTTCAATTTTTTGCTTGACGCGCAGCCCGAGCGGCAGATAATCAAAGATGCCAGCTGCAATCTGACGGATCATGCCGGTACGCAACATCAATTGGTGGCTGACAATTTCGGCATCAGCCGGTACTTCGCGCAGGGTTTGAAAGAACAACTTAGACATTCGCATGAAAGAGCACTCCGCCTTCCGTAAGCATTGCTGCTGATAATAATAAAAAAAGCACCGTTGAGCCTGTTAAGTTCTCGCTTGTCTGGATCAATGAACTGTCAACCAGTGCTCCACCTTTTGCTTGAGTTCTTGGTAATTCATCACGCCGACTATCCGGTCAATTTCAACCCCATCGCGCAAAAATACCAGCGTTGGCAACCCCATGATTGCGTATTGCTCCGACGTCGTTGGATTTTCATCTACATCGAGGGCCGATGTCAACACGCGACCGTCATATTCTGTGGCCAAAAAACCGACATAGGCCGACATCACACGACAAGGTTCGCACCAATCTGCCCAGAAATCGACGATGGCAAGTTTGTCACTGTTAAGGACAACCTCGGCGAAATCGGCGTCCGTCACATCAAGTGGCGCAAGTCGATGGCTAGGCATAGGCCGATCTTCGGGGGGCAACGTAGGCCGTTCCGGCACAAGGCCAATCGTTTTTAGCAATTTATTAAACATTAGGCGACTTCACTTTTATGTCGATGACGAAGCTCGAAATCGTGCGTAATTTTGACGGTATTGGCAAGGGTGGCGTGGACGCCGCAATACTTTTCTACACTCAGCGCAATGGCCCGCTCAACCTTGTGTTCGTCTAGCCCAACCCCAGTGACAATATAATGCATATGCATTTCCGTCCACGGCTTAGGCATTTCTGCCCCGCGTTCACCGTCAATGACAATTTCGAGATCTTCCAGTGGCTGGCGCTGTTTTTGCAAAATGCCAACCACATCGATCATCGAACAGCCTCCCAACCCCAACAGCAACATCTGCATAGGGCTGACGCCAGGACCTTCGCCGCCGGACATCAAGGTGGCATGGTGATGGCTATCGAGGCCTAATAACGTATTATTTTCCACCCACTTTACGCGCGCTGTTGCCAACTGTAGCTCCTGTACGACAAAATTCACCAGGGAGACCGATCACAGGTATCAAGAAAGTATATGATCGCACAGCACGGATGTCAAAAGCAACTATGATATAATGAGGGAAAGCGCCATCAGTTGCGAACAATTCGTGCCCATTAATCTTTTGTCATTATACTGTTCTATCTTCCACTGGCCACAGATTTGAGCAAGCGTAATCTTTGCCCATGCCCAGTATACCTAGATTCGAGCAGACAATGCAAGCCAAATTGCTGATGTCCGTTGGATGCCAGGTGTGCTACAATAGTGCTTGCGATCTTACTACTGCATAAAGGAGAAGCCATGTCGTCCCAACCCTGGTTCACTCATTATGAAACGGGCGTGCCAACGTCGGTTGAGATTCCTGACATCTCATTGCCTCAGCTCCTTGCTGAATCAGCAAAAAAAAGCGCCAGTCAGACGGCTGTACACTTAGTGCTTAAATATTTACCACTGGGCCTGGCCATTCAGTCGAGGTTGACGTATGCCGAACTGAATGAAATAACCGATCGGTTTGCGGTGGCGCTTCAAAAGCTTGGTGTGCATAAAGGGGATCGTGTCTCCTTAATGTTGCCCAATTTGCCACAACAGATCATCGCCTATTTTGGCATCTTAAAAACCGGGGCCATTGTCGTCAACACCAACCCCACCTATACAGCCCGCGAATTGCAACACCAATTGACAGATTGCGGAGCCGAAACGATTATTCTGCTTAGCGGATTATACGAACGCTTCGCCCAAATTCGCGATCATACACCAGTCAAACATGTTATTCTGACCGACATTGCGGAATCGCTCGGTTGGCCTTTTAAGGGCATGGTTGAAAAACAGACGCGAGCCTCGCATCTGATGCAAGATGTTGCGCCAGGGCCGGGCCTTTACCGGCTCTATGATCTGATCAAACAGGCGAACGGCCAACCCACGCCCGTGTCAATCAATAATGATGATATCGCACTCTTTCAATATTCCGGCGGCACGACTGGTGTACCCAAAGCCGCGATGCTAACCCACCACAACCTGATCAGCAATGTGATGCAAATGGTTGCTTGGTTTACACCAGCCGAATATGGCAAAGAAAAGGTGCTCTGCGCTTTGCCTTTCTTTCACGTTTATGGCATGACGGTTGGGATGCTGTTGGGGATTGCTCTTGGCGCTGAACTGGTTGTGGTGCCCGACCCACGCAATGCCAATCATATTTTGGAGACGATCAATCACGAAAAGATCACGCTCTATCCGGGTGTGCCCGGCATGTACATTGCGATTGTCAATCACCCGAAAGTGCAGCAATACAATTTACGGTCGATCAAGGCCTGTCTCAGTGGAGCAGCCGCCTTGCCCGTAGAAGTGGCGCAGAAATTTGAATCGATCACCGGTGGACGCTTGGTCGAGGGGTTTGGCATGACCGAAACTTCACCAACGATTACGGCCAACCCAATCCAAGGGGAAAGCCGCGCCGGTTCGGTGGGTCTGCCGCTGCCGAACACCGAGATTCGGCTGGTCGAATTAGACCCGGATGCCCAGGGAAATTATGCCGATGTGGCGGAAGGCAAAGAAGGCGAATTATTGGTGCGTGGGCCGCAGGTGATGCATAGTTATTGGAACATGCCCGACGAAACCGCCAAAATGATCAGCCAGGATCAATGGTTGCATACAGGCGATATTGCGAAGATGGACAAGGATGGTTATTTCTATATTGTCGATCGCAAAAAGGATTTGATCATTGCCAGCGGTTATAAAGTGGTGCCGCGCGAGGTCGAAGAAGTGCTCTTCACGTTTCCCAAAGTGCGTGAAGCAGCTGTGGCTGGTGTACCCGATACCAAACGGGGGGAGACCGTCAAAGCGTATATTATCCTCAAAGAAGGGACAACGGCCACCGAAGATGAAATTCGCACCCATTGCAAAGAAAATTTGGCGCCTTACAAAGTGCCATCACTGATCGAGTTTCGCACCGAGTTGCCAAAGAGCCAGATCGGCAAGGTAATCCGGCGAATGTTGGTTGAAGAAGAAAAAGCAAAGCTGGCAAAAACATAATCAGTAGACTCACATTACAGCTATTCTATGCATCACTCATTACTTTACCCCCTTGCCAGGGTTATTCTGCCGATCTAATTTCTGAAAAAATAGACCAATCATGCCCCCTAGCACCCAGCCCGCAGCAACATCCCCCACATAATGAATGCCCAGGGCAACACGACTCCAACCGACCCCTGCAGCCAACACCCAAGTCAACCATGCCCACTTGGGCCATAATAAATTCCCCCACACCGCAATGGCACCCAAGCGCGCGGCGTGACCACTGGGAAAGCTATGCACGTCGGCGCCGCGTCCATAAAGCAATGGGCGTTTGCCAGGTCGCGACCGCTTGATCTGGCGCTTCACCCATAACGTTGCCATTGTGGCGGCGATCAGACTGATTAGCCACGTCCAGAGCAAGGGCATACGACGGCGGCGCGCCTCTGCACCGGATCGATAGGCCGACTTAAATAACAGCCCGGCGATCAACACCCAGAGCCAACTATCACCAAGGTGAGCGAGCAGCAAAGCTGGCCAAAAAGTGGGCGGGTGTGGTTGGTCTTCAACCGCCTTGAGGGCGAGTTGTGCGCTCACGGCGCTATCCCAAGTTTCTACACGCCGAATAAGCAGGGTGAGCCAGCTATACATGGGGTGTTGATTACACATTTTGTTGATCGATGGCGGGCGAATGTTGTTCTAGATAGGCCACGACCTGCGCAAGTTGATGAGGTTTATCCACATCCATCGCCGCTTCGGCAAAAGGTAGAATCACTGGCGCGCCGCTGAGATCGAGGGCACGCTGGACAATACCCAACAAATCGCGCAGACGCAAGCGGTGAAACAAAAACTTAATAATCACACCGAAGCCTAATAAACGAAGTTGGCGCACAACGCTTTTACGCTGATCGAGCATCTGTTTGACCAGTTGTTGACGCTTCAATGGCGCCGCAATTTTACCCAAAAAAAGATTACCATTACAAAATTGGCCTTCCATCAGGCGTAAATAGCTGCGTTGGCTCAGCGGGAAAGTCGCTTCCATAACCCGCTTTTCCACGATGCCCCAATAAACATCTTGCGTCAGCGGTTGGCAGGTGACGACGAATTGATCGACCATTACGCTGGTTAACAAGGGAATGTCACCGGTTAGCAACAGGGCATAGCGCTCCTGGGCCTGGGATTGCGCCAACCAGTTGAAACCATAGATCACATTATCGAACATACTACCTTGATCGGGCAGATAATGGACGGGGCGACCGAACTCTACGCCATCTTCTGGCCCCAACCCGACAATCACAATCCGATCAATGGCCTGACTCTGCACCAGTGCATTGACTACATACCAGATCATGGGCTTACCCGCAATTTTAATTAAGACCTTATGCGGTTCGCCACTCTGTTCAGTCAGCGGATCCAATTTATGCCGGTCATACCCAGCCACGATGACCGCGTCAAAGCGTTCCTGCATTGCCCTGCTCCTCTGCAAAATTGTTCACGGACCAGCATCATGTTCACGTAAAGCGGCTTATAGACACATCACAGCGTTGGATGCGTGGACAAAATAAGGGCGACGCAATGGTCGCCCTTACTTGAATTATTGATCTTTACTCTGGTCGATTTTGATGCGCAAATTGTATTCTTCTGCCATCAATTGCTCAAGTTGCGTTGCCAACTGATTAAGACGTCGCGCATTGACTGGCAACTGTCTCTGTTCGCGTTCCCAGTGGCGACGAATGTGCTCAATCTGTCGCCGTACTTCCTGCTTACGGGCAATCAGGGCAAAACGATCACTCATGACACGGCATCAAGGCTAGTCTGAGAAATCACGCGGCGTGCGCGGTTTATAGAGCATATAGCCAAGCCCCACACTGACAAAATAGAGAAAGATCAGGGGCGCCATCACGAGCGCCATATTGACTGGATCAACTGTCGGTGTGATAACCGCAGAAATGACCGCAATAATTACCAGGGCATAACGCCAAAAGTTAAGTAATTGTGGACCGCTCACAATCCCTGTGCGTGACAAAAAGCCAAGAACGACCGGCGTTTCAAAGGAAACCCCAATCCAGAAGACAATTTGCGTCACAAAGCCGACATAGCGATCAAGCGTCCACAACTGTTCGACGTGAGTCCCAGCAAAGGTCTGCAAAAACTGGATGGCGACAGGCAACATTACATAAAAGGCAAAGGCCATGCCGCTCAAAAAGAGCACCATGATCGCCGGCAAAGTCAGGAATAGCGCACGTTTTTCGTGGGGATATAAACCTGGCGCAGCGAACGCAACCAGTTGGTAGACGATCACCGGCATGGCGATAGATGCACCCACCATAAAGCTGATCTTGAAGACGTTGATAATGGTATCGGTGGGGCCAGTAGAAATCAAGGGCGCCGAACCGAGTGGGGCTTGAAGAAATGTCAGCAGAGCATCTCGGAAAAAGAATGCCGCCAATGTACCAACCAGCAGCGACGAAATGATCCAGATGAGCCGAACCCGCAATTCGTTCAGATGCTCAATGAGCGTCATCTGGCCTTCACTGGCCGGATCAGGGGGTTGTTGATTCATTGTAATTGCCATAGGCTTATAACCGCCTTACTGTTTAATCGATGACCAGGTTTCGGTTGCACCACTCTTACTACTTGCGAAGATTTTTCTTAACCGAGATTCTCTTGTTTATCAGAGGCGCCATTTAAGCTCACGGCCGTTGCATGTTGAACCAGTTGGCTTTCGATCATTGGCCCCGCTACTGGCACTTCCGCCACAACTTCATCTAGGGTAGGTTCTGTCACGGCTTGATCAAGCGTAGCTTCTGCTACGACTTCGTCCGTGATCTCATCCTTGGGGGTGGGGGGCAAGATCCGATTTTCCACCTCTTCGACAGGCGCTGCGGTTGAGTCCACCGTAATAGCAGCCGGTGTTGGATCAACGAGCACCTCGTTAACGACAGTCGTTTCGGTGGTCGTAGACTCGACAACCACTTCCGCTTCCGTTGGCGCCGCTGTGGGCAAAGCGGTTGCAGTCGCCGTGGTCACAGTGGTTGTTGTCTTCGTTGTCGTAACCGATTTCAGACTATCCATGTGTTGCTTGGCTTCTTTTTCGGCCGTGTCAACCATCTCGCGCATCAACTTTTGGGGATTGATATCATCAAGCACCTTCAGTTCGTCACCAAACTGCGAGGTTAGCTCACGCGAAAGATTGCGGACATAGCCCCACATTTTCGCAATCTCACGCATCGTGCTCGGTAAACGTTCCGGGCCCAATACGATCAATGCGATGACCACAATAAAAACAATTTCCGGTATGCCGATCCCAAAGAAGCTAGTATCCATAGGCAGTTTATAGGAATCTTTTTAGAGGAGTTTCCTAAAGACCTCATCCAGTGCTGAACCCAGCACACCATTGACAAAACGGGGGCTACTATCACCGCCAAACATTTTGGCCAATTCTACGGCTTCGTTGATCACAACCTTAGGTGGCGTAGCGGCATCATGGCAACCAATTTCAAACAAGGCCATGCGCAAAATATTGCGATCAATAATAGCAAGCTGATCAATTGGCCAATCAGGTGCATATTTTTGAATAATTTCGTCCAGTCGAACTTTGTGTCTAACAACACCGCTCACCAGCCAGCGCAAAAATTCTGCCCCATGCTCACCCGGCGGATGCTGCGCCAAATGCTCATCAACGACGACGCCTGGTAGATGTTTTACAATATCCACCTCAAACAGCGCTTGTAACGCTTGCCGACGCGCTTGGCGTCGCTGTCGGATAACCTGATTGTGATCACCGTCGCTTGGCGTAGGGCTCTTCTCGGTATTATTTTTATTGATATTATTCTCAGCCGACATACTCAATTTACCTTTCGGCTGGTTAAAAACCGCGGAGGATGTTTGGGATAAATGATTCATTGTTTCGTTTACGCCATCACCAATCCGCCATCTACGCTCAGCACTTGACCAGTAATAAAACTAGAACGTTCGGCAGCTAAGAACAAGACAGCCCACGCCACCTCTTCCGGCGTACCCATGCGTCCCACGGGGGTGTCACTCACAATGGCTTTATTCTGCTCTTCGTTTAATACAGCGGTTAAAGCTGTGGGAATAAAACCTGGTGCGACGGCATTAACGGTAATGTTCCGACTGGCGACTTCACGCGCCAGGCTTTTGGTGAAGCCAATAATCCCAGCCTTGCTTGCGGCATAATTGGCTTGACCAGCTTGGCCCGTTAAACCAACCACACTGGTAATGTTAACAATCCGCCCCCAGCGGCTTTTGATCATCCCGCGCAAGGCAGCCCGTGACATGGCATAGACACTCTTCAGATTGGTATTGATGACCAGATCCCAATCTTCTTCTTTCATCGTCATCAGCAACGTGTCGCGCGTGGTGCCAGCATTGTTGATCAAGATGTCCAAGCTGCCTAATTCTTGTTGCACTTGCTTGACCAAACTGGCGGCCTCTTCTGGGCTGCTGACATCAGCCTGATAGATCGAACAGGTGCCGCCTTGTTGGCGAATTTCTTCGGCCACAAGATTGGCACCATCGGCATTGCCCCGGTAATGAACGGCGACTTTGGCTTTGGCTGTTGCCAATTCTTTGGCGATAGCAGCCCCGATACCACTGCTGCTGCCTGTCACCAACGCTACTTTACCCGAAAAGTCCATAAAAGTCCTATCCGCAATATTTTATATAGGCAATGTTCATCGGCAATGAACAATAACACGAATTGATTTGTATTAGATGAGAGAGTTAACCGCATCAGATTAAAGACTTCTCATCTCCATTGTGCAGTGTAAAAAGATTATACCGCTTAAATCAAGAAATGGCGAATACGAAATAAGAGTAACCAAAACTTGAATTAGCCGTGAAATGAGCTAGTTTGCCCAGGAGCCCCACTTCATACAAAAGCGCGCACACCTTCTGGAGTATTGATCGTCACGCGCGCGACGCTTCGCTCAATGCGCTTCATCAACCCAGCTAGCACCTCGCCTGGGCCAATTTCCACAAAGGTGGTGACACCCGCCTGCAAGGCCAACTGCATCGAAGCCGACCAGCGTACACTACCCGTCAACTGGGCCACCAATTCGGCACGAATTGCCTCGGCGCTGGTCAACAATTGCGCACTCGTATTAGCAATAATCGGCACGGTGGGCGCGGTAATCGTGGTTGCATCAATCACACGTTGCAACTGATCGGCAGCCGGCTGCATCAAAGGGCTATGCGCAGCAATACTCACCGCCAACGGGACCACCTTTTTTGCACCAGCCGCGCGAAGGGCCGCTATCGTCGCTTCCATACCTTCGCGGTCACCAGAAATGACAACCTGGCCTGGGCAATTATCATTGGCCACCTGGGCAATACCACCCTCAGTGGTCGCTGCGGCACAAATCTCGGCAACCTGCGCTTCGTCTAAACCCAACACAGCCGCCATCATACCAGGGGCTTTTTCACCAGCCTCTTTCATCAAGCGGCCCCGCTCGCGCACTAAACGCAGACCATCCGCAAAGCTAACACTGCCAGCCGCCACCAATGCGGTATATTCGCCCATGCTATGGCCAGCCACAAAAGAAGGGTGCTCAGCTTCAGGTGACAAGGCCACTGACCCCATTTCCTGTTGAATGACGCGCAGAATGGCCACACTAGCCGCTAACAACGCCGGCTGGGCATTGATCGTATCGGTCAATTCCGTTTCTGGGCCTTCAAAACAGAGCTGGCTAATGGGGAAACCAAGCACCGCATCCGCTTCTTCAAACGTAGCTTTGGCAATTGGGTAAGCATCAACCAACTCACGCGTCATGCCGACATGCTGGCTACCCTGGCCGGGAAAGAGGAAACCTGTTGAATGCGCGCCAGGAATAAAGTAAAATTCAGTCATAAGGATAATTTAGGCAAAATGTTCAGGCGATGGAGATGGTGGCAAGCACAAAAACAGGGAGAATTCGGGGGAACCTTGTACTTGCCTGCCCAACGAAAAGGGGATTTGGTTATCAACGCCAAATCCCCTTTGTTTTGGTTGCTTATGCGGCTTTGGTTGCATCGCCAACATCAAGCACCTGGCGTCCACGATACTGTCCACAATGCGGGCAGACCCGATGAGGCAACATTTTCTGATGGCAATTGGTGCATTCCGTCAGGTTCGGGACGCTCAGCGCATCATGGGCACGACGACGATCACGGCGTCCCTTGCTCAGTTTGCGTTTCGGTAATGGTGTCATTTTTTCTCCTTATAATTGCTTATTACAAAGCAATCGTTGCAAAAAATATCAATTTGTAAGCGTGCATATTGGCGACATATATTATTAGAATAAAATTCTATATGTTGCTTAGATGCGTTTTATCAGTTGGAATTTTGATCAGATTGGTTGCGTAAATTTAGCAGTGCAGCCCAGCGCGGATCAATCGCTTCTTCTTCCTCGTCAGGTTCATCTTCACTGTGTAACAGCCGCACATCACCCATATTTTGCCGCAATACTATTAAGTTTGGGCACTCGCCGGCGCCCTCCCAATTACAGCTAGGATACATAGGTAAGTTTAACCAAATATTCTGCCGCACGATTTCAGCGATGTTCAGAATATGATGCTCATCAATCAATAAAGCCGCATCATCCAAGTCTTCAGCATCGCCTTCATATTCATCAGGGCGAAGATAACGCCCCGTTTCCACTTCGGTCAGTGGGCGAAAATTTTCCTCCAGGCTAAAGCGGACAGGCACAGCAATTGGTTCCACACAAATATTACAGGCCGCACGCACAGCCGTGCTCAACTCGCCGGTAACCAGTGCGCCACTGTTCGTACGCATGATTTGCACTTGGCCCACCAATGGTCCCAATAAGGGAAGGTCTGGATCCAGGTCCGCCACGTCTTCAATTAATTCATAGCGACGAACGGAACCAATTGGCTCTTTTAAGAGCTGTGCAATATTATACTGCATGATCGATCTCTTCCCGGCAAAGCGCTTTCCGGTAATCTTTCCTAGTCAAGCAAAACCTGGCTTTTATCTAGAGCGCCTTTTGCTCTCGTCCCTTTGCTCTTTTGTCCTTTGCTCTTTTGTCCTTTGCTCTAAGGCATGCCACCAACGCGCATTGCTCATGCGCTTAAAAAAGGCGGCATTGCACAGCAAAGTCAAAAGACAGAAGAACATTATAACTTTTGCGCAGTTTCCTGTCAAAATAAATGGCAAGGATCAACCATCAATCTTGGCGCGGCCAGCTTAATGATCTTCGCGCTCGGTTGGCTCGTTATAGTCAGTGGAATCAATAAACCGGCCAGTTCGCATTAATTGAACGCCATTTTCCACTTGTTTCGTGATCACTTGTAACTTCTGGGCTAAATCTTCGAGCACTTGCACGGCATACCGATCAGCTTCTTCAGCCCGACGTTTGGCGGCATTGCGACTATCTTCCGTAATTCGTTCTGCTTCATGGCGCGCCGCCACTACAATGGCATCCTCACTAAGCAGTTCCATGGCTTTTTGTCTGGCCTGCTGGAGAATGCGATCATACTCGGCGTGCGCATCCGCCAAGATGCGATCGCGCTCGGCCAAGGTTCGTTCGCTCTCCATAATGGAACTGGGTACGTTGATCCGCATCCGTTCAAGCAACTGGCCAAATTCGGTGGCATCCACCACGCGCAACGCAGAGAGCGGAATTTGCCGCCCTCGATTGAGTGACTCGGTCAATTGATCGATTAACTGTAAGATGGCAATAAAACACCTCCTCGCTTTGTTAGAGAAGTTAATTTGGGTGTTGACAATCGATCACTTTTGCTCAACCGCGATGTGCTAATTTGCTCCGCCGGCGCGGTACGCTTCGCGAACTAAGATTGGTTTCCGACAAGTTGAATTTGTCACGTAAGGCTAGCTGCACTGCATCAGGCGCCCAGAGTGTCGTATCACCGCCCAAACTGGCGACCTCTTTCAAAATGGTTGAGCTTAGATAGGCATATTCACCATGACAAAAGAAACAGCAAAGTTCCACTTCACTGGCTAAATGGTGATTAGCCCCGCCAATTTGATGTTCAGACTGGAAGTCGGCGATGTTACGCAACCCGCGGACAATCACATCGGCCGCGTTTTGGCGCGCATATTCGACGGTAAGTCCTGTATAGGTCGTCACAGTCACATTGGTCAGATGGGCTAGCGCGCTGCGTGCCAATGCCAACCGCTCCTCTGTGTTAAACAGCAATTTTTTCGGTGGCGCATCGTAGACAGCAAATACGACTTCAGCAAAGATCGCGCTGGCCCGTTCAGCAATGTCAATATGCCCGTTATGGATCGGATCGAAGGTGCCGGGATAAAGCGCTCGCGTCATTGGTTAAAAAAACCTTTTTATTGAATTGATTGAAAAATTGTACAGGCAGGTCACATCCAGCCACAAATGACAATTGACCCTTGACCAGCTGTAAGCCGACAGTTTGTTATAAGGTAAGCGTTAGGTCAAGGTAAAAATTCGGCAAAAACTTGATTGCCCATCATCAACCCTTGGCGGGTCAAGCGGACGCGCTGCTCGTCGATGTCAATCAAATGCCAATCGCGTAGTTTGGCTAGTTCCGTAGCAAAAACCGTGGGCATGGCGGCCTGATGTAAAGTTTGAAAACGCTCAAACGCCACCCCCTCTTGCAACAGACGTAGACCCAACATCATGGTTTCACCCATCGACTCGCGTGGGCTGATCATTTCGCTCGATTCTTCAACCGACTCGCCCTGATTGATGCGCTTGACATAACCAGCCACCGGTTTGCGATTGCCCCAACGTTGGCTAACCAGTTGGCCATCTGCCGTTTCAATTCGTAGATGGCTATGCGCACCCGGCCCAATCCCAAGATATTCCTGGTTGCGCCAATAGAGCAAATTATGTTGGCTCGCCAAGCGGGGTGGGGCCACAGTTGGGATGCCTGCGGATAATCCTGGCGGCGCGGCTTCCTTGGCCCAATTAGATACTTCATACTGCATATAGCCAGCATCGGCCAACCGCGCCATCGCTAGTTCATACAAGATGGCGGCGTTATCATCGTCGGGCGCCCGCACCACCCCACTTTGCACCCAATGCTGCAAGGGCGTATTGGGTTCGACAATTAGGCTATACAAACTTAGATGTTCAGGGGTCAGGCCAATGGCTTGCGTCAATGTTGCTTGCCAATTTTCCACGGGCTGATCAGGCAGACCAAAGATAAAGTCTAAATTGATATTGGCAAAACCGGCATCACGCGCCGCCCCAAAAGCCCGCACGACGTCATCCACATCATGAATCCGTCCCAAAAACTGTAATTCCTCGGGTTGGAAACTCTGTACGCCAATACTTAAACGATTGACGCCTAAATGATGCAAGGCTTTGAATTTTGGACGATCAACGGTACCAGGATTGGCTTCACAGGTGATTTCGCAGTCTGGTGACAGTTGAAAGCAACGGTGGACTGTTTCAAATAATTGCGCCAGTTGGCTGGCCGTCAAAACGGTAGGTGTACCACCGCCCAAAAAGATCGAGGTTAAGGGGCGCGACCCCAGACGAGTGCGCCACTGTTCCATCTCCGTACATAAAGCATCAACCGTGGCCGGAAAGAGTGTATTCAAATTCGCATACGTGTTGAAATCGCAGTATGGACATTTCTTTTCGCAAAAAGGGATGTGGATATACAGCCCCCAGGGATTGGTTGTTATACTCGAATATACGGGGGCGCGAATAACAGGTTCAAGGTAAGCAGACATTTTATTCTATGAGCAAAAATAAACAGCCAAAGAGTAACAGGCGGACCTAAACAATCTCTATAGATCCCAACCATAGATCCGGCTATCGTATAAAGTACGATTTATCGGGCAACAAACTGATGCTTGGGCACAAACCTGGCTGCGCACAAAAAATGATGGCATCCAAGGTTCACAAGCGCAACAGTCGGCGGACTTGAGAGTTAGCGATTTTCTAAACGGAAGCCATGACCACGGACGGTTACGATATAGCGGAATTCTTCATCGGTTTCGGCAATCCGCTCACGTAAACGACGCACCAGGGCGTCAATCGCTTGTTCACTGACGCCTTCGCTGCTTGCTTCGGGCCAGACCGCCTCGATAATCTGCTCGCGCGTAACAACGCCGCCACCAGAATCCCACAGGGCTTCCAGCAGGCGATATTGATGAAGGCTGAGCGGCGGATCGGCCAGAATACCATTCACCCAGACTTGGCGGGTCTCTTTATCTAGACGCAGACCGGCCTTATCATTGTCAACAGTCAGGGGTGCGGTGGCGCCGGCGTCAACAAAGGCCAGCTTAAATCGGAGTGCGATCTGAATTTCATCGCCATCATGCAAAGGCACAGAACCCTGCACTTCTTGACCATTTAAGTGGGTGCCATTTTTGCTGCCCAGATCTTCCAGCTCATAACAATCACCTTGCCAGGTGATGCGGGCATGTTGCCGGCTTACTTGGCGGTCGGGCAACGCTATGTCACATTCGTCGCTGCGACCAACGGTTAGCGCCCGCGTGCGATCGAGTGGCCAACGTCGTCCAGCTTCGGCGCCGCGCTGCAAAACGAGCATTGCGTTTTCGCGCGGGCGCGATTTAGGTTGATATTGTTCTGTATCAAATGCCTCTTGATTCACTTCTGTGGTCATGCCAAATCCTCATATTAGTATAAGTAACTCACCTTGCGCACCTACTCTTGTGAGAACACAGGATGAAAGAGATAGGATAAAATTAGCCCCGTATCCCTATTTCCTACTTCCTACGCAGACCGACAAGTCAGCGTAACATGCGTGAGCAATACCCATGCGCATACCAACCATTATACTTGGCTCCGGCGAAAAGCGTAACTGTGCATGGTTGTTTCCAACAAATTATCAGATTTAACCAGTTATCAGACGAAGTTAAGCGATGTTGGCAATGATGTTGACAGCCGTGTTTATCCAGCCGTTGCATTAGAAAATTCACATTTTGCGTAGCTATATCAGGATTGACAGGTTGGCTATCGTGACGCATAATGGACCGCGATAGAATTTTAGCCGTTTTTGTAATTTTTTGCTATTATCCTGTCTTTAATTACATAGTTCTCATTAGTTATTGTCATTACATGAATGGACATTACGCAGAATTGATCCACGGACAATTATAAAAAGTTCCTGCGCGAAAACCTTACGGTTGATAAATCTTCGCAAAGATACCTTCATTTTCCGAAGAAGGTTCGTCTTTCAAAGGTAAAGGGGGCACGCTGTGCAGAATATTTTAGAGCCTGGCACCATTTTACGCAAACGATATGAAATCCTGGAACTGGTTGGACAG